>JANQEL010000034.1 GCA_028278345.1 Myxococcota bacterium
TCGCGAGGGGCGTCGTGGCGACGCCGGTTCGTGGATGACTTGCCAGCGGACACCTCCGATTGCGCCGAAGCTGCCGTAACTGGCTGTTTTTGTGCTGTAAATCGAACTCCTCGTGGTTCGTTGGTCATTCGACTTGGTCATATGACTAATTCGATCGACCAACGCCGTCAAGGACTGGAGCGAAAAAAATCGCGCTCGAGCCGGAATTTCTCGGCTGGAGGCGGCTCTAGTCGCCGAGAACGCGCGACAGGATCTCTTCGGCGTCGCGCAGACCGGTCTCGTCCTGCAGGTCGCGACAACGCTCGAGGATCCGCCCGAACTCCGGCGACGGTTCGAGACCGCGCGCGATCAGGTGACGCCCCTGCACGACGTCGCGCGGCGCTTCACTCGCAACCTCGAGGGCGGCGGCCTGCTCGAGGAAGTGATCTCCCCCCGGAAAGCGCCCCGCCACCGCGTCCTCGGTGGTGCGGCCGAAGTGGTCGGCGCGCGCGACGGCTTCGAGCACGGTGAGCGGGAGGCCCACCTCACCGTGCTTGCGCGCGAGCCGACGATAGGCGCGCGCGGTCGCTCCCTGTTCGAAGAAGACCGCCGGTGCCAGATGATCGGCGACCAGTCGCTCGACCTGCCCATGCAGTTCGTTCGACGCACACAGTCGATCGAGGAAGGCGCGCGTGGGCTCGAGCCCGGCGGCTTCGTGCCCGAGCGATCGAATGCGTCCGTCGACGGTCTGCGTCGTCGCGGGTTTGCCGAAGTCGTGGCACAGCACACCGAACATCATCGCCAGTGCGTGCTCTCCCACGGCCTCGCGAAATGCGACCGCTCGATCGAGGGCCATCAGGGTGTGGATGTAGACGTCGCCCTCGGGATGCCACTCGGGATCCTGGACGACGCCTACCAGCGCCGCGATCTCGGGAAATTGCGAGAGCAGGTCGCTCGCGCGCAGGAACTCGAAACCGAGCGAAGGCTTGCGTCCCTTCGAGAGGAGCTTGCGGAACTCTTCGAGGATGCGTTCACCGGGGAGTTCGCCCAGATCGAAGCCCGAGCAGATCTCGTAGAGATCGTCGTCGACTGCGAAGTCGAAGCGCGCAGCGAACTGCGCCACGCGCAGGGCTCGCAGGGGATCTTCGCCGAAGGTCGAAGGATCGGTCGCACGCAGGAGCCCCACCGAGAGATCCCGAAGACCTCCGTGGGGGTCGAGCAGCTCGCCGGTCGCGAGATCGATCCCCATGCTGTTCACCGACACATCGCGGCGTCGCGCCGCCTCGGCGAAATCGAGGTTCGGATCGCACTCGACCTCGAAGCCGCGATGACCCGGAGCCACTTTGTTGTCGCGCCGCGGCAGGGAGAAATCGACATCGAGCCCCGCCACCCGCCACACCCCGAAGGCCTGGCCCACGGTGATGACCTCGCCGAATTCACCGAGGACCGCCTCCAGACGCTCACGAGTGAGGCCAAACACCTCGACATCGAGATCCTTCACCGCCTCGCCCAACAGGCCGTCGCGCACCACGCCACCCACGAGCACGGCGCGCCCACCTTCCCGAACGAGACGCGCGGCGATCTCCAGGATGCGGCGCCCGACGTCGGTGGCCGCAACCTCTTCGCGAATCTGGGAACCCGTCGGCAACATGACGAACCGAAGTCTATAGTGACGCGCCGATGCAATCGCGAATCTCCGACGCCGTTCTTCCGTTTTCGCTGACCCGCCCGCTCTCCGCCGTGGCCCTCGTGTGTGCCCTGCTCGGCCCCCTCGCCTGCGCGTCGCCACCGCCGCGCGCCGCCATGGTGGTGGGCAATGGCGCCTACACGCGTACGACCCCACTGCCGAGCCCGCCCAACGACGCGCACGCCATCGCACAGCGGCTGCAAGAACTCGGCTGGGAAGTCACCACGGCGATCGACGTCGATGCCGCCGCCTTCGAGGCCGCCGTCTCGCGCTTCGCCGCCGAGAGTGAAGCCTCCGAGCAACGCATCTTCTTCTACGCCGGACACAGCATGCAGATCGACGGGGAGAACTACTTCGTACCGATCGGCTTCGATCCCAGGCGCGATGGCCTGGAGAAGGACGCACCGGCCGTGAGCGCGACCCTCGAGAAGCTACGCGGCGGCACGGGGCAGGTCGCCGTCGTGCTCGACGCCAGCTACGACAACCCGGTCGCCTTCGACTTCGCGCGCATCCAGCGCGAACGCAATCCGGGGCAGCGCACCGAAGCGGCGCCCGGGCTCGCCGAGGTGATCCTCGAACCGGGCACCTATATCGCCTACTCGACGGCGCCCGGGCACATCACCTACCTCGGCAGTCAGCGCAACAGCGCGTTCACCCGCGCGCTCCTCGAACAACTCGGCGAGCAGGATTGGGAGATCGGCACGGTACTCGTGCTGGTTCGCGATCAGGTGATGGAGCAGACCGGGGGCACCCAGGTGCCGTGGGACCGCTCGGCCCTGACTGCTCCCTTCAAGGTCGGCGCACCCGAAGGTGACGAGTAGCGTCTCGCTTCAGGTATTTATCAAGCGCCCTTCGAGAGCTTGTACCGGATGGGCACGTGCTTGTGTCCGACGACGAAGCTCGAAGTGATCCACTCGGGCTGACCCGCGAGCTCGAGTTCCTCGATGCGCGAGACCCACTCGTTCAGCAGGGCGCACTGGGTGCGACGCGCGAGGTGGGTGCCCAGGCAGTAGTGCTCGCCGTGGCCGAAGCCCACGTGGCGGTTCGGGTTGCGGTCGACCTTGAAGGTGTAGGGGTCGTCGAAGACCTCGTCGTCGCGATTGCCCGAGGCGTAGAACATCACGACGAATTCGCCGGCTTCGATCTTCTTGCCGTGCAGTTCGGTGTCGCGCGATGCCGTGCGGCGCATGTAGTTGACCGGACTGGTCCAGCGCACGATTTCCTCGACCGCACTCGGGATGAGCGACGGATCGCGCTTCAACTTCTCGAGCTCTTCGGGATGTTCCGCCAGCGCGCGCATGCCACCGGCCAGGGAGTTCTTCGTGGTGTCGTGCCCGGCCGTGAAGGTGATGAGGTAGTAGCCGAGGGTTTCGAGCGGGCCCATGGGCTCGCCGTTCACCTGGCCGTTGGCGAGCACGCTCGCGAGATCGTCGCGCGGGTTCTTGCGGCGATCCTCGATGATCGGGTTGAAGAGGTTGAAGAGATCCATGCCGAGCTTCATCACGCGCTCCTGCGCGTTGCTCTCGTCGACCTCCTCACCCCAGCCGAGTTCGCTGTCTTCGGGAGCGAAGAGCTGGTTGGTGAGGTCGAGCATGGTGGCTTCCTGCTCGACCGGCACGCCGAGGATGGTCGAGAGCACGCGCAGGGGATAGGCGGCGGCGACGTCCATGGCAAAATCGCACTCGCCCTCGCCCGTCTCTCCGGCGAGACGATCGACGATCTCGCGGGCGGCGCCCTTCACGATGTCGTCGACGCGGTTGATCGCGCGCGGGGTGAACCAGGGGCTCGCCACCTTGCGGAACTCGCGATGCTTGGGCGGATCCATTTCGATCACCGTCTTCATGGCGCCGAGCCCCTCCTGGCGGTCGATCGGCATGCCCCGGCGTTCGATGATGATGCCGGGGTCGCTCAAGAAGAGGTCGGGTTGTCGCGAGATCGAGCAGATGTCGGCGTGCCGCGTAATCGCCCAATAGGGCTCGTAGATCTCGTTGTCACAATGGTGCACGGGAGAGTCGGCGCGCAGCTTGGCGAAGAGATCGTGGGGGGGACCGTTGGCCGCGTAGGCTTCGGCAGCAATGAGTTCGTGACCGTCGGTGATGGACATGGCTGGGGTCTCCGTAGCGTGGGCGCGTTCTCTTCGAGCCCAATCCTAGTGCGATTTCCATCGTCCGCCCGCACGGCTTTCCGCAGCGAAATGCCCGAGCCATCGAGAGCCGACACGCATGCAACGATCCGCTGACACTCGACAGTCCAGCGCGCGCCCGCGATGATTCACCGCATGACACACCGCCAATCGACTCGGCTCTCGATCGCCCTGTGGCTGCTCGCCACGTCGCTCTTCCTCTCTGCGTGCGGGATCCAGTCGATCCCCCAGGCCGAGAACGAACTCGACGCGACGGCGGCCGAAGTGACCAACCAATACAAGCGCCGCGCCGACCTGATCCCGAACCTCGTCTCCACCGTGAAGGGCTACGCGGCCCACGAGCAGGAGACGCTGACGGCGGTGACGGAGGCGCGCGCGAAGGCCACGGCGATGCGCATCGATCCCTCGCAGGCGAGCGCCGAGCAGATCCAGCAGTTCCAGGCGGCCCAGGGCGGGCTGTCCCAGGCGCTGGGCCGCTTGATGGTGGTGGCCGAGCGCTATCCCGATCTGAAGGCCGATCGCAACTTCCGCGAACTCCAGGCCCAACTGGAAGGCACGGAGAACCGCATCACGATCGCGCGCCAGCGCCACATCGACGCCATCCGCCGCTTCAACGACCTGGTTGCCGTGCCGCCGACGAGCTTCACCAACAGCCTCTTCTATCAGCACGACAAGCGGCCGCAGTGGAGCCTCGACCCGGCGGAGCAGAAGGCGGTCGAACAGGCACCCGAGGTGGCCTTCTAGGTGGCGCTTCGCAGCGGGCTCGTATGCCTGGCATTCGGGCTCAGCCTCGTCGTGGGGTCGTCGATCGCGAGTGCGGAGTTTCGTGTGCCGAAGCTGCGTGGTGCGGTCAACGACGAAGCCGGCATGCTTTCGCAAGGTGCGCGTACGCGCATCGAATCGGCGCTGCACGCGCTTCGCGACGGCGGGGGTACACAGCTCGCGGTGCTCACCGTGCCGAGCCTCGAGGGGCTCACCATCGAACAGGCTTCGATCCGCGTCGCCGATCGATGGCAACTCGGTGACGAGAAGCGTGACGACGGCGTGCTCTTGATGATCGCGCGCGACGAGCGGCGCATGCGCATCGAGGTCGGACAGGGGCTCGAGGGTGCGCTCACCGACGCCTGGTCGAAGCGCATCATCGATGAATCGATGCGGCCGCTGTTTCGCGCGGGGGATGTCGACGGGGGTGTGGCCGTCGGGGTCTTCGAGATCGCGAAGCGCACGAATCCCGAGATCGACCTGCGCCCGCATCTCGAAGGGGCCGTGCGCTCGCATTCGCGTCGCGTTCAGGTGCGCAGCTCGGGATCGTCCGGCAGCCTGTTTCCATTCCTGCTCTTCGGTCTTGTGATCCTGATGCGCATGGGCCTGTTCGGCGGTCGTCGCGGGCGAAGACGCTACCTGTGGGGCGCGCCCATGATCGGGGGCGGCATCGGGATGGGCCGGTCTTCATTCGGCGGCGGTTTCTCCGGGGGCTTCTCGGGTGGAGGTGGCGGCTTTTCGGGCGGCGGCGCCTCGGGAGGTTGGTGATGGACACGCTTCCCGATTGGGCGAATCGAACCCTGGGGCAGGCCGGGCACGAACGCGTCGAAGCCGCGATCGCGGCGGCCGAAGCGCGCACGAGTGGCGAGATCGTTCCGCTGCTGGTGCGCAGTTCGTCGACGTTCGGTCACGTGCCCCTGCTCGCGGCCGCATTCATTCTGGTGGCCGCGATCAGCCTCGATCTCTACGCCGTGTTGGGCGACTGGATCGGAAACGATGTCGCTGCGGTGATCCTCGTGTGGATCGGCGCGGCAGTGCTCGGCTACCTGGCCGCGAGCTTCGACGCCGTCGACCGCCTGCTCACGCCCAGGAGTGACCAGGCCGCGCAGGTCGACCTGCGAGCGGAGGTCGAGTTCTACGAGCAGGGCATCGGGCAGACCCGGGGCCGCACCGGCGTGCTCCTCATGGTCTCGCTGCTGGAACGTCGCGCCGTTGTGCTGGCCGACCGCGCGATCTCCGAACAGCTGCCTCCCGAAACCTGGCAGGAGGTGGTGGATCTCCTCACCGATGGCGTGAAACAGCGCGACCTCGCCGCCGGGTTCTGTGCGGCGATCGAACGCTGCGGCGATTTGCTCGAAGCCCACTTTCCGATCGATCCGGGCGATGAGAACGAGCTGCGCGATCACCTGATCGTCAAGGATTGATCGCCGGTGCCGGGCGCGAGCGATGCGGCTTTGTACTGGGGTTTCGTCGCACTGCTCATCGCGGGTGTGTTCGCGATGCCCGCATTTCCGAGCCAGGACGGCGCGATCCACCTCTACAACTTCGGCCTGATCGAGAGCCTCGCCTCCGGCGATCCGGGTCGGGGGGAGTTCTTTCGCGTCGAAATCGATTCACCGATCCATCTCGCGCTGCCACGGCTCGGGAGCTTGCTCATCGGCTGGCTGCCGGCGTGGGCGGTGGAGCGGCTCTTCATCGCGCTGCATGTCGCGATGCTCGCGTGGTTCGCCGTCGCGTGGTTGCGGGCGCACGAACGAGCCCCCTACCCGGGTGCGTGGGCGGCGCTCGCCTTCGCGTTTCCGTGGTCGCTCTTCATGGGCTTCTACGCCTACCAGCTCGCGAGTGATATCGCGCTGCTGGCGCTCGTGGCGGCCTGGCGTTGGCGCGATGCATCACTCTTGAAGCTTGCTGGCGTGGTGTGGATCGCGGGCGCGTTCGTCCTCGCGTTCCACGCGGTTGCGGCCGCGCTCTTCGCGGCGTTGATCGCGTTGCTGCCCGTCGTCGCCGATCGCGATCGCGCGATCGTTCAGCGGCTCGTGCGCGGGGCGGCGCTTTCGCTTCCGATTCTTCTCGCGATCCTTTCGATCCTCTCTTCGGCCGATGGGGAGGCACCGTGGCGCTGGCCGGACCCGTCGTACGCGATCGTCTATCTCGCCACCCTCGGACGCTTCGTCTTCCAGGGTCAGCTGCTCAGCGCACTCGTCGTCGCGGGAACGTTTCTGTTCTTGTGCGCGCGACGCGAATCACTCGCTTCGGCCCCCTACGTCTGGAGCTCCGCCGCCCTGCTCGCCCTGCTTCACCTCGCCCTGCCCGATGCACTGGGCGGTGGCGGATATCTCACGGGTCGCTTCGCCTGGTGGATCCCGCTGCTGCTGCTCCCCGCCCTCGATTGCGACGAGACCTCGGGTGCCACTTTCGATCGCCGGTGGCTACCGCCGGCCCTCGCCCTGCTCTCGATCGCGATGACGATTCGTCTCGCCGCACCCAGCGCGGCGATCGCGGCCGAAGTCCAGCAGGGCGCCGCCCTGCACCCGATCGACGGACGGATCAGCGCCGCCCTATTCGACCGGGATCCGCGTAGCGAGGCCAACCTCGAACCGCTGCGCCATGCGGTCGCGTGGTTCGCGATGGATGGCGGCATCGTGACGACGAACTACCAGGCGCGTGAGCGCTTCTTCCCCGTACGCCTCACCGAGCGCGCCGCAAGGCTGCACCCCGACGTCGACGTCAACGCCGCCTGGGAGACCGACTGGGGTCGGCTTCCCCTCGACGCGCTGCTCTCGGTCGACGCGGAGGAGGCCGACCGCGAACGTCTCGCACGAAACTTCGAATCGGTCTGGCTCGACAGTTCGAAGCGCGTAGAGTTGTGGCGCCGACGCTGAGGAGTGCCGCCCACAACCATGCAGAGAGCGTTCGCCAGAGCCTGCTTCACGACCCTCGTTGTGCTCCTCATGGGGCTCACTGGCTGTTCGGAGCGGGAGAGCATCCATCGGCAGGGGCATCCCAACGTGTTCGTGCTCGTCGTGGATGGAATCCCGGCCGACGCGATCGGAGACGATGCGGGAGTGTGGCCGTCCATCGAGGCCCTCGCCGCTGAGGGGGCTCGCTTCGAATCGTCGCTGCTGCCTTCGATGGACGCGGTTTCGAATCGCACGACCCTGTTGATCTCGCAGCCCCCGGAGAGACATGGCGTGCGCGGTAGCGATGCGGTGCTCCAGGAGGAAGAGCTCACCCTCGCCGAGGTTTTCGCGCAGCGCGGCTTCGCGACCGCGGCCCTTTCCGACATCGACGTTCTCGAAACGCCGCGGGGTCTCACCCAGGGCTTCGAGAGCGTCGAGACCAACGGGAGCCTCACGAGTGCGGTCGCCGATTGGCTCGAGGGTTGGAAGCGGGAGGCAGAGAAGCGGGCCTTCCTGCTCTATGTGCACACGAAGGTCCGGGGCACGCCGGCCGAGACCGACGGGCGGATCGACGACCTCGTGCGCCTGGTTCGCAGTGTCGAAGGCCCGAACCAGACGGTCATCGCCATGACGTCGACACAGACGCCGCGTATGAACGCCACCCGCATTCCGCAGGAGGAGGATACGGGGGTGCCCCTCGTCTTCCGTTTCCCCCCGCGCCTGGCCCCGGGTGCCGTGCACGCCGACGATGCACGGGCGATGGATCTCGGCCCGACCCTCATGATGCTCGCCAAGGTGCGACGCCCGGAGCGCTACGGCTTCCCCCACACCGCCTATAGCTTCGCAATGCGCGACCTCGTCGAAGTGCTGGTCGGGATTCCGCGTGGCATTCCCATGACGGTGACGGGGGAAGGCATGGTGAACGGCGAACGCGTGCGATGGATGCGCCTGCGCGAGTACCGGATCGTTCGCCGCACGGCGAGCGATGGCACGGTGCACCACACCCTCTATCAGACGAGCGAAGATCCGGAAGAGACCACCGATCTCACCGCGAGCGATCCCCTGCGCTCGACCACCTACGCCAAGAAGCTCGACGCCTGGCTCGGCATCTGCGAAAGGTGGGCTCCGGCTTCGAGTGACGTGCCCTAGGCCGGCTCTCCGCCGAGCAGTGCGAGGATGGCTTCGGTCTTCTCGCGCATCAGTTCCGCGTCGCCACGCGATTCGACGTTGAGACGCACGACCGGTTCGGTGTTCGACGAGCGGAGGTTGAAGCGCCAGTCGTCGAACTCGAGGCTCAACCCGTCGAGATCGTCCGACGAGTTGGCCTGCCCCTCATAGGCCGCGCGCACCGCCGCGAGCGACTTCGGGGCATCCTCAAGGCGGCGATTGATCTCGCCGCTTGTCGGATAGAGATCGACGCGTTCCTGGACCAGGGCCGAGAGCGGCTTGCCGGTCGTCGACATCAGTTCGGTGACGAGCAGCCACGGGATCATCCCGCTATCGCAGTAGGAGAAGTCGCGGAAGTAGTGGTGGGCGCTCATCTCGCCGCCGTACACGCCGTCCACCTCGCGCATGCGTTCCTTGATGAAGGCGTGACCACTCTTGCTCACGACCGCGCTACCCCCGCGCGCCGCCACGATGTCGAGGGTGTTCCAGGTGAGGCGCGGATCGTGCACGATCTTCTGCCCCGGCTGCTTGTCGAGAAAAGCCGACGCCAGCAGGCCGACGATGTAGTAGCCCTCGATGAACTGGCCGAGTTCGTCGAAGAAGAAACAGCGATCGAAGTCGCCGTCCCACGCGATGCCGAGATCGGCTCCCGTCTCTGCGATCTTCTCGATCGTGGGGGCGCGGTTCTCCACCAGGAGTGGGTTCGGCACGCCGTTCGGGAAGTTGCCATCGGGCTCGTGGTGCATGCGGATGAACTCGTACGGCAACGCCGCATCGAGGGCATCGACCACGGCCCCCGCACCACCGTTGCCCGGGTTGCTCACGATCTTGAGCGGCCGACAGTTCGACTTGTCGATGTAGCCGAGCAGGTGTTCGATGTAGGCCGGGCGATGGTCGAGACGCTCGAGGGCGCCGCGGTTGTCGACCTTCTCGAATGCGTTCGCCTCCGCGAGCGCGCGAATGTCCATCAGCCCCGTGTCGGCGCTGATCGGGCGCGACTGCTCGCGCACGAACTTCATGCCGTTGTAGTCCTTGGGGTTGTGGCTCGCGGTGACCGCGATGCCTCCGTCGGTCTCGTAGTGGAAGGTCGCGAAGTAGACCTCCTCCGTGCCGCAGGTCCCGATATGCAGGACATCCACGCCGCTGTCTCGCAGGCCTTCGATCAGGGCGTTGCTGATCGACTCACTCGTCAATCGGATGTCGTGGCCGACCACCACCTTGCTCGGGGAGACGAAGGACGCATAGGCGCGACCGATGCGGTACGCGATGTCCTCGTTCAATTCGTCGGGAATGCGGCCGCGAACGTCGTAGGCCTTGAAGCAGGTGATCTCGTTACTCATGGTGCAACTCTTCCTCACAGTGAGGGGGCAAGTCCCCCCGGTCGACTCGGTTAGACTGGGGCGAGACTGAAATGAAACGAGCACGGGCGCCGAAGTGGAAAGCGACGGGGAAAGCGGCGGGAAAGAAAGGACGAGCGCGGGGGATGGGCGCGTGGAGGCCCTCGACGGCCTGCGCGGCATCGCGGCGTCGATGGTCGTCGTCGCCCACTCGGTGAGTGCGCTCGCCAAGCCCGTCGCCGCCACCTTCGCATTGCAACAGAGTCCCGTGGCGCTGATCTCGAACGGTGGGGGTGGAGTTCATCTCTTCTTCGTCTTGAGTGGCTACGTGCTGGCACGCCCGGCGACGGCGGCCTTCTCTCGCGTGGGGCTGTTCCAATTCTACACGCGACGCGTGCTGCGCATCCATCCGCCGTACGTGGCGGGGCTGCTACTCAGTTGGGTACTGAGCGGCTGGGTCTATGAGCGTACGGCACCCGACGCGCTCTCCGAAATGATGATCGCCATGCGGCGCGTCCACATCTCGGTGCCCGCGCTGCTCCACTCCCTCACCTTTCCGGGGCAGGCCTACGTTCAGCTGCCCGTCGGCTGGACGCTCAAGGTCGAGGCCTGGTTCTCGATCCTGCTGCCACTCCTCATGCTTGTGGCAATGCGCCTCCATTGGGTGCTCCTGGCGCTGATTTCGATTCCACTGCTTACGATCCCCTACGAGCACACCTTCGACGTCCTGCGCTTCGCGCTCGACTTCACCTTCGGGATCGCGATCTGGAGCGAGCGCGAAGCCCTCGCCCGGCTGTTCGGCAAGCTTCACGCGAGCGCGCGAGGACTGATCCTCATGGCGGGGGTCGCGATGCTCACGAGCCCCGTCTACTTCATCCTCAACCAGAAGCAGCCCGTGCGCTCGCTGGTGCTCTACTGCTGCGGTGCCGCGCTGATCGTGATGTGCGCGGTCCACTCGCCCGGCGTGCGCAACTTCCTTGCGAAACCGCTGCTGGGTTTCATCGGGCGGGTCTCCTACAGCCTCTATCTCATCCACGCTCCCGTCATCATCCTGCTGACTCCCTGGGTCACCCACCGATTCAACTTCTTCGAGGGCACGCTCTTCGTGGTGGTGTGCCTGTTGATGTCGTACGCCATCGCCCCGCTCTTCTACGTCGTGATCGAGGGCCCCGCGATGGACGCCGGCTATCGCGCCAGCAAGTGGCTCGCGCGGCGGGCGGAGCGAGACCGAAACGCCGACACGTAATCCGCACGGAACCCGGCCCTGTTCGGGCCCCACTCACGCCCGACCGTAGGCGCGAAATGCGGGCTACGGTCTTCCGGTCGAGCCACATCACGGGAGGACCCCCAACCCATGCGCACCCACACTTCCGCCCTCGATCGAAGTGCCAGCCCCCGTCCTCGCAAGCGAACCCGGCTCGCCAACGCGCTCGCCGCCGTCTTCTTCTTCGCCACCGCCTGCGGTTCGCCGACCGGGCAACCCGTCTTCGACGTGCCCCCGGAACGCGCCGATGATCTCCTCGTCGTCGATTGCCTCTTGCCCGGGCGCGTGCGTCAGCTCGGCAGTCAGCTCACCTATATGGAACCCCCGCGCCCCGCCAAGGTGTCGGCCGTCGAATGCGAGATCCGCGGCGGCGAGTACACCTCCTTCGACCGCGCGAACTTCGCCACGTCGCTGAAGATCTGGCTCCCCAAGGCCAAGGAGGGGGATGCCCAGGCGCAGACCTACGTCGGTGAGATCTTCGAGAAGGGGCTCGGCGTCACCCCCGACTACAAGGCCGCGCACGAGTGGTACGAGAAGGCCGCCGCCCAGGGCCACTCCCCCGCGCAGATCAACCTCGGTCAACTCTACGAGAAGGGCCTCGGCGTGAAAGCCGATCCCCTCGTCGCGATGAACTGGTATCGCAAGGCGAGCGGCCTCGAAGAACTCCAGATCGCATTCGTGCCCGCCGCCGAACACACGAAGCAACTCGAAGGGCTCCGCTCGAAGGTCAGCAAGCAAACCGCCACCGTGAGTGCTCTGCGCAAGCAACTCGACACGCGCGAAAAGGAACTCGCCGACTCCCGCAAGCAGCGCAACGAGCGAACGCGCGCCATCGAGCAGGAG
The DNA here is from genome assembly GCA_028278345.1 of Myxococcota bacterium. Classification (GTDB taxonomy): domain Bacteria; phylum Myxococcota_A; class UBA9160; order UBA9160; family UBA4427; genus DUBZ01. The sequence continues at coordinate 12,083 of JANQEL010000034.1, forward strand.
AAGAAGGCCCTCGCCTCGACGCGCGACGAGGTCGCCGAGGAGCGCAAGCGAGTGCGCGAGGAGCAGGCGAAGATCGCAGCGGAGGCGAAGGAACTCGCCGCCGAGCGGCGTCGCCTCGAGCGCAAGCTCGCGAACGCCCGGCCCGAAGAAGAAGAGGACCTGATCGCCGCGGGGCAGCGCCACATCGAGGCCGCTGCTTCGGTGATCTCCTCGCTCTACACCGCGCTCACCAGCAGCGAATCCACCCTCGACGCGCGCAGCAGCGAGATCGCCTCGCGGGCCCAGCAGACCGAGAGCGAGAGTCGACGCGAACGCGAGGCGATCGCCGCCGAGCGCAAGAAGCTCGCCGCCGAACGCACCGCCCTGGCCGCCGCGGCGAAGAAGAACAGCGAGGAATCCAAGCGTCTCGATCGCGAGCGGGCCGAACTCGCCGCCGAGCGCGAGCGCAGCCAGGGCTCGGCGAGCCAGCTGGCGGCGCGCAAGGGCGAACTCGATCGCACGGCGAGCGAACTCGCCACCCTGGCCACCGCCCACGCGCGACGCGCGCAGGCCCTCGAGCAACGCGAGATCGATCTCGACAAGCGCGCCGAGGCACAGAAGGAACTCGAGAACGAGCGCGTCGCCCTGGCCGATGCCCGCACGGCTCTCGAAGCGGAGCGCAAGCGCCTCGCCCTCGACCGCAAGGCCCTGCAGATGGAGTCGAAGCGCGTCGACCAGGGTCGGCGCGAACTCGCGGAGAAGGCCAGCTCGAACGCGACGACCGCCGAGAAGATCGCCGCCGCGCGCACTCAGGTGCAGCGGATGAAGGCCCTCGCGTCGCTCCAGGCCGAAGTCCAGAAGAGCCAGGACGAGGCCCTGGCCCAACGCCAGAAGGAGATCGAAGCCCGCGAAGCCGCCTACGAGCGCAAGCGCAACGAAGTCGCGCAGCTCGACGACCAGATCGCAGCCCTGCGCGCCGAAGCCGATGCCCAGCGAAGCGATGTCGTGATGCTCGCCCAGAACAACGCGGTGAACCTGCCCGGCCCCTCGATCCAGCTGATCGACCCACTGATCCCGCTGACCCGCGGGCTCAAGATCACGATGGCGATCCCGCCGGCATCGAAGCGCGTCCTGGTCGGCCGCGTCGAAGCGCCTGCCGGCCTCGTTTCACTCACCGTGAACGACCGCGAGGTGAAGGCAGATCGCAAGGGGATCTTCCGCACCGATGTCGTGCTCGCCGAAGGCGATACACCGGTGACGGTGGTCGCGATCGATCGCGACGGTCAGCGCGGTACCCGCGACTTCGTGCTCGAAAGCGCGCCCGGTGTGCGTAGCGCCACCCCGCGCACCGCCGTGCGCAAGCCGAAGGTCGACTTCGGCAACTACTACGCGCTGGTGATCGGCAACAACGCCTACACGCGCCTTCCGCGCCTCGAGACCGCGATCGCCGATGCGACTGCGATGGGTCGCGTCCTCGAAGAGCGGTACGACTTCGAGGTCACCACCCTCACCGACGCCTCCCGCTACCAGATCCTCTCGACCCTCAACACGCTGCGCTCGAAACTCACCGAGGACGACAACCTGCTGATCTACTACGCGGGGCACGGCGAACTCGACAAGGTGAACATGCGCGGCCATTGGTTGCCGGTGGACGCCGAGCCGACGAGTACGGCGAACTGGATCTCCAACATCGCGCTGACCGACATCCTCAACACGATGAACGCCCGCCACGTGATGGTGGTGGCCGACTCGTGCTACTCGGGGGCGCTGACGCGTTCGGCCCTGGCGCGCCTCGAAGCCGGACTCAACGCGGAAGCCCGCGAAGCCTGGCAGCGAGCGATGGCGCAGAAGCGCTCGCGCACGGCGCTCACCTCGGGCGGCCTCGCGCCGGTGCTCGACGCCGGCGGCGGCAATCACTCGATCTTCGCCAGGGCGCTGATCGACATCCTCGAAGCCAATACGGGCGTGCTCGAAGGGCAGCGCCTCTTCCAGGAGCTGTCGGCACAGGTCACCTGGGCGGCCGAGGCGAAGAACTTCGAACAGGTGCCCCAGTACGCGCCCATCAAGTTCGCCGGGCACGAGTCGGGCGACTTCTTCTTCGTCCCCGAGAGCTGAGCGCGAGCGCAAGACGTAGAGGCTGTGGTGAGTGCGGGTCCGAAACGATGGATGCGGTGGGCGTGGCCGTGGGTGCTGGCCTCAGCGCTCGCCTGCACGACACCCGCCGAACGTCTCGACGAACGTTCGAATGCCCTGGGGTTCGTGCGACACGAAGTGGCGGGGGTGGGCTTCGCGCACGCCCTCTACCAGAACGGGTCCCTCGAAGACGCTTCGCGGCTTCACATCTACATCGCGGGGGACGGCGTGCCGCGAAGAGCGGCGCGCCACGATCCGCCGGATCCGACACCGGCGGAAGATCCCGTGCTCGAACTCATGTCCCTCGACCCGAGCCCGAGCCTGCTGCTCGGAAGACCGTGTCAGCACATCACGGGCGCCTGCGATCCGCTTCACTTCACCCTCGGCCGCTACGGCGAACCCGTGGTGGCGAGCATGGCGGTCGCGCTTCGCAGCTTCCTCGCCGAGCAGAACACGCGAGAAGACGTCCAGTTCGTGCTCGTGGGCTTCAGCGGCGGGGGGACCCTCGCCACCCTGCTCGCCGAGCGTCTGCCCGAAGCGACGGCTCTCGTCACCCTCGGCGCCAACCTCGACACGGCCGCCTGGACCGCGCGCCACGGCCACGAACCCCTGCTCTACTCCCTCAACCCCGCCGAGCGGGCACCCCTGCGCGAAGAGCTGCGCCAACTCCACCTGCGCGCAAGCGAGGATCGCGAGGTCGCGCTCGACAACGCGCTCGCCTGGATCGACGCCCAGCCCCGCGCGCGCCTGCGCACCTTTGCGGGCTTCGATCACGCTTGTTGTTGGAGCGAGATCTGGCCCGACGTGCTGAGCGAAGTGGTCGGCGAAGCGTCGCGCTGATTAGAAGCTGATGCGCCCGCCGAAGCTGAAGGCGTGGGACGACAGGCGGTTGTGCCCGACGATCGCCTGGTAGCTCAGGTAGCCGCTGATGCCCCGCCTGAAGCTGCCCGAGACCGCCGCCGAGATCTTCGCGTAGTTGCGGTCGGGGTCGTCGGTCTCGACGAAGAACTCCTCGGCGCTGGCGCCCGTGTTGTCCGCCTCGTAGCGCGCACGGATCTCGCGGGAGTCGTCTTCGAACTGGTGCACCCAGGCCACCGCGAGCTGCGGGATGAACACCCCCCAGCGCGTCGAGATCGGGTGACTGCCCTCGAGGCCGAGATCGACGGTGGCGGATTTCATTTCGTCGTGGTCGTGATCGAGGTTCAGACCATTCGCCCCCGATTCGTTGAAGCTCTGGATGTCGAGCCAGATCCACTCCCACTCCATCATCGGCCCGTAGCTCAGGCCCTCCCACTGGAACTCGTAGCCACCGCCGATGGCAATCGAGAACTCGTCGGAGGAGGTGTCGCCCTTCGCCGTGCGGTCGAAGGTGGCGAAGACCAACTCGCGCTCGAGATCGATCTCGCCGTGGGCATAGGTCGCGATCGCGTTCACGTAGGCCTGGTTGATGCGTTGGGTGCCGTAGAAGGAGAAGGCCACGATGTCGACGTCGATCTCGCCCTTGGCGTTCTTGAAATCCTGGAACGCATTGAGGTACGTGAAGGCGCCGCCGGCCACCGACGTATCGGTGATGCGGTAGTCGGCGCCCGCGGTGAAGCCGAGGTTGCGGAAGTCGAAGCCGGCCTCTTCGTCGTCGCTGTCGCGATCGCCGAAGGCGCCGTTGCCATTCAGGTAGAGGCCGAGGCCTTCGGGCATCCGCTCGCGAACACCGGCCGCCGCCTCGTCGCGATCCCATTGATAGTGGATGGGGAGGCGATCGCCGTCCGAATCGATCAGGGTGCCGGCGAGCAGGATGTCCGGCGCTTCTTCCTGGCGTAGGGCGAACAGGCGGGAGCTCACGGCGGCGGTGTGGACGGCGGAGATCTCGGAGGAGCTCTTGGCGGTGGCGGGAAGCTGGCGATGGGCGATGTCGTCGATCGCCTCGAGGAGTTCCTCTTCGGTCAGGTCGAGTTCGTTGCCGGTCGCTCCCCCACCGCTGAGAACCGTCGCCGTATCCGCGAGCGAGGTGCACGTCGCCGCAAGATCCACCTGTTGCGAGCCCGTCTCGGCCTGGAGCGGCCCGCAGATGTCTCCGATGTAGCGCGAGAGCTGTCGGCGCAGGCGCGTATCGGCCAGGGCGATCAGGTCGTCAGCGCCCATCATCTGCGCGCGTGCCACCTCGGGGGCCAGCAGGCTCATCAGCAATGCCGCGGTCAGCGCGAGGTTCGTGAAGGGGCGGCTCGGGGTCTCGCTCGGGTCGCTGGAACGGGGAACTCGCAAACTCGAGAGCATGGAATCTCCTGGATTCGTCCTGATGGCGTGGGACCACGAAGGCGATCTCGGGGTGCGCAGGATTCTCCCAGAGACCCCTGCGAGCGTCAATTACACGCAGGCGCGTCGCATGGCCGATCGGTGACGATCCGCCGGGTGAAACGAGCCCGGCGGGCTGCGAGATCGGTGCCATGAGGATGTCCGAAAACGGCTAGTGTGCAGCGGCCCCGCGTGCTTTCCTTGCTTCATGGCGAGCACGACCCCGAGCCCCCTCGATCACGGAAGCTGCTATCGCGCACTTCGCACGAGAGATGCACGCTTCGACGGGCGCTTCTACACCGGCGTCCACACCACGGGCATCTACTGCCGACCGATCTGTCCGGCCCGCACGCCGAAAGCGAGCAACGTCGACTTCTATCTCTGCGCGGCCGCGGCCGAGGAAGCGGGGTTTCGACCCTGCAAGCGCTGTCGACCCGAAACCGCTCCCGGCACCCCCGCCTGGCTCGGCACCTCTTCGACGGTGACGCGGGCCCTGCGGCTGATCGCACAGGGCGCCCTCGACCAGGGCGGCGGCGTCGACGATCTGGGGGATCGCCTCGGCGTCACCGCGCGGCACTTGCGGCGACTCTTCGACGAACATCTCGGCGCCTCGCCGATCGCCATCGCCCAGGCGCGGCGGGTGCACTTCGCCCGGTCGTTGCTCGAGCGCAGCCAGATGCCCATTACCGAGGTGGCCTTCGCGAGCGGGTTCTCCAGCGTGCGTCAGTTCAACACGGCCTTTTCGAAAACCTTCCAGCAGGCGCCACGGGAGATCCGACGCGAAACGCCGAGCGCCACCGATGCGGGGGAGCAGGTTCTCGAACTCCACCTCGCCTATCGCGAGCCATACGACTTCGAAGCCCTGCTCGACTTCCTCGCTCTGCGCGCGACGCCCGGAGTCGAGCAGGTGGAGGACGGCCGCTACCGGCGAACGGTGAAGTTCGACGACGAGGCGGGGGTGATCGAAGTGGCGCGCGATCCCCGGGCCGCGCGTCTGCTGCTTCGCGTTCCCCTGCCCCTCTCCTTCCACGCCCTCGAAATCGCCGAGCGCACCCGGCGTTTGTTCGACCTATCCGCCGACTCGCGCGTGATCGAGGAGCAGCTCGCCGCGGACCCGCTGCTGCGGCCGTGGGTCCGCCGTTTCCCGGGCACCCGGGTGCCCGGCTCGTGGGATGGCTTCGAGACCGCCGTGCGCGCCGTGATCGGGCAGCAGGTGAGCGTCAAGGGCGCGACGACCCTCTCCGGACGGGTGGCGACGGCGTACGGCGAAGCGCTACCCGGAGGCGACGAGGCCTGCAATCGCCTCTCACCGACCCCCGCATCGCTCGTGCGCCTGCGAGGCGAACGCGTCGGACTGACCCGTGCGCGCGCCACCACCCTTCGCGCCCTCGCCCGCGCCGTGGAACGCGGCGAAGTCGAACTCGACGAGGCCTCGGGGCTGGACGCCACCCTCGCATCGCTGCAGAGCCTGCCGGGCATCGGCCCGTGGTCGGCGCAGTACATCGCGATGCGCGCCTGCGGCGAGCCCGACGCCTTCCCCTCCGGCGACCTCGTCTTGCGGCGCGTCGCGGCCGCTCTCGAGCCCGCCCTCGAACGCAGGGGCGCCCTCGACGAACACGCAGAAGCCTGGCGCCCGTGGCGGGCCTACGCAGCGATGCTGCTCTGGCGACATCACGGTGCCACGGCCAGCGCCCCACCCCGAACCGAAAAGCGCGCACGCGGCAGACGCCCGGCAGCCCAACGGAGGATTCGCGCATGACCACCCGCTATCGATGGATCGAAAGCCCCGTGGGCAAACTCTGGATCGCCTGGAGCAAAGACGGTCTCGTTTCCCTCGGCTTCGAAGACCAGCCGAAGGGCGCACAGGTCGCAGACGATTGGGTCTACGACGCGAAGCTCTCGTGTCCCGCGATCGATCAGCTGCGCGAGTACTTCGCCGGCGAGCGACAGGTCTTCGATCTCCCCCTCGCGCCCGAGGGCACGGCCTTTCAGAAGCGCGTGTGGACGGAACTCGCGAAGATCCCGTTCGGGGAGACGACCACCTACGGCGAGCTGGCGAAGCGGATCGGCAAACCCACGGCCTCGCGCGCGGTCGGTGCCGCCAACGGACAGAATCGCATCGCGATCGTGCTGCCCTGCCATCGCGTCGTCGGCGCCAGTGGAAAGCTCACGGGATTCGCGGGTGGGCTCGACAAGAAGGAGAAGCTCCTGCGCTTCGAGCAGGATCAGCAATGGCTTCCGCTCTGACCCCGACCTACCGGCTGTCGATCTTCAGCCGGCTCTTCGCGAGGGGTAGCGCGACCCAATCACCGTCCTGCGCGAACGATTCGTGGAAGCCCAGCGCGATCTCGAGGGCCTTGTAGCCCTCTTCGAGGGCGTTCACGCTGGGCGTGCCGTGTTCGAGACCGGCGACGAGGTCGCTCACCGGCGTGGCGACGCGCTTTCGCAGGGGCTTGCCGAGTGCGGTCGCGGGATCGACGTGCGCGAGATCTTCGAAGTCGGTCGCGTACGCCGCCGGCCCCGGTTGCAGGAACGTCAGGGGCGTGCTGTTGCCGAGACGAATCGCGCCTTCGCTCCCGTGCAGTTCGAACTCGAAGGCGAAGTAGCGCTTTGCGCAACCGACGATCGTCCCCGTTGCACCGTTCTCGAAGCGAAGCGTGCCGCTCCCCCCGACGTCTTCGAGCTTCCCGCGGCCTCGGGCGGCTTCGTGGGAGAGGCCCTCGCGGTCGGGCTCACCACGCACGGCGGTCACCTCGCCGTAAAGGAAGCGCATCACATCGAAGGCGTGGGTGCCCGTGTGGATGAGGTTGCCCGAGAAGGTCGCGATGATCGCTTCCGGCTCGCCGATCGCACCGGCGCGGACGAGATCGCGCGCGGCGATGTACTTCGGGCTCCAACGGCGGGGATGGTTCACCACCGCGACGACATCGTGCTTGCGAGCGAGGCGCACCATCGATCGCGCCTCACGCAGACTCGTGGCGATCGCCTTCTCGACCCAGATCGCCTTCACCCCGGCCTCGACGCAGTGCTTGAACATGCGGCTGCGCTCGGGGGCATAGGCGGTGAGGCTCACGATGTCGGGGCGCTCGCGCTCGAGCATCTCGCGGTAGTCGCGATACACCGGCTTCACCCGCCACTGCCGGCGAAAGGCGTCGCGACGTTCGGCGTCGACGTCCGCCCCGGCCACCACGCGAACCTTGCGGCTGCGCCGGTAGTGCCCCATGTGGGTGGCGGGTTTGCGGCGCAGGGGATCGGCTTCCAGCAGCCCCGCCGTACGGCCGCAGCCGATCACCGCACTGGTATAACGCGCCGCCAACGTCGCCCCTCCAGGAAACCCGTTCGAACGAGGGGGAGATCGGCGCGTCGGGACTCTCGGTTGAAAGGGCGGGACGGAACGCGCGGGCGTTCGAGTCGAAAACGCCTTCGACTCGGCAGAACCCCTGAGCAGCCGACCCGCAACTGCCGACTACGAAGCCTCGGGATCCAGGATCTGACGCAGGATCGTTCCCTGGTCGAAGTAGACGCGCTCGCAGACGATCTTGTCGTCTTCGAAGATGAAGAAGGCCGTCATGCGGCAGCGGAACTCCCGCCCCGTCGGTTCGATCGGGCCGAGCTTTCCCTCGAAGGTGCCGAGCAGCCAGAACTCCGTGATCACCGCGTCGTCGGCGTGGCGCAGGGAGATGATCTCGTTGCGCTGATCGGGAAAGGCGGTGCGCGACTGCTTGAAGTAGTTGCGCACCTCCTCCTCGCCGTCGTGCACCCGATCGGTTCCGATCAGCTCGTAGCGGGGGTGGGAGAAGGTGCTGATCGTGGTGTCGAAATCGTGAACGTTCTCCGACTCCATGTGGACGCGCACGACTTCTTCGCGCTTCGCTCGCAGGGCCTCGTCCGGGATCGACATCAGACCGCGTACTCTTCCATCAGATACTGCACGATGTGCTCCGACTCGAAGAGTTCGGTACCGGTGTTCGGATCGTGGAGCCAGGGCACCATCATCTTGCCCGAGCGCTTCTCGAACGCTTCGCGCGAGGGGCTCCCCTTCGCCACGTTGCGCAGCACGTAGGGCAGCTCGAGTGCGCAGAGGGTCTCGCGCACGATGCGGCAGAAGGGCGACGCCTCGAAGCTCGCCAGTTCCAGCGGCTGGGCCGGTGCGCGAGACTCGATCACGCGCGAGCCGCCGAGACCGCGCGGCAGCCCCGAGAGCACCGAGGAGACGTCGGTGAGCGGCCCCATCCCGAGCATCAGCGGCACACCGCCATCGCCGTATTGCTCGAAGAGGTACTTCACGATGTCGTCGGACTCGAACATCTCGACGCCGGTGTTCGGATCGATCAGATAGGGAAAGAGCTCCTTGCCCCCGCGCTTGCGCACCTCGGGGCGAAAGCGTTCGCCTCCCTTGGGGCACGGGTAGATGCGCGCGGAGAGGTCGAGGGTGCTCATCGCCTCGCGCACCTTGCGACAGAACGGGCAGGCTTCGAATTCGTATAGTTCGAGCAATTGCTGCGGGCGCGGGCCGAGCGGGCCAACGCCGCCGCCGGTGCCGAGGCGCCCGACGGAGGTGATGATCGAAGTCGAGACGTCGACGAGGCGGCCGATCATGCTCTTCCCCTTCTGGTACTAGCCGCGCTTCGCGATCAGCTCGCTCAAGCGGTCGATGTCCGCAGTATCGCACGTCGTCGGCACGAGGTAGGTCTCTTCGACCCCGAGTTCGGCCATCCAGTCGAGGGATTCGTTGATCTTGTCGGGGGTGGTGCGATCCATCGCCTTGGCCATGGCCTTGCCCATCTCGGGGCTCAGGATCTTCAGATACTCGTAGACGTAGTTCTGGGTGCGCGCCTGGGCGTCGTCCGCCAGCGAGCACCAGAAGCCCGCGAAGCGCCCGAAGGGCTGGTCGCGCCCGGCGTCCTGCCAGGCGGCGTCGCCCTGTACGATCATTCGCTCGATCTCGGCCTTCTGTCCGTTGCCCGACCACATGTAGAGGCCGTCCGCCCACTCGGCGGCGCGGCGGGTGGCCTTCGGGCCCATCGTGCCCGCGAGGATCGGCGGGCCGCCGGGCTGCACGGGAGGCGGACCGATCACGTCCCCGCCCTCGAGCACGGGTTCGCCGCGCCACACGCTCTTCATCACGGCGATCTGTTCGTCCATGCGCTGATGCCGGCGCTCGAACGACGCCCCCACGGCCTCGTAGTCCATCGGCCGACCGCCCACGCCCACCGTCACCGTCACGCGACCGCCGCTGATCACATCGAGGGTCGCGATCTCCTTCGCGGCCCACACGGCGTTGTGCATCGGCAGGACGTAGAGGGAGGGAACGATGCGCACGCGTTCGGTCACGGCGGCCGCGGCACCGAGGGTCGTCGTCATCTCGATCGTGCCGCTGTGGATGCGTTCGCCGCAGGTCAGGCTGTTGAAGGGGCCCTGATCGATCGCGCGCATCCAGTGCAGCAGGACAACGCGATCGAGTTCGGGCTCCATGTAGGGGAGGCAGACGCCAACTTTCATCTGGGGAATCCTTCGCGGAAATGGGTTCTAGCTGGAGAAGTCGACCGCGCTCGGGCTGTCGGGGTTGTGCTCGAGCAACTCGATCACGTTGCCGAAGGGGTCGCGGCCATACACCCAGCGCCCCGGGGCCTCGCCATTGGGTTCGGTGTTGAAGACGACACCGGCTTCGCGGAGGGTCTCGTAATCCTTTTCGTACTCGTCGGCGGCGAGACAGATGTGGGTGATGCCGTGCTTGTTCACCGGGCGCTTCTCGTCTCCGGCCGGCACGTCGTCACCGGTGAATTCGAAGACCTCGATGCAAGAGTTGCCCTTCCGCAGCATCGCAACCTTGTAGCCCGCCTCTTCGAGATCCATCGCGCGCGTCATCATGTCCATCGAAGGCAATTCGATGTCCATCACGACTTCGAAGCCGAGCTTGTCGCGGTAGAACGCCAGGGCTTCGTCCATGCTGGGGACGGAGATTGCGGGGTGGTGCACGCCGAGGATCATGGGGGACTCCATCGTGTCTATTGTCTTGGGGACTCTGGGGGATGCGGCCCGAAGCCAGAAGGTAGGGTCTCGACCGCGTCCCGGGGAGACGTTCGGTGGTATGGTGTGCCGCCGCCCGCGGAGGACTTCCACTCGTGTCTGAATTCACCGTCGAACCCACAGCCAGCGTGAGCGACGCCATCGCAACGCGCCGTTCGGTACGCGCCTTTCTCCCCGATCCTGTTCCCGAGGAAGTCGTGCGCGAGATCCTCTCCACGGCCTCCCGCTCGGCCTCGGGCGGCAACCTGCAACCGTGGAAAGTGCACGTGCTGGCCGGGGAGGCGCGCGATCGCTTCGTCGCCACCGTGGCCGAGCGCATGAAGGAAACCCCCTTCGGCGAGGGTCCCGAATACGACATCTACCCCCACGACCTGCAGGAGCCGTACCGCGGGCGACGCGGGCAGGTGGCCAAGGAGATGTACGCCACGGTCGGCATCGCGCGCGACGACAGCGAGGCCCGCACGAAGCAGATGGCGCGCAACTTCGAGTTCTTCGGCGCCCCCGTCGGCATGTTCATCAGCATCGCGAGCTTCATGGGGCCGCCGCAGTACTCGGATCTCGGCATCTTCGTGCAGAGCATCATGTTGCTCGCGCGCGAACGCGGGCTTCACACCTGCCCCCAGGAAGCGTGGTCGATGTGGGGCAAGACGATCCGCGAGTTCACGGGCATCCCCGCCGATGACGTGGTCTTCTGCGGGGTGTCGCTCGGCTACGCGGATCCCGATGCACCGATCAACCAGCTCTACACCGAACGGGCCGGCGTCGACGAGTTCGCGAGCTTCGACGGCTTCTAGCCGCGGAACTCGTCGTCGGGAACGGGGACGATCTCGGCGTTGGGGCCGAGTTGTTCGCGGGTGCTCAGGATCTGCTGCACGCCCGGCAGCGGGCGGCAGGTGACGAGGTACTGGAACGCGAAGGCGCTCGGCCAGATGCGCGCGAGCCCGTTCGTGATGTGCTGCAGGAAGCGACCGAGCGCGCCGCCGATCACCGCCTCCCACGGCACACCCACGGGCAGCGTCTCCTCGATCACGTAGCCGCAGTCGGCCAGCGTCCGCCGGAGCGACGGGCGATTCCACAGGCGGCGGTGCTGGATGTCGAGGATGCCGCGGTCGGTGTAGTTGAAGCGACCAAAGAGAAGCGCGATCCGATTCGAGATGAAGGCGACGTTCGGCGTCACCACGACGACCAGCGGCGCTTCGACCCCGGGGCGCAGGGCGCGCGAGTGGTTGCGCAGGTCCAGCAGGAGCTGCTCGGGCGCCGAGAGCTCCTCGATCACGTCGACCAGCAGCACCATGTCGCTGTCGAAGGCATCGAAGGGCAGAGGTTCGCCAAGATCCGCCTTTTCGAAGCGATCGACACTGCCCGCCGGCGGCTCGACGAGATCGACCCCCGTCACCTCGATGCCGCGCTCGCGACATTCGCGCGCAAGCACGCCGCTGCCGCAGCCGAGATCGACGATGCGCTGCGGCTGGTGGGCTTCCACGACTTCGAGGGCGCGCACGTGGGCGGTATCCATCCCGTGCAACTGATAGTGCCCCGACCCCTTCTCGAGATCGCGGTACTTCATCGAACACAGGAGCCCGGTGCGGTGAGCGCGGTAGCGGATCGTTTCGCGCAACACGTCGGTGCCGTACTGCACGCCGTCGACGTTGCAGTCTTCGTCGCCGTAGAACGTCGGGATGTCGAACTCTTCGATGCGAGCGCCGATGTTGGCCGCCTGCAGGAGCATCTCGGTGTCGAAGTGATACTCGTTGGTATTGATCTCGAAGGGCACCCGGCGAAGGAAGGCCGAGGAGTAGGCGCGATAACCCGTGTGGTACTCGGTGAGGTCCAGGCCCGTGAGCTTGTTCTGGAACCAGGTGAGCCCGACGTTGGCCACGACCTTGTAGAGAGGCATGCCCCCGGCGCGCGCGCTCTTGATGTTGCCCATCCGCGTGCCGAGTACGACCGCGGCTCCCGTGCGCTCCCAGATGTCGATGAACTGGGGCAGCAGCTCCGGCGCGTACTGCCCATCGCCGTGCAGCAGGATCGTGAAGTCGAAGCCGGCTTCGAGGGCGTAGCGGTAGCCGAGCTTCTGATTGCCGCCGTAGCGCTGGTTGACGGGGTTGCGCGCCACCGAGACGTTGTGGATCTCGCGCGCATCGACCCAGTGCTGCAGCACCTCGGCGGTGGCGTCGCCTCCCGCGTCGTCGATCACCAGGAACTGGATCCGATCGTTGTTGAAGAGCTCTTCGGGAACCCGCTCGAAGAGACTCTCGATCAGACGCTCGTGCTGGTAGGCGACGACGAAGATCAGGATGCGCGACGCCCGGCGGTCGTCGATTTCCGACTGTGTTTCTTCAATCATGCGAACCAACCATGCGACTCAGCGACCCGACTCGACTACGCGATTCCACTGAATCGGCCGTGAACGGGCCGATTGTAAGTCACAATCCGGGGCGGAGCCCCCAGACCCCTTTACCGCGCAGCTCACGCGCAAGAGGGCTTCAGGCGCGTGATAGAATGCCGCGCCCCAGCCGCGCCCTGTGCAGTGCACGATTCGATGGAGATCCCGTGGCCGAACACATCATGGACCTGATGAAACCCGAGATCCGCAGGATCGAAGGCGGCGAGAGCGAGCTGCACTTCGATCTGACGGGTCGCAAGGAGCTCACGATCCCCACCGGTGTCGTGCAGGGGGGCATCGTCGCGGTGATGCTCGACATGGCCATGGCGATGGCGGCCGAGGGCGGGATCACGACCGCTTCCCTGCAATACGAGATCCTCCGGCCGGTGATGCCCGCCGCACTCGAAGTGCGGGGCCGCATCGTGCGTCAGGGAAGGCGCATCACCTTTGCCGAAGCGGTAATCGAGAACGCCGAGGGCGAGATCGTCGCCAAGGGTACCCAGACGGGGATCTCGATGACATGACGCCGGACCGCTGGGAAGAAGTCGATCGCTACCTGGAAGCCGCCCTCGTCACGGAAACGCCGGCCCTGACCCTCGCGCGCGAAGCCGCCGCCCGGAAGGGCCTGCCGGACCATCAGGTCGCGGCGAACCAGGGCGCCCTGCTGATGATGTTGGCCGGCACGATCGCTGCGCGACGCATCCTCGAGGTCGGCACCCTGGGTGGCTACAGCACCCTGTGGCTCGCGCGCGCCCTTCCACACGACGGCGCGATCGACACCCTGGAAGTCGACTCCGAACGCGCGGCCTTCGCGCGCGAGATCTTCGCGGAGGCGGGAGCCAGCCGATCCATCGCCGTCCACGAGGGCGACGCACGCGAGACCCTGACGCGCTTCCAGACGGCCGGTCGCGAGAAGTACGACTTCGTCTTCATCGACGCCGACAAACCCAGCAACCCCCACTATCTCGAAGCCGCCCTCGCGCTCTCCCACCCGGGATCGTTGATCGTGGTCGACAACGTGGTGCGCGACGGGAAGGTCGCCGACGCTGCGAGCGATGACGCCAATGTGAAGGGCGTGCGCGAGATGTTCGAGATGATTCGTCGCGACCCGCGCCTCGAAGCCACGGCGTTGCAGACCGTGGGAAGCAAGGGCTGGGACGGCTTCGCGCTGATGCGCGTCGTCGCTTGACGGCGGCGGGCGAGCCCCGCGGACGCGCCCTACCCTCGTCGACACGCGGCGACATTCGCCAACAACCCCCGCCCCCACTCTCCGCGCCCCGGAGCCTTTCGATGAGCAGCCAACCCAAGTCGTTCCAACTCTCTCCCGAGCTTCACAACTACCTGCTCGATCACGGCACGCCGCCCGATGAAGTCCAGCAGGGGCTGATCGAAGCCACGGCCGCCCTGGGCGGAATCTCGGTGATGCAGATCGCACCCGAGCAGGGGGCCCTGATGACGATGCTCACCCAGCTCATCGGGGCGAAGCGCGCGATCGAAGTGGGCACCTTCACCGGTTACTCGGCGCTCGCGATCGCGCGCGGGCTCCCGGAAGACGGCCAGCTCATCTGCTGCGACGTCTCCGACGAATGGACGAAGGTGGGCGAACCCTTCTGGGAGAAGGCGGGGGTGCGCGATCGCATCGACCTGCGCATCGCCCCCGCCCTCGAGACCCTCGCTGCGATCGATGAAGCGGATGCCTTCGACCTCGCCTTCATCGACGCCGACAAGACGAACTACGCGAACTACGTCGAAGAACTCGCGCGGTTGGTGCGCCCCGGCGGCCTGATCCTGGTCGACAACGTGCTCTGGGGCGGCAACGTGATCGATCGCAACGAGAGCAGCGAAGACACCCTCGCGATCCGCGCCTTCAACGCCAAGGTCGCGGCCGACGAACGCTTCGACACCGTGATGCTGCCGATCGCCGACGGCCTCACCTTCCTGCGGGTGCGCTAGCGGCGATGGATTTCGAGATCAGGCGGGCCGACCTCGCGAACGATCGCGACGCCGAGGCGGTCGCCGCGATGATCGAGCGCTACGCGAAGGATCCCTTCGGAGCGAACGCCGAGCTCCCGGCCGACGTGAGAGAACGCCTCATCCCCGGGCTTCGCGAACACCCGACGACCGTCCCCATCCTCGCCTTCGATGCCGAGCGGCCCGTCGGTATCGCGCTCTGCTTCCTGGGCTTCTCGAGTTTCGCCGCGCGACGCCTGCTGAATCTTCACGACCTCTTCGTCGCCGAAGAAGCGCGCGGGCGTGGCCTCGGACGCGCACTCCTCGAGGGTGTCGCCGACGAAGCGCGAAAGCTCGGCGCCGCGAAGGTGACCCTCGAGGTCCTGGTCGGGAACGCACGTGCGCGCGGGGTGTACGACGCGGCGGGCTTTCTACCGGGCAGGGACGCACCACCGGAAGACTGGACGCTCTTTCTCACGAGGCCGCTCGACTAGCGCACCCGCGTGCGCCCCTACTTCGGCGTACGCTCTTCGTGCAGGCGCGTGAGGTGAAGGCGCCGTATGCGCCAGCCCTCGGCGGTCTTCACGTATTCCTCGTGATAGTGGCCGTAGCCCACCAACAGGTATTGGGGATGGTCGACGCGATCGAACATCGACCAGATGCCGCGCGCGTTCGTCTCGTCGATGATCTCGATCTCGGGCATGTGGCCGTGATGCACGGTCGTGGCTCCCTCGAGGTTCATCTGCAACCCCGCGAGAATCGCTTCGCGGCCGACCATCACCTGGTCGTCCTCGGGGCCCCACTTCAGCTGTGCGTCTTCGGCGAATACTCCATTCTTCAACCCATCCCACTGCTGTGTGTCGATGAAGCGGAAGTAGCGCGCCTTCAATTGCTTGATTTCTTCGAGTTCGAGAAGCTTCGATTCCGACGATTCCGACATGGGGCTCTCCAGGTTTCATTCGTACGTGACCCACGGACGAAGAAGTGTAGTGCCGGACTGCGGGCCGGCCCCAGGGGGCACCTGGCCGCTCGCAGCGAACCACGGACTCGCTCGCGGGGTCCGGTTGTGATTGAATCCGCAGGACTTTCGCAGGGTTGAGGGAGAGCATGCAGCGCAGTCGATCGATGGGTTCGCATTCGCCCATCCGGAGCTCCTTCCTCGATGCACGCGCGGTTGCACGCGCGTGCCTGCTCGCGGCTGCGCTTACCCTGCCCACGACCGGGGCCCTCGCGCAGATGACCTACACGGTCACCTCCCTCGACGACACGGACTCTGACGACGTCGGGACCTTTCGCTGGGCCGTCGAACAGGCCAACAACAGCGCGGGCCTCGACACGATCGAGTTCGACGCCTCGCTGATCGCCAGCGCCGACAGCGACTTCGTGATCGAGCTCGAGCTCAACTCGGCGCTCCAGACCATCACAGACGAAGTCGAGATCGTCGGCCCCACCGCGGACGACATGGATCCGAATTCGCAGGAGTACTTCATCCAAATCGTTCGCGATCCATCGGAGTCGGACGAGATCATCGTCAACGAAACGATCATCTTTCGCAACGCGATCATCCGCAGCAATGCACTCGTGATCGTCGGAGGATCGGACTCCGACCCCGTCGGCAACATCGATGCCGTTTTCGACATCGGCGACTTCGTCTTCGACTTCCACTGGCCTCTCTCCGAACACCAGTCGGGCGTGGGGCTCGTGGTCGACGAGCCGGGGCGAGTGGTCAAGACGGGCCATGGGGAACTCGCATTGTTCCCTTCCCAGGGCGGCTTCGGCGATTACAGCGGCGGTGCGCTCCTGGTCGACGGAGTCCTGCGCACCGATACGCGAGGCCTCACGGGGGACGTGCAACTCTGCACCAGCACGGCGGGGAACGGATACGCGGCCTCCGCGGATTGCGATGCCGCGCTGTTGGTCTTCGAGATGCCGGGGGTCCTCCAGGACGACACCATCGACCGCAACAATCCGCCGACGGACGGCACCTTCGCGGGAGACATCTCGGGGAGTGTCGTGGGGGCGGGCGCCGCAAGCGTCGTCAAGACCGGCGCCGGGACGCTCACGCTCACCGGCAACAATACCTACGCCGGCGACACCTATGTGATGGAAGGCGAGCTACGGGGCGATCTCGACGCGATCCCGAGCTCGCAGATCCATATCTGCCCGGGTGTCGCTCCCATCAGCAAACCCGGCTACGAGAACCCTGCGCTCACGGATCCGGCCGACATCGAGTGCGACTCAGTGAACGACGCCGTTCTGACCCTCGATATCGAAGACGACGACGAACTGGCCGCCGCACTCGTCGGTGACGGCGTCGTGAACAAGGAAGGCAACGGCGAACTCACGATCGGAACCATGGCCTCGCAGGCCGGGTTCGGTGGAACCCTCATCGTCCGCGACGGCCAGTTGACCCTCGACACCGCGCTCGGCACCGCGGGAGTCGACGTGCAGGTACGGAGCGGCGGTACGATGTCGGGGACCGGCACGGTCGAGGGCGATGTCGAAGTGCGCACCGGGGGACGCCTGCTGGGTGCGCTCACGATCGACGGCGACCTCGATCTCGACGGACGACTCGACCTCACCGATCAGGACCTGACCGTCGAAAGCCAGACGACGATCGACAACGGAGCGCAGATCGATGTCGATGCCACACTTGGTGCAGCCGGCATCGGCTTGCTCGTCGCCAACGGCGATCTCGTCCTGGGAGACGGCGCCGTCGCCCCCGACCTGGGTGTCGTCGACGTCGCGGCTCCTCCAGTCGGTTCGTTCCTGATCGCCGAGGTCCCGGCCGCGGGCACACTCTCCGGCACCCTCACCGGCGGCGAGAACGGCAACGGCATCGCTTTCGAGAACGCCATCTTCGATCTCGACCTGACTTACGGCACCGGTACGGCGTGCACGACGACCAACCCGACCGACGCAGCCGTCTGCCTCGGCATCAGCTTCGACCCCGTCCTCTCCGACGACGCCGAAACGAGCAACCAACGCGCGATCGCCGCGGCCCTCGACCAGGCCTACACCTGTGCCCAAGATCCAACCTCAGCGGCGTGTCAGATCAGTCAGGAAACCGCCGACGACTTCAACGAGCTGTACGGCAACTTCGCCGTGCCGGCGCGCGACATCCCGGCGATCCTCGACGAGCTGACCGGCGACGAATACGCCGCCTTTGCCGACGTTCGCGCCTCGGCGGTCGGCCGCTTCAATCGCACGGTGTCGCGCCGCTTCGACCTCGAGCTGCTCGACGTCGAAGCGAATGGCGATGGCGGCGAAAGCGACGATGTCGCCCTTCCCGCCGTTTCGACCGGCGGGATGCGCTGGCTCGCCCTCGGCGGCGGCACGCGCACCTTCGACGATCGGCGCAGCCTACGCATGCCGTGGCGGCGCAAGACGCCCCGTGAACCGATGCCCATCGATCGACACGTGGGCGCCGGCGGCTTTACCGGTTGGCTCGACATGCAGGGCGTGTTCGGCGAGCTCGACGGCGGCAAGAACGCCGACGACATCGACTACCGCATCTACGGGCCCGTCTTCGGCATCGACTACGGCCTGACCGAGAACCTCGTGCTCGGCCTCAGCCTCGGCTACACGCGCAACGAGATCGAGACACCCGGCGATCGGGCCAGGGGCACCGGCGACAGCTATCAAGGCGGTCTCTACTTCGGAGCGCTCTTCGAGGACTTCTACATCGCGGCCGCTGCACGCTACGCCTACACGGATTTCGAAACCCGCCGCCGTATCCGCTTCGGCGATCTGCGGCGCACGGCGCGGGCCGACTTCGACGCGCGCGACATCTCGGGCTTCTTCGAAGCCGCCTACCGGCTTCCCTTCCCCGAGTTCATGAAGGTGCCGAGCAACCTCGCAATACAACCCTACGTATCCGTCGCCTACTCATCCCTCGACCAGGGCGATTTCCGCGAGAACGACGCCGGCAGCCTCAATCTGCACGTCGATTCGCAGATCTACGACGCGCTGCAATCGGGGGTGGGCGTTCGCATCGCCTTCTTCGGCCGCGACGCCGAGAACCGCTACATGCTCCCGCAGCTACGCCTCGCCTACGAACGCGAATGGCTCGACCCGGAGCGCCCGTTGGATGCGAACCTCCCGGCGGCGGGCAGCAGCGGAGACTTCGAGGTCGAGGGCGTCGAGCTTCCGCGCGACCGCGCGGTGATCGGCGTGACGAGCGAAGTCGGCGTCACCAGCCGCGTCAATCTCTTCGTCGACTACGACCTTCGCGTCGCCGAAGACCTGCTCGAACACTCGCTGGCGCTCGGGCTGCGCGCCCTCTTCTAGCGCCCTCTTCTAGCGCGCTCTTCCCTTCGGGCGCGCTCTTGCCTCTGGGCGCGCTGTCTAGCGCGCCTCGACCTCGTACACGACCTGGTCGAAAGACCACTCGCTCGAGGGGATGTCGAGTAGCGGCTGCAGCAGATCGGCGATGAGGGCTCCGGACTCGTTCGCGTGCACCTGCCGAAAGCTCTCACCGCGGCGCGGCTTGACGCTGTCGAGGGTGCGTCGCCCCTTGAGGGCCACGACCAGCAGCGCTTCGCGCACCCGGCGCTTGCCGTCGGGTACTTCGGCCACCAGGCGGATGCCCTTCTCGTGCAGGACCTCGTCGGGAAAGTCGAGCCAACGCCCCGCGCGCACCCGGGTGTCCTTGTGGAACGAATTCGGGAGCAGCACGGTGGCCCCGTCGTCGGTGATCCCGATGACGTAGATACGCGCATCCTTGCTGGCGCGCACCGAGAGCTTCACCTCTTCCCCTTCGACGAGGTTCGTCTCGGGAAGCACGAGCTCGGTCTCGAAATCGGAGTCACTCGCGCTCGTGCGATCGAGCACCCGCCCGCGAAGCACAATCTCGACGCGGTAGCCCCCATGTTGGAGGGGCAGCGTGCGACTGCTCACGAGCTCCTCTTCGACCATCAGCGCGTCGGCGCGCACGCTGGTGAGCACCTGCAAGAGCTCACTCGAGTCGCTGCCGCGCACCTGTTCGAAGGAGAGGGAACCCGTCTTGACCTTCACGCCACCGACGAACTCGACCGCAGCCTGACGCGCGAGCCCAAGGGCACGCCCGCGCGCATGGCTCGGGGCCTCGTCGTCGGAGGCCACCACCGCAGCCCGCACTTCCACCGTCCCCTTGCGATCGAGCTTGCGCACCTGGGGTGCTTCGTAGCCCGCCGCGTGGGCGACGCTCGCCGCCAGCGCGACGGCGATCACCGCGCACCAGCGACACAGTGAAGTCCGGAGGAAGTGCGACATGGCGATCAGTCGGCCGGCGCGGCGGGATGTCGGTTCGCGCGGCGCTTGCCCGAAGCCTGCATCACGAGGTTCGAAAGGTCGGGGCCCTTCTCCTTCGCGGACCGGGCCAGGGATTCGTCCTCGCCACCCACCATCGTCGGGCGCTGCTTGCGATCGCGCACGAGCGCGCGCATCGCCTTCGAGACGTACTCGTGGAGTTCGCCCGCCGTGACGTCGCCGTTGCGATCTTCGTCGGCCCAGCCACGCAGGCCGCCGAGGGTCAGGTAGCTGAAGGCCGGGCGGTTGCCGCCGGGAAGCGGGCCGGCGAACTCGTTGCTGCGCGCCGCCGTCATGAGCATGGTGCGCTCGTCGGAGGTCGCCGAATCGGCGGCCACGATCAGGGGCTGCAGGCCCGCGACGAGCTGTTCGCCGCCGCCGTCCTTGCCCGAGAAGCAGGCGTCGAGGAAGACGTTGATGCTCTCGGCGTCGCTCGACTCGAGGATCTCGAGCAGCTCCGCGCGGGCGAGGCTGCGCGACTGCAGGCTGCGCGCCTTCTGCTGCGCGTCGAAACCGATCAGTAGACCGTCGTTGCCATCCTTCGAGGGGGCGCCGTGGCCCACGAAGACGAACCAGAGGGTGCCGTCGTCGCTGACCTGGCGTGCGGCGTCTTCGGCGGCCGCGCGCATCTCTTCGACGGTGGCGTCTTCGTCGGTGAGCAGAGTGACCTTCTCGACCGGCACGCCGCGCGTCTTCACGAGGTAGCTATACCAGTTGGTCGCGTTGTCGTCGGCGCGATCGATCACCGGCACGTGGGCGTAGTTCTCGATGCCCACGATCACCGCCGCGTCGTGCTTGCCACCGCCGACCTTCTTCGCCGCGCGCGAGAGGTTGGGCCACTTGATTCGAGGGCCCGCGCTCTTTCGCTTCTTCGCTTTGGCGTAGCGGTCGCCGCTCTGCTTCGCCTTCTTGCTTGCGTACTTGTTCTTGACCCAGTCGCCCTCGACCACCTTGCCGTTCTTGTAGGTGGCCTTGCCCTTGCCCCAACGCATGTCCTGCTGCCAGTCGCCGACGTACTTGGCGCCGCTCGGCATCAGCACCGCGCCGTGACCGTGGCGCTTGCCGTCGACGAAGTTGCCCTTGTACTTGGTGCCATCGGGCCAGGCGTAGTAGCCGAAGCCGTTGTCGCAATCGCCCTTGAGGCACTTGCCAAGGCGCTGGCCGATCGAGTTGGTGGTCGCCTTCTGGTTCGACACACCGACTTCGCCGCCCTCGGTCGCGGGGCAGGCACGCCCAGCGGGAGAGTGGATCAGCTTGCCATCGAGGCCGTACATGCAGTAGCCGCCCGACTGATGAACCTTCGGGCTGGTGAGATCGTCGAGAAATTCCTCGTAGGCCTCGGTGCGCTTCTGATACTCGCTCTTGCCGCGGCTGTAGTAGCTCTTCGACTTCGGGCCCTGGTTGCGTTCACTCGCCTTGGAGGTACCGAAGTCCTTCACGCCATACGAACGCTTCACGGTCTGCGCGGTCGCAGTCGTGGCGCCGATCACGGCCAGAGAAAGAAGGGATGCAACGAGAAGTCGGACAGGGGACGCGCACCGATCGAGGCGCACGCACGACGGGTTGCTTCGTGCCATGGGGGGTCTCCTATTGCTGAACAGGCGACCGGACCGTGCTGGGGATCACGGAATCCACCGCCGCCCGAAAATTCATCGGCGACGGATGGGGGAACTTGACCACCCTTCGAACACGAGAACCCGTGTTGCGCAGGAGTTGCGCGAGATCGTCCGCTTGAAGTGGTCGAACGCTCAGGCGTCGATGCGGCGGTACTTGATGCGGTGCGGCTGGTCGGCGTCTGCACCCATGCGCCGCTTGCGATCCTTTTCGTAGTCCTCGTAGTTGCCTTCGAACCACTCGACGTGGCTATCGCCTTCGAAGGCGAGGATGTGGGTCGCGATGCGGTCGAGGAACCAGTGATCGTGGGAGATCACGACCGCGCAGCCGGGAAAGTCGACCAGGGCGTCCTCGAGGGCGCGCAGGGTGTCGACGTCGAGATCGTTCGTGGGCTCATCGAGCAAGAGCAGGTTGCCGCCGCGGCGGATCAGCGTGGCGAGGTTGACCCGATTGCGCTCCCCCCCGCTCAAGTTGCCGACGAGTTTCTGCTGGTCGGGGCCCTTGAAGTTGAATGAAGATACGTAGGCGCGGGATGGAATCTCGCGGCCGCCGACTTGAATCATATCTTCGCCGCCGCTGATCACGTCCCACACCGTCTTGTCGGGTTCGAGCAGGTCGCGATTCTGATCGACATAGGAGAGTTCGACCGTTTCACCGAGCCGCAGTTCACCGGCATCGGGTTTCTCCTCGCCGGCGATCATGCGAAACAGGGTCGTCTTGCCGGCGCCGTTCGCGCCGATCACGCCGACGATTCCGCCGGGCGGGAGATTGAAGTCGAGGTCGTCGAAGAGCAGCTTGTCGCCGTAGCCCTTCTTCAGCCCATTCGCTTCGACCACGACGTCGCCCAGGCGCTTCGGCACCGGGATCGCGATCTCGACCTTGCCCTGGGCGCGTTCCTTACCCTGCTCGAGCAACTTCTCGTAGGCGTTGATGCGCGCCTTGCCCTTCGCCTGGCGTGCGCGCGGGCTCATGTTGATCCACTCGAGTTCGCGCTTGAGGGTTCGCGAGCGCGCACTCTCCTGCTTCTCTTCGACTTCGAGGCGCTTGCTCTTCTGATCGAGCCAGGAGGAGTAGTTGCCCTGCCACGGAATGCCCGCGCCGCGGTCGAGTTCGAGGATCCACCCCGCCACGTTGTCGAGGAAGTAGCGATCGTGGGTGATCGCGACGACGGTGCCCGGGTACTCGGAGAGGAAGCGCTCGAGCCAGGCCACGCTCTCGGCGTCGAGATGGTTGGTGGGCTCGTCGAGGAGCAACATCTCGGGCTTCGAGAGCAGCAGGCGACAGAGGGCGACCCGGCGACGCTCGCCCCCGGAGAGTTTCGTCACGTCGGCGTCACCCGGCGGGCAACGCAGGGCGTCCATCGCCACTTCCAGTGTGCGATCCAGCTCCCAACCCCCGACGGCGTCGATCTTGTCCTGCAGCGCGCCCTGCTTTTCGAGCAGGGCGTTCATTTCGTCGTCTTCCATCGGCTCGGCGAACTTCGCCGACAGCTCTTCGAACTCGGTCAGGAGGTCGCGGATCTCCGACACCCCCTCCTCGACGTTCCCCAGCACGTCCTTCGCGGGGTCGAGTTCGGGCTCCTGGGGGAGGTAGCCGATCTTCACGTCGCCGATCGGGCGGGCTTCGCCGAGGAAGTCCTCGTCGACCCCGGCCATGATCCGCAGCAGGCTCGACTTACCGGCGCCGTTGTGCCCCAGCACGCCGATCTTCGCGCCCGGGTAGAAGGAGAGGTTGATCCCGTCGAGGATCGTGCGGCCCGGGCCTACGACCTTTCGCAGGTCGTGCATCACGAAGACGAATTCCTGGGCCATGTTTGGACTCCCCTCTCTTGCTTTCGGTTCCCACCGCGGTTCCCGCCCGCATCTCTCGCGAGGCGGCGTTCGAGCGGGCCCAGTTTATCGAGGCGAAGTGGTTTCGCGAGGGCTCGGCAGCCGTCACACTCCCGCGGCGACATGATCCGCCGCCAAGCTGTCGAACCGAACCCTGCTCGCACGCGCCCTCGACTCCGCGGTCTTCTGTCTGCAGCGCTGCTGCTCGCCTCCTTCGGCTGCTTCGGCGAGCATCATCCCGAGGTACTCGTCATCACCAACAGCGAGAGCCCCACCTCGCTGGCGATTGGCGCCTACTACGCCGACGTGCGCGGCGTTCCGGACGAGAACGTCGTCAAACTCTCGATCCCCCTGAAAGACCCCACCCTGGCCGATCGGGCGCAGGAAACGATCAGCGCCGAGGCCTACCATCGCCTGCTGCGCGAGCCCCTCGAGCGCTACCTGGAAGAGAACGAGCTACGCGACCAGATCGAGATCCTGGTCACGACCAAGGGCATCCCCCTGCGCGTCGACGGTGAGAGTTCCTCGATGGAGCGGTGGCTCGAGGTGACGACCCAGGCCGCCGTCGACGCCGAACTCTCGCTGCTGTTCAGCGATAAAGCCGGCACCGCGGGGATCCGCGATTCGATGAACCCCTACTTCGATTCGCGCGAGTCGTTTCGCGCGTTTCGCGAAGCCAAGCCCGATGCTCCCCTGCGTTACATGGTGGCCCGACTGACCGGCTACGCGAACGAGTTCGATCCCGAGACCCAGCTCCCCGTCGACGTGAAGCGGCTGATCGACGGCGCGAACGGTCCGGCGGTCGTTCCCGACGACGCGACCTGGCTGGTGGACGAAGATCCTTCGCGCGGCCCCGGACACGCGATCGCGAATCGCATCTGGCTCGACCCCACGGCGAGGATCCTCGCCGCGATGGAGCTGCCCGTCACCCACGACGAGGAGAAGGCCTTCGCCTCAGGCGTCGCGACGATCGTCGGCTACGCCTCCTGGGGGAGCAACGACGGGAACGACGCGGGCGAGCCGTACTACGGCGAGATCAAGGGAGCCCTCTACCCCGGAACCTTCGGCCCGCGCAGCCTCGCGGTCGATCTCGTGAGCACCGGCGGTCGCACCTTCACCCATCCGCCGAAATACGGACAGAGCCTCACCGCCGACCTCGTGCGCCTCGGTGTCTCCGGTGCAACGGGACACGTATACGAGCCGGCGCTCTCGGGAGTTCCGCGCCCCTACATCCTGCTCCCGACCTACGCCTCGGGTGTGCGCGCCATCGAAGCCTTCTATCGCAGCATCCCCTACCTCGGTTGGATGAACATCTACGTCGGCGATCCGCTGATGACCACGCCGCTAGCGAGGACGCGTCCGGAAGGCGACCGCGACCGCGACGGCGTGCCGGACGGGAACGACAACTGCACCGAGGTGCCGAACCCCGAACAGCGCGACACCAACGCCGATGGCTTCGGCAATCTCTGCGATCCCGACGTCGACGGGGATGGCCTGGTGACGACGTCCTGGGGCGAGATCTACCCCCTGTCGAAGCGCGGCGATGTCGAGTGGATCGCGATGTCGTCGCAGAACGGCCCCTACGACCCGAATTTCGACCTCGACGGTGACGGAGATGTCGACGCCGACGACATCACGATCGCGCACATGATGCTCTTCATGCCTCCGGGCCCGAGTGCCCAGGCGCGATCGCTTCGCTGATCGCGCTCTGCGCGCCTTCCCGCGAGAGCACATATAGAAAGAAGAGCGGGAGGGCGACCGCGATCGCGCTGGCCCCGAGATACTCCTCGGGCACGCGGTAGAAGAGCAGCGCATTCGCGAGCCAGAGCGCCGACGCCGCGAGCAAGGCCAACTGGAGCCCCGGTCGTCCCACCGCCAGCAACGCTCCGCAGACGAAGAAGACGTAGTAGTAGTTCGCGGGATCGGTGAGCAGCGGAATCAACCCGAAGGCCAGCGCCGCCGTCTCGTGCGGCTCGAGCCGCTTCGCCGCGCGCCAGAACCAGACGAGCGCGGGGACCAACACCAGGAGCTGCACCCCGCGCACCACGAAGGGCAGCCACGCGGGTGACCACGAGACCAGGATCGCGTTGCCTTCGGCGTTCGTCACGAGATGCCCGGTGCCGACCATGATCGAACGCCACACGAGCGATGGCAGCCCCAGTTTGTTCAGGGATTCGTGCGCGGCGAAGACCGACATCTTCTCGTAGAACTCGGCGAAGGCCGCGACGCCCCACGCCGTCGCGAACGCGGCCCAGAGGAACAGCGCTCCCCCCGAAACAGCGGCACCGAGGAGCATCGAACGCAGCCGCCGCGCCGCCTCGTCGTCCTTTTCCGAACGCAACCAGGCCCCGAGCGCGAAGGCAGCGGCGAAGATGCCGGGAAAGATGCGAAGCAATGTGGCCAACCCGATCAACGCCCCGCCCACCGCATCGCGTTTCTTCGCGAGGAGGCAGAGACCCACCAGCAGCGTGGCCAGCCACAGGTTGCGAAGCAACGAGTCACCGATCCAGCCATGGCCCCAATGCGTGCCCGTGCCCCAGACGATCGCCCCGAGCGCGGCGGCCTCGAAGCCGAAGGCCCAGGCGATCGCGATCAGGGCGAAGACGATCAAGAAGCGATCGGCGTCGATCAGCGCGAAAAATGCCGCACTGCCCACGGGCACACGCGTCGTCACTGCGCCTCCGAGCGCCGTCCAGATCGGCGTCGGGTTGTAGCCGTGGTCGTGGAAGACCAGATGCCAGTGCTGCGCCTCGAAGCGATGATTGAACCAGGCGACGTCGTGCGCGAAGGCGCGCCAACGCTCGTCGTCGAACTGCGCGCGGCATTGGCGCGCGGCGGCGAGGGCCGTATCGGGGGTGTGGGGGCGAAGGGTTCGCTGATCGCGCACCCGGGGCAGATCGAAGCGGGATTCGACACCCGACTCGAGCAGCGCCATCAAGGTGCAGTGATAGAGATCGAAGTAGCCGACCTCGGAGTGGTACTTCGAACCCATGTAGTAGTGGAAGACGTCGGTGTCCTTGAATCCGACCCCGGTCTTCTCGCGAAAGAAATCGTAATAGGAGGCGAAGGCGACCAGCGCGACGACGGCGAGCAGGCTCGTGACCGCGATTCGGCTGCGCGCCCCGGTGTCACCGGACGCGCTACGAGCGCGCCACGCGCCCGCGGCCACGATCACCACAGCGAGCAGCACGATCCCGAGTCGAGTGCCCAGCTGCCCCCGTTCGCGCCGCATCGCTTCTTCGAGGGCTCGCGCGGCGGCGTCCGGATCGGCCGCGATGGCCAGATCGGGAACGATGAGCGAAGCCAGCAGCAACATCACGCCGACGACGACGATCGTCACGCGCGCCTCAGTCCGACTCATCGAGCAGCATCATCAGGCTCGAGGTATCGAAGCGTCC
Source organism: Myxococcota bacterium (assembly GCA_028278345.1). GTDB lineage: Bacteria > Myxococcota_A > UBA9160 > UBA9160 > UBA4427 > DUBZ01. Next base: position 38,980 of record JANQEL010000034.1, read on the forward strand.
GCCGCCGCGTTCCTGCACCTGCGCGTAGAAACCATCGACCTGCTCGGTCACCGGCAGGTCGGCTCCGACGTCACGCGCCATCGAGAGGGCGATCGCGAGATCCTTGCGCATCCAGTCGACCGCGAAGCCGAAGTCGTACTCGCCTTCGAGCATGGTGAGGGCGCGATTGTCCATCTGCCAACTCTGCGCCGCGCCCTTGGAAATCACGTCGATCACCTTCGCACCATCGAGCCCCGCTCGCTTCGCGAAGTTGAGGGCTTCGGACAGCCCCTGCACGAGCCCCGCGATGCAGATCTGGTTCACTGCCTTCGTGAGCTGGCCCGAACCCGCGTCGCCGATCAGGGCGTGCATCTTGGCGTAACAGTCGAACCAACGCGTGGCGCGGGCGTACACCGCGGCCTCGCCCCCGACCATCACACTGAGGGCCCCGTTCTCGGCCCCGGCCTGTCCACCCGATACCGGCGCATCGAGGAAGTCGACGCCGCGTTCTCGCGCGGCCGCGAACAGCTCCCGAGCCAGGCCGGGTGAGACCGTGGTGTGGTCGACCAGTACGCTGCCGCGCTGCATCGCGCCCAGAGCGCCATCCGAGCCGAGCACCACCGCGCGGAGGTCGTCGTCGTTCCCGCTGCAAACGAACACGGCGTCAACATCCGCGGCTGCGGCCGCCGGCGTATCCGCCGCTCGCCCACCGAACTCGTCCACCCAGCGCTTCGCCTTCTGCGCGCTGCGGTTGTAGACGGTGACGTCGTGCCCCGCCCGCGCGAGGTGCCCCGCCAACGGATAACCCATGGTGCCGAGGCACAGAAAGGCGACGCGATCATTCTCACTCGTGGATTCAGTCATGACCTGGCTGCCTTCGCTTCGACGCTCGCTCGAGCGCTGCGTCCGCCGGCTAGAAGACCCACTCCACACCGGTGCTGAGCGTCCAATCGCGTTCCACCTGTGGCCCTTCGAGATCCTGATACACCGGCCAGCTGGCTTCGAAACTCAGTCGCTGTTCTCCCGCAAAAGGGAGGGCGACGCTCACCCCGGGCGAAATCGACAGGCGCTGTCCCGCTGTGGTACTGCGCTTCGAAGCGAGATGATCGTCGGGGCCAACGACGCGCTTGCCGCGATGGCGCTGAAAGTGATCGAAGCCGAGCCGCAGGGATGCGCTCATCTGTTCGACGACTTCGTGGGCGAGCCATCCCGAAAACGAGAGGGTGTCGCCGTGGCGATAGCTTCGGTGGTTGTCCTCGACGACGAGGCTTCCGTTGCCGTGCACACCCCAACCCAAGCCCTCCCAGGCCCCGGAGTAGGTGAGCCCCGCGAGCAGGGCGACGCTGCGGCTGCCCGTCTGCATCGAGCGTGGAAGCAGCACCGCGCCGCTCTCGCCATCTCCCGGCACGCGATCGCGCTCGCTGATCTCCCCCGTCGGCACGCGAAGCCCCGCGTGCAGGTCGAGCTTCTCCTCCCCTTTCACCATGAAGGGGATCATCAAGGCCAGCTCGAGATCTCCCACACCCGACGATTGGGTCGTGTAGCGATCGCCACCCCCGTCGAAGCTGCGATTGCGCATCTCGTGCTCGATGAAGGGAAGCAGCAGCGAAACGGTGAGCCGTTCGAAGGGCGCGTAGCGAATGCCGAAGTGGTGGACGTCGCTCGATAGACGCGTCGGGACCTCGCTGTAGGTCGCCGAACTCGCGTCCGAAGCCGAAACGCGATCGGTGTCGTCGCGCAGCCCCTTCCCCTGCTGGCGCGCATATGAATAGGAGAGCGACCACTGGCCCTTGGCCAGCGGTGCGTCATACGCGACACCGTGGGGGATCGCCGGGCGCGCCCACGCGCTACCCGCAGCCGCGACACCCCACGCGAACACCGCGAACACGCAATAGATGAAGAAAGACCGAACCCCCACGCGGCGCACGCTAGACGACCGCGCTGGCCCCATCAATACGAGCCGCGCCTCAGGGCATCCACGAAGTCGGCCTCGAGTCGAGCGAGATCGCGGCGGTAGATCCGCTCGATCGCGTCCACCAGATCGCCCGTGCGCGCGACGCGGCGACACAGATCGCGCAGCCGCTTGTCACCTCGCTCGCGAACCAGGAAGTCGACGAAGGCGCGCGATTGCAGATAGGCGAGCCCCGCCTCCCTGGGACCGAGATGTCCCAGAGCGCGGGTACTCAGTTGCGCGAGGCTGAAGAGCTGTCCCTCGGCCGCGACCTCGCGAAGCACACGCTTGTGTTGCGGCGAGATGTGATGGAGCCCGAGAGCCCGAGCCTCGAACCACTCGGCGACACCCTCGTTGAACCAGGCCGGAAGTGCGACCCGCGGAAGCGCCTGATCGAAAGCCGCGTGCACCAGTTCGTGGTGCAGCACGCGAACCAGGGCATCGGTCACCTGCGTCGATCCCCGCACGTGGATGGTGCCACCGTAGAAACCCGCCGCCGGAAAGCGGAACAGACCCGTGAAGCGTTCGGCAAAGATCTCCGGATCGTGGATCGTCACCACGATCGCATCGCGCGGACGCAAGCCGATCGCGGCGTCGAGCTGGCGGTAGGCGCCTTCGAGCACCTCGAGCACCTGCTGCTCGAACCGGCGCGAACCGTAGAAGCCGCTGGTGCGATCGATGTCGACGTCCTGGTACAGGACGAAGTGGGAGGAGCGTCGCTCCTCGTACTCACCGTCGGCGCCGCGGCCCGCGTGCGCGACGGTGGGCAACGCGAAACACAGCACGAGCCCGATACCGATCCAGCGCCGCAGATTCATCTCGTCGACCACTCCGCTCGCACGCACGCCGCGCGCCCCAAGAGAGAGACGTCATGATCGCACGGTGCGTTCAGTGCTGCAGAAGGCCGATTCGCTCGATCAGAACGCGTCGATCAGAAGGCGCCAAAGGTGAGCACGCTCAGGGCCGCGCGACCCGCGGTCTTCAGGAACTCGGCCATCTCGGCCATCGCCTTGGCGCGGGAACCCTGGGGATAGAGATCGGGGCAGAGCTTCTCGCGGCGCGCTTCGAGTCGAGCCATGTGTTCGAGGGTGTTGCGCGCCCACAGCGCGTTGCCCTGCGCCCTGGCGCGTTCGACCGACGCCGCGTGCACGTTCAGCTGCTTCGCGATCGTGCGACACTGCCCGCGATTGGGCTTCTGGACCGCCTCGGCCGACGTCGCGACCAGCAGCAGCCCCACAGCGAGCGAGAGCATCCAGATTCGCATCGCGTTCCCCTCCATCAGCCCGGAAACCGGGCCTGCCTCCGTATCGGCCGGCCCTGCACATGAATGAAGGGGGGCGAACGCCGGAGGCGCCCCGAGGGGCGCCTGATCCCTCCCCCACGCCTTCCCTCGCAGTTCAGGCGACCTCGAGCACCCTCTCGGTCGCCCGGTGGGCCAGGGCCATGCCGGTGAACATCGGGTTCACCGAGGGGCAGCGCGGGAAGATCCCGGTGTCGGCGATGAAGAGGTTGTCGAGGTCGTGGCAGCGCCCGAACTCGTCCACCACCCCGAGGCTCGCGTCGCCGTGCATGCGCGTGGTGCAGAAGGCGTGGTTGCCCGCGCTGATCAGGTCGCGCGCCCGGATGGGATGGGTCTGCAGCACGCGCGCTTCGTCGAGGGAGTGCATCTCGGCCGGCAGCCCCATCACCCCGGGAATGATCTTGCGCGCGCCGGCGGCGAAGAAGAGCTCGGCCAGGACCCAGAGCGCGTGGGTGAGGATCTTCACGTCCTCGTGATGGAAGTTCCAACGCAGGCGTGGGTTCATGCCGCGGCGCCGCGCCTTCACCGTGCCCAGCGAGCGATGGGTCGAACCGATCGCGTCCCAGTTCGCGAGATAGGGCATGTCGTGGAAGCGTTCGAGCAGCGGCTTGCCGAAACCGGGCATGCGCACCGCGGAAACTGGCGGCGGCGCCCAGAGGGTTTCGAGCTTGAAGCCATCGCGCAGGAACTCGAGGCTTTGCCAGCCCTGGGTCGCACCGAACTGCGGATTCACGACATCGGGAAAGATACCCGCTACCGCCACCCCGGGATGGAATTGGAGGTTGCGTCCCACCTGCCCCGAACCGTTGGCGAGATCGTCACTGCGCTGCAGCAGGACCGGGGTCGCCATGCAACCGGCGGCCAGTACCACGACGCGCGCGCGCACGCGAAAGCGATGCCCCGGCTTGCCGCTGAGCGGTTCGACCACCTGCCCCTCCACGCCGACGGCGCGCCGCCCTTCGTGGAGCACGCGCTGCACCTGCAGCGAAGTCAGCACCCGCGCGCCGAGGCGCATGGCTTCCGGGATATAGCTGATGTCCATGCTCTGCTTGGCGCGCGCCCGACAACCCGTGAAGCACTCTCCCGAGCCCTTGCAACCGCGCACGTTGCGCGAGATGGGTTCGCTCGAGTAGCCGAGCTTGTCGCAGGCCTCCTTCATCAGGAGGTTGCGCTGCCCCTGGACGTTCTCGGGTGTGGGTGCGATGCCCAGGAACTTCTCGACGGCATCGAAGTGGCGGTCGAGGGTTTCGCGACTCGTGTGCTCGAGCTCGAAGAGCTCTGCCCATTGATCGAAGATGAAGGCGGGCGGGCGCACGCAGATGGCCGAGTTCACCAGCGAGCCACCACCCAGGGCGATGGCCTGCATGGTCGGCAGGATCGTCCCCTCGGTGCGGCGCAGGCCGGCCTCGCGCATGGTGCGCGCCATCGAGAGGCTGCCCTCGAACTCGTAATCCTGGGGGGTAAAGGGAGGCCCCTCTTCGAGCAGGATCACCGAGCGCCCGGCCGCGGCGGCGCCGTGGGCCACCACCGCACCACACGGGCCGGAACCGACGACGAGGACGTCGGCCTCTTCTTCGAAATCGCCGTCGTACTGCGCGAAGACGCGCAGGCCGTCGTTTCGCATGCTCTCGAGGGTGCGCGGCACGCTCATGACGTCGCGTCCGGCGTCGTGCGGCCCGCTTCGGCGTAGCGCGCATGCAGGGGGCCTTCGAGATCGACGGGCGTGCCGTCACTCGCCGGGGTGAGATCGCTTTCTCCGAGGGCGATGGTGTCGGGATGCGCGCCGATCTTCGGGTAGAGCAGATCGGCTTCGGTGACCGGGCTCTCGAACGCGTAGGGGGCGAGGCGCAGGTGGCGCAGCACTTCGGGATGACCGAGGTAGCCCATCGTGAGTACGGCGCGAAGCGCCGTGAAGACGAGCTGTCGCGCAAAGTTCGGGCTCTGCGACCAGCCGCCGAGCACGATCTCCCGCTGTTCGAACGTGAGCGAGGAGAAGCGCTTCCACCCCCGCCAACCCGGTGCGGGGAAGATGAGGGTCACGTGTTCGAACAACGCGAATAGCGCGCGGATCTGCCGACGCACCCCGGGTTCGATCGCAGCGAGGAAGCGATCCGCGTAACCGGGAAGGTCGGCGTCGAGCCCCGAGAACGGGATCGCACCGCCGGCGGGAAACATCACCTCCGCGGTCGACTCGATCAGGGCGACCTCGCGCGGCGCCAGCACCTCGAAGCTCCGCTCGCTCTTCGCATACCCGAAGAAGACCCGGTGAACGAGTAGAGCGAGCAGGACGACGAAGACGATCGCGATCGACACGCGCGGATGATACCCGCTGGTCGCTCCGCGTCAGTGGACGCGGGGTCAGTCGTTCGATCAATCGGCGGGTTGCGACAGCCCGTGCACCCAGGCGAACGCCCGGTTTTCGCAATCCTGCAGGGTCGCAACATCGAGGCCGAGATCCCCGACCGTGTGGGAGATGGTGTCGAAGTCGGCGCGCTCGATCTGCACGGCGAGGTCGAGCAGGCGACCGAGCACCCCTTCGTGTTTCAACAGGGCCGACTGCAATTCGTCCGAGAGATTGAGCCCCGGCACGACCTCTTCGAGCGGCTGTGCGAGCAGCACGTCGATCATCGAGATCATGCCGACCAGGAAGGCCGCCTCGGACTGTGCGCCCGTTCCGCCACCCTCCAGGAGTTCCCCGGCCACGAGTTCCATCAGGCGCCCGCGATGGGTCGCGGTCTGGAGCAGCGGGTCCTGCATGGCGTCCTCGCCATCGCCCGCGTAGAGCAGCATGAAGAGCCAGCGTCGCAGATTGTCACGCCCCAGATAGATCAGGGCGTCTTCGATCTGCGAGATCTTCGAAGCCGGCGAGAGCGCGGCCGAGTTCACCAGTCGCAGCAGGTTCATGCTGAGGCTCGGGTTGCGCTTCAGCACCTCGGAGATGGCCGCGTTCTCGGCTTCGCCGACGAGCTTCTGGATCAGGTCGAGCAACTCGTGGCGCGCCGGATCGACGTTCTCGCCCTCGAGGATCTGGGGAGTCGAGAAGAAATAGCCCTGGAAGAGATCGAAGCCGAGCTTGAGGCAGTAGTCGAAGTCCTCACGGGTTTCGACCTTCTCGGCCAGCAGGATCACGTCGTGCTTGCGAAGCTTGCGCACCACACCGCGCCAGCGCGCGCGCGGGATCTCCATCAGGTCGAGCTTCACGTACTTCGCGAGCGAGACCATCTCGGCGCGGTAGTCGTCCTGGATCCAATCGTCGAGGGCGAGTTCGAAGCCCATCTCGCCGAGCTCAGCCAGGCGCGTGGTCAGCGCCTGGTCGATCTCCACGTTCTCGAGCACCTCGATCACCACCCGCTCGCGCGGGAGCGCCTCGATGAGGTCGCTCTTGATCATCTCGCCTACGACGTTGAGGAAACCCAGGTGTTGGCCCAACACTCGATCGAGTCCCATCGTCATGAAGGCGTTGACGATGACCCGCAGCGAGGCCGCGCCCTGCTCCGCGTAGACGGCTGCGTCGGCGGCCGCCGACGCGCGGAACAGGAGCTCGTAGGCCACCACGTTCTGGTCGCGGTCGAGGATCGGCTGACGACCGACGAAGATCTGCGATTCCTGGCTCACAGCGCAGGTATTCCCGGGGACCTGTGGGATGCGTCGGGGGAAAGAGTCATGGGCGGCCTATCGGTTGTCCTCTACCAAAGCTAGAGCCGGTACAACCCTGTTGAAGTGGATCGAAGTTGCGCATCCGTGAACCCTTGCAGACTGCAATGCCACGCAGAGCGGTCGGGAAATCGCCCCAGGGACGACACCGGGCCTACGGAAGAAACTTCAGTCGATTTGCCGCACCACCGATGAATCGGGAAATCGATGCCCATGGGGCAATTGGATTCACCGATTCACCGATTCACCATTCACCCTCCTGGGTTCACACAATCGAACCCACCCACCCGGGGAAGGCGCATGCTCAACCAGTTTCGCAGGTTCACCGCGGCAGTTTGTATTACGGCAATGATCGCAGGGGTCGTGATCCCCTCGACGGCGAGTGCCCGAGGCGAGAGCTTCATCAACTCGACCGATAGCGAAGCCAACAACATGACTTCGCCGATCATGCTCGATCTCATCGTGTTGCGCCCCGTGGGCCTCGCCGCGATGGTGGTGAGCACGGTTCTCTTCGTGGCGCCGGTGCTTCCTCTCACCCTGATCACGCGCCCGACCGAGATCGCCAAGCCCTGGAAGGCCCTCGTGGTCGAGCCGGCACAGTTCGTCTGGTCGGATCCGCTCGGCACACACTAGTCGCGCCCCCGGCATGAGCGGGTGTGCGCGCACCCGCGATGGACTGCGCAGAAGCGATTGATACGCTTGTGCGATGGTCCTCGACCCGAACCCGCTCGATCTCGAAGGCCGTGTCGCCCTGGTGACGGGGGCGGCTTCGGGCATCGGAGCGGCGGTGGCCTCCGCACTCTCGCGCTTCGGCGCGCGTCTGGCGTTGTGCGATCGCGACGCGGTTGCGCTCGATGAGACCGAGGCTCGTCTCGCTGGCGAAGGCGTCGATGTGCTGGCCACTCGACTCGACGTGCGCGACGACCCGGCGGTCGACGCCTTCGTCGGGCAGGTGGTCGCCCGCTTCGGCCGGATCGACATCCTGGTGAACAACGCCGGGGGCACCTTCCAGGCCGACTTCGAAGCGACGAGCCCCGGCGGACAGCAGGCCCTGGTCGACCTCAACTTCAACGCGGTCGCGAAGTTCATCCGCTCGGTCGTGCCGCACATGGATCCGGGCGAAGGCGACGCGGGTCACGCGCCTTCGATCGTGAACATCACCTCGGTCGAAGCCCACCGCGCGGCGCCGGGCTACGCGGTCTACGCCGCGATGAAGGCTGCGGTCGAGAATCTCGGCAAGAGCCTCGCCCTCGAACTCGGTGCGCGTGGCATCCGCATCAACAGCGTCGCCCCCGACATGATCCCGACTCCGGGGACTGGTGAGATGAACGCCGAGACCCCGCTCGCGCGTAGAGGTCACGTCGACGATGTCGCGGGGGCCGTCCTCTACCTCGCCTCGCCGCTAGCGGGCTTCGTCACGGGCTCGACCCTCCACGTCGACGGCGGGACACACGCCGCCGGCGGGTGGCGGCGCGATGCGGCCGGGCGCTTCACCCTCGACTAGCCGGCGGCGAGTCGGTCGTCGCCACCTACCCGGGCGCGCTGCACCAGCTGATCGAGCCGGCGCTCCGCCGTCTCGAAGGCGTTGAGTTCGTTCGGCACCACCCACTCGCTCAACAGCGAGCCGCCAACGGTCGGTGTCACCGCGGCTACCGCGGTGAGCTGCAGCCCGCGCTTCAGCAGACGCCGGCGCGACACCGCCCTGCTCCGTTCGCCGGCCAGCGCAAGCGCGGCACACGCCATGCCGACCCCCGAGTAGGTTCGATTGTCGTCGCGCCGCCGGCGCGCCTCTTCGCGTCCGTCTTCGAGCAGAGTCGCCGCCAGCTCGATCGCGCGCCGGCTCAGGCGGTGGTGACGCGACACCGCCACCGGCTCCGCTTCGAGTTCGGCGTAGACACCGGCGTGATTCGAGTAGGCCCGGGGTACGCCCGCGATCTCGACCGTCTCGTCGAAGACCCGATCCACCTCGGTGGGACGCAGGGCCGTGGCGATTCCGTCGCGCACGAACACGTAGTCGACCCGGCGTTCACTGCGGACGCGGTCGGGGCGAACGCGGTAGGCGTTGTCGCGCAGGATGGTGGGGAGCGGGTCGCCGTACTCGAGGGCGACATCGCGCGCACCGGTCAGACCCTGTAGGACGCGAAACTCGGGCGCATGGTCGACGAAGTTGAAGTCGCCGACCAGGATCACCGGATCCTCGATCTCGCGCATGCGGGCGGCCAGCTGAACCAACTGTCCGACGCGATGCGAGGTGAAGCCGTGTTCGAAACGCTGCTTGTAGCGAGCGTGCAGGTGGGTGTTGATGAAGCTGACGGGGCCGTCGCTTCCCTGCAGGCGCAGCCGCACGAAGCCCTTTCCGCTCAAATACTCCCCGTTGCCGAACTGCTCGAGGGTGCCACTCAGGTGGAAGGGTTCGAAGTCGGCTTCGAGAATCGGCAGACGCGAAACCACGAGCAGACCGCTGTGACCCAGGGCGCCACCGAGGTACCAATGCTCGCCGAAGCCAGCGGCCTCTGCTTTGTGAAGCAACACATCGCGGGCTCCGCTCGTCCAGACTTCCTGGAAGGCGACGACGTCCGCGCTCGTCTCGGCGAGGCGGTCTCCGATCGCCCCCATGCGCTCGAGCACATCGGGCGCGAAGGGTTCGGGCAGAGCCCAGACGTTGAGTGTCGCTACCTGGATTCGCATCACTCGCCACCGTTTCCACGGGACAGGCGATCGCCGTGCGCAACGAACACGCAGGAATCCAGCCACCGTCGGCCCCACTCGCAACATTGATTGATGCAAGTCCTCTGCCACGCCCGGGCGCGATCAGGCCCTCCGCAATCGTGCGAACGCCTTCGCGGTATTGCGGGCTCGAATGCCGATGCGTTGCCGGTGGCGTCACGAGACGGAGTACGTAAACATTTGTCTCGTTTTCCCGATTCCGCGGACGCAGATGCGTGGAATCTGCTCGGCGCTGAACGCAGTCGACGCATCGCGCCCCAAGGAGTCCAAGGAGTAAGTCATGTCCGAAGAACCGAACCTCGTCGCCGAGATGCAGACCGACACGGAGAACCTCTACAAAGAGGAATCGTTCACGGACATGAAGATCGCGCAGATCCGACGCCTCACTCCCGTGAAGCCCGACGGCAGCGAAGACACCTCGCGCCCGGTGATGTTCATTGGCGAGACGTCCATCATGTCTTCGCGCGGCCCGCTCCCGATCCACACACCGATCGAAGCCGACAACCTGGAGGACGCCTTCAACAAGTTCCCCGAAGCCGTGAACGCCGCCGTCGAGCGGATGATCGAAGAGGCCAAGGAGATCCAGCGCCAGGAGGCCTCGCGCATCGTGGTGCCCGGCCAGGGCGGCGTCGGTGGGCTCGGCGGCCCGGCGGGCCCCGGCGGCAAGATCACCCTGCGCTAGCGAAGACGCGGCTCAGGCGTCGATTCGCACACCCAGCACTTCGCGCGAGTAGACCTCGAGGCCTTCGTGCACGGCGAAGGGCTTGCCGGTGGCCGCGTTGAAGTTCGGCAGTGGTGTCGCTCCGCTGCGCTCGACGAGATCGTCGAGCAGCTTTTGCAGCGCGGCGAGCTGGTTCGACATGTCGGGAACCAGGGCACCCGGGTCGAAGCGATCACTGCGGAAGCGAACCAGCTTCAGGGTCTCCGACGCGGCCTGCCAGTTGAGCGCGAAGTCGATCACGACGATCGGCTTCGGACCGAGCCCCGAAACCGCCGCAGCCGAGATGGCCTCGATTCGGGTATAGGGAAGGCGCGTCTTCTTTCCACCTCCGCTCCCGCCCGCGATCTCGATCACGATGGCTTCGGGTTCGAGGGTGAGGGGCACGGCGTCGCGCACCTGGGCTTCCCGCAACGCGGGTACGGCGTTGACCACCGTGGTGGTTTCGTCGTTGTCACGCACCGGCACCACGACTTCGGTCACGGTTTCTTCCGCGCGCGGAATCGCCGAAGGCGCTTCGACCTGGGTCACGGTGTCGCCGGTGGCGTCGAGGGAGAGTTCGTCGGCTTCGATCGCACCGGCGTCGAAGGCCGCCTGGGCCAGGGCTTCGTCGTCGAGATCGTCGAAGGCGTCGTCCATCTCACCGTCGAGGAGATGGTCGAGGCCATCTCCGAGATCGCTGCCGAGATCTTCTGCGACGTCATTCGAAAGATCGCGATCGAGGTCGGTGATCATCGTGGGATCGTTCCAGGCTTCCGGCTGCTGCGTCTCTCCACCTTCGAGCCCCGCTTCGAGGGGCGTATCGGAACCGCCCTCGTCGAGGGAGATCGCCTGGGGATCGAGGTCTGCGTACTCGTCGGCGGCGTCGCTCGCCGCCACCGGCGGAGGCGCGCTCGCAGTCTGCGGCTCGGGTGGCGCAGCAGCCGGTGTCGCCGCTGCGGACGCTGCGGAGGTCGGGGTCACCTCTTCGCTCAATCGCTCGAGTTCCTGGCGTTCGCCCGGGGCGAGCCCCGCATCGCCGAGGGCGACCTGTGCCGCCTTGCGCGTGAGTTCGGGATCGAGGTCGCGCGCAACGCGAACGATGCGCTGGGCCAGCGCAGTAGGCACGGGCTTCTTCTGTTGCAGCGCCATGCCCAGGGTCGAGACCGCGGATTCGGGATGCCCCTCGTCGAGCAGCGCTTCACCCATGCGCACCAACATCGCGGGTGCGGCCTGAACGCCGTCGACCTCGTCCGTCAACGAGAACCAGTTCGCGACCGCCTGACTACCGTTGCCCGACTGCAGGTCGGATTCGACGACCGACAACATGGCATCGACCACACGCGCCGCCTTGCCGACCGGTAGCGCCGCATCCCAGAGCGCCAGCGCCACGTCGCGGTTGTCGCCGGCGCGGCGGTGCTCGGTTCGCAGCATGTCGTAGGCCTGCTCGAGACGCCCGGCTTCCTTGGCCTTGAGCGCGCGTTCGAGCACCGGGTTCGAAACCAGCTCTTCGCGGTCCTGCTCCTTGTCGATCTGGTGGGTTTCGAATTTCGCGAGCAAGAGCGCAATCGACACCACCGCACCGAGAGCGAAGCCCGCCGCCTGCACGGTCAGCGGCGTCGGATCGAAGGCTTCGAGGGTCGTCACTCCGCGCACGAGCATCGTGTCGAGGGCCAACCACGCGGGAAGCACGAGCCAACCCGGCAGTGGGATCGCGCCGAAGAGTCGCGGAGAACCGCCCAGGGACCGCACGAAGTGCGCGCCGAGGAGCGTCGCGATCAAACCGCTCGCGCCGAACCAGGGCATGTGCACCGCATCGGTGTAGCCGAGCGCCACGCTCGCGAAGGCCGTTGCTCCCACACCCGCCGCGGCCAGGCCTGCGAAGGCCAGCGTCCCCCACCCATCTTCCAAAGCGATACCGAGACAGAGCAGGAGGATGATCGAGACCCACAACGCCGCCGCGGTCTCGTGCACCCCCACGTGGGCGAGCCAATCGATCGGATCGGCGTTCGTGCCCTGGATCCCGTACTTCCAGACGGGAAGGGTCTTCACCTTCGAGAGTGCGTAGGCGAGCAGGTCGACGAACTCGCCCTGACTGCGTTCGAGCAGGAAATCCGAAATCGGCGGCAACCCCTCGGCTTCGCGTTCGGCGTAGAACTCGCTGCGAAGTGCATCCGCGTAGGCGGCGGGGATCACGAGCTCGTAGCGCTCGGGAACCTCGACGTAGGGGTTCTCGTGCAGGTAGTCGACTGCGTCGGCGCGTGCGCGATCGGCGAAATCACTTCCGCCCTGCATCTGCGACCAGACTACGAAGAGGGCCAGCGCGCAGGCATAGGTGAGGATGGGCAGTCGGCGCGCCGAACCATCGGCTTGCGTCACGAGAACGAAGAAGAAACCCACTCTCAACTCCCCTGCCTGCTTTCCAAGTGACGTCTTTCCCGGCGACGTTCCTGGTGATGCGCGCTTTCGCGTGACACGGGAACGGGCCCATGGGCCTGCAAGAGGTGCAAACGGATCGCGCGCGGTTCTCCAACGCATTCAACGGAAAGCGGGACGCATCGCTAAAGCGAAAACCGGGCGCTGTGCTACTTCCCCCGCGTGAAGTCGAGAGAGCCCGCAACCCCGAACCGACGCACCCTGCTGGGGTTCGCCGTGGCGGTCTGCCTCTTCTCGGCGTGCGCGGAGCAAGAGCCCGCGAGCCAATCTCCTGCGCCGACGTCGCCAACACCCGAACCAGTTCTCGCAGCGGACGAGCCGCCCGGCGATGGCGGCGCTGGCGAAGCCCCCGCGCCCGAAATACCCGGGCCGCCCGAAACATCCTGGGACGCCCAGATACAGACCCACGCGGAGATGAAGCTCGATCAACGACTCGAGCGTCACCCCTCCGACGGCGGCGGACGCGCCTGGATCGAGCGCATTCTCAAGGTAGTGGGAAAGCCCGGACCGCTTCGCGTCCTCGATCACGCGCGTTTCGAAGTGATCTACGAGGCGGGCCCCCTCGGCATCGATGTCGGGGGCGAGGTGTACTTCCAGGTCTCCCCCTTCTGGAGCTGGGACCTTCCCCAGGATCGCAATCCCAGGGCCCGCGGCTACACCACCGCGAGCACCAGCGCGGAAGGCGTCGTTCTCGAGCCGGTCTGGGTCGGCAACGAGATCCTCGCGATCGGTATCGCGGGACGAAGGCTCGAGGCCGGGGAGCGGATCGAGATCGTCTACGGCGCCGGGCCCATGGGGGCGCGCATCGACCGATTCTCCGAGCGCGAAGAGCACCTCTTCCTGTCGGTCGACGGCAACGCGGACGGCATCCGCCAGTTCGTCGCGGAATCCCCGCGTTTCGACATCGCCGCCGGTCCTCCCGGCTTTGCGAATGCCGTCGTGCCCACCACCCTCGAACCCGGTGATCCCTTCGAGATGCTGATCGCCGTACTCGACTACGACGGCAACGCCGGTGTCGACTTCGAAGGGACGGCCGAGATCCAGGTTCTCGAAGGCATCGAGCTGCCTTCACGGGTCGACTTCACGGCTTCGGATGCCGGGAGCAAACGAATCGAGGGCATCGCGCGAGAGCCAGGGGTCTACCGCTTTCAAGTCGAAGTGCACGGCGCGGAGAAGGAACTGACGGCCCGCAGCAACCCGATGGTGGTCGAGGCCGGCATCCAACCCATTCGCTGGGGAGACGTGCACGGGCACTCGAACCTCTCCGACGGGACCGGCACGCCCGAGGATTATTTCACCTACGCGAAGGACTACGCCGGCCTCGACTTCGCAGCACTCACCGATCACGATCATTGGGGCATGCAGTTCCTCGACGGGTCTCCCGAATTGTGGAAACGCATCAAGGCCGCCGTCGCGGCCACCAACCGACCCGGCATCTTCACGACGCTGTTGGGTTACGAGTGGACGAGTTGGCTGCACGGTCATCGCCACGTGCTCTACTTCGAAGCCGACGGCGAGATCTACAGCTCCGCCGACGATCGCTACGAGAACCCGCGACAACTCTGGGATGCGCTCGAGGGCCAGGCCGCGATGACCTTCGCGCACCACTCGGCCGGCGGCCCGGTCTCCACCAACTGGGCCTACCCTCCCGACCCCGTCCTCGAACCCCTGACCGAGATCGTTTCGGTGCACGGAGTCAGCGAGGCCTACGATGCGCCCGGGGTGATCCACAACCCGATGCGCGGGAACTTCGTGCGCGATGTCCTGAAGGTCGGCTACCGCTTCGGCTTCATCGGAAGCGGCGATAGCCACGACGGACACCCCGGCCTCGCCTACGTGGCCAACGAAGGCGCCGCCGGGTTGGCTGCGGTGTTCACCGACAACCTCGATCGGGCGTCACTCCAGGAGGCCATGCGCGCGCGACGCACCTATGCGACCAACGGCGCGCGCACCTATATCGAGGTGTCGATCGACGGCGTGCCGATGGGTGGAACCCTTCCCCCGTGGAAGGAAGGCGATCCCGAAACCCAGACCCTCGAGATCCGGATCATCGGCGAGGGGGCGATCAAGACCCTCGACATCATCCGCTCGGGCGCCATCTCCACCTCCGAACTCGGGAACGTGCTGCAGTGGAAGGCCGAGCGCGAGATCCCGCGGCTTCGACGCGGCGAGTTCCACTACATCCGGGTGCTCGAGCAAACCGGCGCCACGGTCTGGTCGAGCCCCATCTACGCAGACTGAGCCAGCCGATGGGAGCGCCGCGCGCTTCGGTGTTGCTGCCCGTCTTCGACGCCGCCCCCTGGCTCGAGAGCTGCCTGCGGAGCCTGCGTCGCCAGCGCATGGAGGATTGGGAGTGCGTGCTCGTCGACGACGGCTCGCGGGATGCGTCGCTCGAGATCGCGAAGTGGTTCGAGGCGCACGACGAGCGCATTCGCGTGTTCGCGACCGCTCACGCGGGCCTCGTTGCGGCGCTTCGCCATGGGCTCGAACGCTGCCGCGGCGAGATCGTCGTCCGCATGGACGCCGACGATTGGATGCACCGCGATCGCCTGGCGCTGCAAAGCGCCGCCTTCGACAACACGCCCGAACTCTGTGCCGCGGGTTCGCACGTGAGGATCTTTCCCCGGCCGAAGGCCGGGACGTGGGTCGAGCGCCCCCTCCCGGGCGAAGACGATCGCGTTCGCACCGGGCGACGCGGCTACGAGGCCTGGCTGAACGGAATCGAATCCGCCGACGACATCGCCCGCAACGCGTGGATCGAATGCCCGATCGCCCACCCCACCCTCGCGATCCGCCGCGATGCCCTCGAACGCCATGGCTACCGGGACGTCGACTGGCCCGAAGACTACGACCTCGTCCTGCGACTGCAGAGTGCGGGCGAGCCTCTGCGGGTCGTGCCTCGGCGACTCGTGGGATGGCGCGACGGCCCCGAGCGACTTTCGCGCACGAGCCCGCGCTACGACGCCGCCGCGTTCGCGGCCTGCAAAGCACACCACCTCGCGGCCTCGTTCCTTTCCGGAGAGAGTGGGTACGCACTCTGGGGCTATGGCGGCACGGGGCGGCTGCTCGCCGCGAAGCTCCGCGAGAACGAACGCACCGCGCACACGATCATCGACGTGCATCCGCGACGCATCGGCCAGACGATCCAGGGCGCCGAAGTGATCGCGCCGGAAGCACTCGCGCATCGCGAGAAGGCCAAACTGATCGTCTCGGTGGCCGGCGAGGGAGCGCGCAGCGAGATCCGCGACTTCCTCACTCCCCTCGGCTACGTGGAAGGCCGCGACTTCGTCTGCGCAGCGTGACGGGGCTCAGAAGCTCGCGTTGCCCGGTACGCGCGGGAAGGGGCTGATGTCGCGGATGTTCGCGACCCCCGTCATGAACTGCACCACGCGCTCGAAGCCCAGGCCGAAGCCCGCGTGGGGCACGGTGCCGTGCCGACGCAAGTCGAGGTACCACCAGTACTCCTCTTCGGGGAGGCCGAGATCGCGAATGCGTTGCAGCAGCACGTCGTGGCGATGCTCGCGCTGGGAGCCACCGATGATCTCGCCCACGCCGGGCACCAGCACGTCCATCGCACGCACCGTCTTGCCGTCGTCGTTGAGATACATGTAGAAGGCCTTGATCTCGGTCGGGTAGTCGGTGACGACGACGGGGCGCTTCACGTGCTCTTCGGCGAGGTAGCGCTCGTGCTCGCTCTGCAGATCGATCCCCCAGCGCACGGGGAACTCGAAATCGCGGCCCGACGCTTCGAGGATCGAGATCGCCTCGGTGTAGGGGATGCGCGCGAAATCGCTCTCGATGATCGACTCGAGGTTCGAGACGATCCCCGGAGCGATGCGCTGATCGAAGAAGGCGAAGTCGTCGGGACAGGCCTCGAGCACGTCGCCGAACACCGCCTTCAAGAAGGTCTCTGCCAGATCGGCGAGGCCCGCGAGGTCACAGAAGGCGATCTCGGGTTCGACCATCCAGAATTCGGCGAGGTGGCGCGCGGTGTTCGAGTTCTCCGAACGAAAGGTCGGTCCGAAGGTGTAGACCTTCGAGTGCGAGAGCGCGGCGATCTCGGCTTCGAGCTGCCCCGACACCGTGAGATGGGCCTCGCTGCCGAAGAAGTCTTCAGCGAAGTCGACCTTGCCGTCTTCGCCCCTCGGCGGGTCGTCGGCGTCGAGGGTCGAGACGCGGAACATCTCCCCCGCCCCTTCGGCGTCGGAGAGGGTGATGATCGGC
>JANQEL010000067.1 GCA_028278345.1 Myxococcota bacterium
CACCCCGGCGCTCTTCTCGTTCAACAGCCCCATCGGCGCATGCGAAGCCTGCAACGGCTTTGGCCGAACGGCCGAGGTCGATTGGGCGCGCGTGGTTCCCGATGAGAGCCTGAGCATCGAGGAAGGCGCGATCGCACCGTTCACCACCCCCACCGGGCGCAGCATGCAGCGCGACCTGATCGAAGCCTGCGAAGCCCTCGGGATCGACGTGGATCAGCCCTTCAGCGAGCTCGACGAGGAGACGCGCGAGCAGGTCCTCGAAGGCGAGGACGAGGTCGACTGGTATGGCGTGCGCGGCTGGTTCGACTGGCTCGAGCGGCGCCGCTATCGCGTGCAGGCCCGCACGACGATCGCGCGCTATCGGCGCTTCGACCCCTGCCTCGATTGCGAAGGAACACGCCTTTGCGACGCAGCGCGCAGTGTCGAGGTGGCGGGTCGCGATCTGGGTTCCGTGACGCGCATGACCCTCGAAGACCTCGACGCCTGGTTGCGTGGGATCTCCTGGAGCGAACGAGAGCGAGAACTCGCCCACCGGGTGCTCGAACTGCTCGAAACCCGGCTGGCGACCTGTCTCACCGTGGGCCTTTCGTACTTGAGCCTCGATCGTCAGCTGCGCACGCTGTCGGGCGGTGAGGCCCAGCGGATCCAGCTCGCGAGCGCCCTCGGCGGGCGGCTCACCCGCGTGCTCTACGTGCTCGACGAACCGTCGGTGGGATTGCACACGCGCGACATGGCACGCTTGTTGGAGGTGCTTCGGCGAGTGCGCGATCAGGGCAACACCGTGGTCGTGGTCGAGCACGCCCTCGAGATCGTCGGGGCCGCCGACCACCTGATCGATCTCGGTCCCGGCGCCGGCCGACACGGCGGCCGCGTGGTGGTGGAGGGCCCGGTCGACGCGATCCGCGCAGACGAGCGCTCGCAGACGGGTCGCGCCCTGCGTCGCTCGTCGACGCCACTTCGCGACGAACCGCGCGCGGGCTTCGGAGGCGACGCGCTTCGCGTGCGCGGCGCGCGCGAGCACAATCTCGCCGACTTCGACGCGCAGATTCCCCTGGGCGGACTGGTGGCGGTGACCGGCGTGTCGGGCGCGGGCAAGTCGACCCTGGTCCACGACCTCCTGGTGGCCCATCTCGCGCGCGAGCTCCCCGAATCGGAGGTCGACGGTCTGCGTGATCCCGGGGATTGCGACGGTGTCGAGGGGGGCGACGCGATCGATCGCGTCGTCGTGGTCGGCCAACGCCCGGCGAGTCGCAGCGCGCGCTCGAACGCGGCCACCGTGTCGAAGGCCTTCGATGCGATCCGCAAGTGCTTTGCCGGGACCCGGGAAGCCAAGGCCCTGGAAATTCCTCCCGGTTGGTTCTCCTTCAACGTGGCGGGGGGGCGTTGCGAAGACTGCGAGGGCAGTGGCTTCGTCGTGATCGACATGCAGTTCCTCGACGACGTTCGGGTGCCCTGCGACAGCTGCAACGGCCATCGCTACCGAGCCGAGGTGCTCGGCGTGTGCTACCGCGGACGCTCGATCGCCGATGTCCTGGATCTCACGATCGAGGAGGCCCTCGACGTCTTCGAGGACCAGAATCGCATCGTGACCAGCCTCGAACCCCTGGTCCGGGTCGGTCTCGGTTACCTGACCCTGGGCCAGCCCCTTTCGACGCTCTCCGGAGGTGAGCATCAGCGGATGCGGATCGCGCTCGCCCTGCGCGAAACGGGAAGCCGCAGCCTCTACGTGCTCGATGAGCCCACCACGGGCCTGCACCCCGCTGATGTCGAAGTGCTGCTGACTTGCCTGGATGAGCTGATCGAGCGCGGCGCGAGCGTCGTGGTGGTCGAGCACAACCTCGACGTGATCGCGCGGGCCGACCATGTGATCGATCTGGGGCCCGAAGGCGGTCCCGGAGGGGGACGCCTGGTCGCCGAAGGGACACCCGTGCAGGTCGCGAGACGCCGCGATTCCCTCACGGGCGAAGCCCTGCGAATTCTCATGCCGTAAGCGCGCTCGACCGATACGGCACCCGATGGGTACCGCGACCGACAACCTCGCCGCCGCCGAGATCATCGCCGCGCCTCTCGGGCGTCTGGCCGACTCGATCGACAGTGTCTGCCTGCAGCTGCAGGCGAACGGGGCAATGGGGATCGCGATGATCGACGCCGCGGCCCTCGAGACGATCGAGCGCTCCTTCGGCCGCGAGGCGCATCGCGTGGTGAGCGAACGGCTCAGCGCCACGGTGGTCGATGCCTGCGACTCGGTGCTGGCCGCCGACGATCTGATCGTGGCCGGCGCAGTGGGGCACGACGAGGTCTTCGTCTTCTTCTTCCGCGATCGCGTCGACGACGTTTTCTATCGCGAATCCCTCGAACAGATCGCGGGACGCATCTCGCGCAAGATCAGCGATGCGGGCAATCGCATCGTCTATCCCTACATGCGCACCCTGCCGTCCTTCCCGGTGGGCTCCGCCTTCGCGATCCACAACCCGGGCATCAGCGAGGAGCGCCAGATTCGCGAGGCCGTCGAACGGGCCCGCAGCGATGCCGAGCTGTCGGCTCGGGTAGCGCAGCGCCAGCGCGCGCGACAATTCCTCGACGTCGTCCTCGCCGAGAACGTCGAGACCCTCTACGAGCCGATCGTCAACGTGACCACGCGCGAGGTGATCGGCTGGGAGGCCCTGACCCGCGGCCCCTGGGACACCGATCTCTATTCCCCCGATGCGCTCTTCAACATGGGTGAAGAGACGGGGCTGACCTACGAGCTCGATTGCCTGTGCCGGCGCAACGCCCTGCGTGGGGCCCGTGGCCTCTCGCCCGGCAAGCTCCTCTTCCTCAATTGCCTGCCGACCTCGATCCACGACCCCGCCTTTCGCGGGGACGTGCTGAAGCGCACCCTCGAAGAACTGCGCCTGCGGCCGAGCGACGTCGTATTCGAGATCTCCGAGAAGGAATCCATCGACAACTTCGAGATCTTTCGCGAGGCGCGCGACTACTACGGCGAGCTGGGCTTCAAGGTGGCCCTCGACGACACCGGCGTGGCCTACGGCAGCCTCGAGGCGGTGATGGAGTTGTCCCCCGATTTCATCAAGGTCGACATGACGCTGGTGCGCGGCATCGACACGGATCCGCCGCGGCAGGAGCTGCTGCGGGCACTGAACTCGGTGGCGGCCTCGATCCATGCGAGCGTGATCGCCGAGGGCATCGAGACGAGCGAAGAACTCGCCACGATCCAGAGCCTCGGGATCGCCTACGGGCAGGGCTACCTGTTCGGCCGTCCCGCTCCCCTGCGCCGCAGCGTCTGAGGGGCGCCGCGGAGCGCACGCTTGTGTCGGATGCGTCCGAGGCGATACGCTTGGGACGTACGCGCCTCAAGGGAGGGCGGCGATGCCCATGCCGCAACCCCATATGCCCGACCTGCTCCGTCCGTTGACCCTCGCGGTGTTCGCATTGCTTGCGCTCGCCTGCACCTCGGTGGTCGATAGCGACATGCGCGACGCCGAAGCCCTGCGAGCCGGCGCGACGTGGACCTTTCTCGCCAACGAGCCCGCCCTCGACCCTGCGGTCGCCGATGCGCAGGAACTCGCCTCCTATCGCGTACGGACTCCCACGCGCGATCCCGTCGAAATCGATCGCGCCATCCAGGTGGCGATCGAGCGGGAACTCGCGAGCCGAGGCTATCGGCGGGTCGAGCGGGACGCCGAGGTCTACGTCAACTACCACCTCGTCCTCGAACCGCGCGTCGACTCCATCGAGGTTCCCCTCGCATCCAAGACCGTCCGCAGCTATTCGGATCAGCCGACCTACACCGTCGAAGGCACGACGGTGGAGTCGCGGGTGAGTGAAGAGCTGCATCTCGACGTCGAGATCCGCAGCCAGGCCGGGCGGATTCTCTGGCGCGGCGAACTCGAGGGGCGCTACGCGCCGATGCGGGAGCTCCCCATCGACTCGTCGATCCACCGGATCCTCGCGCCGATCGAAGCGCGAGAAGACTCCTAGTCGCGAAGCACGGCGGCGACGCGTTCGAGCAGGACTTCCGGCAGGAAGGGCTTCTTCAGGAAGCCGTCGATCCCCTTGGCGCCGAGTTCGTCCTGGACGCGCTCTTCCGAGTAGCCGCTCACCAGGACCACCCGCGTGTCCGGGCGAATGGCCCGGATCGCCTCGAGGGTGTCGGCACCGCTCAGCTCGGGCATCGTGCGATCGAGCAGGATGACGCGCACCTGGTCAGCCAGTGAGCGGAAGAGTTCGACCCCGGCGCGACCGTCGGCGGCGCAGCGCACGCTCATTCCGGCCCGCTCGAGCACTTCCTGGGCGAGCTCGCGCACGCCCTCGTCATCGTCGATCACCAGCGCCGTGCCGCTCAGCTCCTGGTCCGCAGGCGCATCGCTCTCGGCCGGGCGTTGTGTGGCTTCCGCACGCACGGCCGGGAAGAGCACGCGGAAACAGGTGCCTACCCCCGGTTCGCTCTCGACGGTGATGCCGCCACCGTGCCCGCGCACGATCCCCGACACCGCGGCGAGGCCCAGGCCGCGCCCGGTGAACTTCGTCGTGTAGAAGGGATCGAAGATGCGGTCGAGGGTCTCGGCATCCATGCCGCAGCCGTTGTCGCGCACTTCGAAGAAGACGTGTTCGCCGAAGCGCATCGTGTCCGCGAACAGGCTGGGCCGCGATCTCGCGTCGACGTTCACCGTGCCGGTCGAGATCTCGAGCCGCCCCTGGCCCTCGGGAAGCGATTCGGCGGCGTTGTGGATCAGGTTCATCACGACCTGGGAGAGCTGCGCCGATTCCCCTTCCACGAGCGGGAGATCGGGCTTCAACTTCAAGTCGATTCTGGCACTGCCGCCGAGTGAGGAAGCGGCCAGTTCGCGCATGTCCTCGACGATCGTGGTGAGGTCGACGAGTTCGACCCGCAGCGGCTTCTGCCCCGCGTAGGCGAGCATCTGGTTGGTGAGGGCGGCGGCACGCTTGGCTGCGCGGTGGATCGTCTGCAGGCGCGCGCGAACCGGCGAGTCGTTCGGCAGCTCCATCAGGGCGAGGCCCGCCGCGCCCATGATGGGCGTGAGCAGGTTGTTGAAGTCGTGCGCGATCCCGCCCGCGAGCACGCCGAGGCTCTCGAGCTTCTGCGCGCGCTGCATGCTCTGCTCGAATTCGCGCTGGGCTTCGGCGGCGAGGACGCGCTCCGTAACGTCGCGGTTCACGGCGAGGTAGCGGATCTCACCGTCGGCCCGGGGATAGGTGACGCCCTGGATCTCGAACCACAGCCAGCGCCCATCCTTGTGGCGCAGGCGCGCTTCGATCGGCTGCAGACTCGTGTGCGCTCCGGGTGGAGCGGTGGGGGGCACGAGTTGCTTCTCGAACTGGGCGCGCACGCGTTCGCGCTCGTCCGGATGGAGCAGCGCCCAGGGATCGAGTCCGAGGACCTCTTCGTCGGTGTAGCCGAGCAGGGCCTCCGAGCCCGGTCCGATGTAGGTGTAGCGACCGGCGTGATCCATCTCGGTGATGAGGTCGCGACTCATCTGGGAAACGACGTTGTAACGAGCTTCG
Organism: Myxococcota bacterium; assembly: GCA_028278345.1. Classification (GTDB taxonomy): domain Bacteria; phylum Myxococcota_A; class UBA9160; order UBA9160; family UBA4427; genus DUBZ01. The sequence goes on from JANQEL010000067.1 coordinate 5,527, forward strand.
CTCTCCTCATGGGCGGCTTCGGCACGTTTCACCTCTGAGATGTCGCGCGCGTAGATCAAGGTCGCGTAGCGACCCTGCTCGTCCGTCCAGCCGATCAACGTATTCTCGCACCAGACCCAGTGGCCATCCTTGTGACGCAGGCGAGTTCGGTTGTGCGCGTGCTTGCCCGTCGACCGCACGCGCCGACCACACTCGATCACCAGGGAGAGGTCGTCGGGGTGGAACTCGAGCAGTTGCCCTCCGAGCATTTCGTCGGGCTTGTAGCCCAGGATCGCCGTGACCTGGGAGCTGGTATAAGTGAGTGTTCCCTGGTCGTTGACCTCGGAGATCCACACTCCCATGGCGTCGAGGGCGCCCAGCAGACGGTCTGTGCGGTGCGGCAGCGAAGGGATGTTCGCGCTGCGCCGCGGCGGCGGCATGTTCTCCTGAACGGTCCGCTCGAGCTGCGTTCGTGCGGTGATGTCGCTGGGCTCGTGGGCGCTCATCGCGTCTCCGGGGGGCGAAGCTCGCGAAAAGCATAACACCCGTTGGATTCGGGGCTTGCAGGGGTGTCTTCCGAAAAGCGCGATTCCAACGCGTTGCGGCAAGCTGGCGGAAGCGGACGGGAATCGAACCCGCCGGGGACGTGTCGCCACACCCCCCACCGGATTTGAAGTCCGGGCCGGGCACCAGCCGCAGAAACGCTTCCGCATGATCCGCTGGCGCGGGACCGCAACTAGATAGCACGCCGGAAGCAGGCGTTCGCCACGACTTCGTATCGTTCGATCGAAGCGATGAAGCGCGACGATGAGAGGCGAAGCGATGTCGAGGCCGCCGATCGGCGACGAGCGGGTTTGCATTGCGCAGTACCGATGTAAGCTACGCGCAACGTGAGCACCTATAGCCTGAACGATGCAGCCAACATCCTGAAGGTTTCTCCGCGACGCTTGCGTCACTGGAAGCGTACGACGCTCGCGCACGGGGGGGCGCCGGAGCGGGAGGAGGGCGAGCGGCCGCTGCTGTCCGATGACGACACGGCCGGCACGCCTCGCGAACCGGCGCGCGACGGCGCCGCGCGGGTACGACCCGACTTCGACTTTCGCGACCTGGTCTGTGTTCGCGCGATCCTCGCGCTGGTCGATCGCGGAATCTCGGTGCGGCGCATCAGCTCGGCGGTTTCCGTGTTGCAGGAGACCCTTCCGGATCTCGACGATCCCCTGGCGGCGTTGCGCTTGTGGAGCGACGGAAGTGGGCGGATCGTGGTGGAACACGACGGAGTGCTGATCGAGCCCGAGGGTCAGATGGTGCTGGACTTCGGCGACGGAGACGGCACGGTGGAAGCCCCGGCGCCCATCGACAGGTCTGCACCCGCGGCCGACGAGGAGGAGGCGATCGCGCTCTTCGAACAGGGCTGTCGTCTCGATTCCGATCCCGCGACCTACGACGAAGCGCGCAAGCTCTACGAACGCTGCATCGAACTCGATCCGCTCTTCGCCGATGCCCACTGCAACCTGGGTGCCGTGCTCTACAACGCGGGCTCGCGCGAACCCGCGCGCCGCTGCTTCGAGCGGTGTCTCGAACTCAACGATCGCCACGTCGAAGGGCACTTCAATCTCGCCAACCTGCTCGAAGAAGACGGCTGCGACGAGATGGCGCTGAGCCACTACCGCGCAGCTCTGCGTGCCGACCCCTTCTACGCCGAACTCCACGTCAACATGGCGCTGCTCTACGAGCGACTCGGACATGTCGCGACCGGCCTCGACCATTGGCGGCGCTACCTGCAGCTCGATCCGGCCGGGGGATGGTCCGAGGTCGCGCGCAAGCGCCTGAAGGGCGAAGAGCCTCCGCCGCGCTGATCGGAAGCTCAGGGAGTCGTGGCTTCCCCTGGCCGCGGGGTCGCCGCCGGTAGGACCTCGATCGAGTCGCGCCGTGCCACGTGTTCGTCGATCCGTGTCTCGAGGGTCCAGCGTCCGACCGCAGCGTCGGGAAGCGGCAGGCGAGCGACGAGGTGGATGCGGTCCTTGACCACCGGAGTCGCTTCGGGAGTGCGCGTTCCATCGGGAGCGATCCAGCGCACCGTGATGTCGCGCTTGCGCGGCAGGACCGGGCCGGAGACCCGTCCCCACCACACGAGTTCGTCGGCATCGGCGAAGGTCACTTCGAGGGCGAGCCCCACCGGAGTTTCGTTCGAAGCGGTGGCGTCGCCCTGGGCGAAGCCGGCCTCGGCGATCACCCCGAAGGTCAGCTTCGTGATTTCCCAACGCGCACGCGCGACGAGATCGTCGGCACCCCGCTTGGCCGCCTGCTCGAACGCGAAGACCGCGCGCACCCGATCACCGCGATCGCGATACGCGATGCCGAGTTGGTAGTAGACCTGTGCGCGACCGGGGTCGAGTTCCAGGGTGCGCCGATAGGCGGCGACGGCTCCATCGAGCCGACCGGCTTCGTGCAGTGCGCGACCGAGGCGATACGAAACCCGGGGATCGTCCGGCGCGCGCAACCCGAGCGACGTGAGGGCGAGCATCGACTCGACCTTCTCGCCGCGGGCGATCTGTTCGTCGATCTTCACGAGGGCGTCGTCGTTCGCGCTGTGGTCTCGACCGGCGCTGGCACCGGGTAACTCGACACGCCCCTCGTCGAGCAGTTGCGCGAGGCGCGCCTGCATCTGGCGAAAGCGTTCGGCGGTGCCTGGAGCCGGCTTGCGTGCGGGCCGAAGGGTCTCGGCGCGCTCGCGAAACAGCACGATGCGTTCGTCGACCGCGGGATGGCTGAAGAGATAGGGCGGTATGTTCGCGGGATCGCTCCGATGCTGCTCGAGGATGCGTTCGAAGAAGCGGGCGCCGTGGGCGGGATCGAAGCCGGCCCGCGATGCGTAGATGGCGCCCAGGCGATCTGCTTCCGCTTCGTCTTCGCGCGAATAGTGCAGGTCGACGGCGACGTTGATCGCCATCCCCGTCACCAGGGGCGCCGCGTTCTGGCTGGCCACCGTTGCAGCGATCAGGGCCGCCTGGGTGAGCAGGCTCGGCAGCTGCCGATCCTGTCTTCGATGGGCGAGATGGCGCTTGTTCACGTGAGCGACTTCGTGGGCCATCACGGTGGCGAGTTCGTCCACCGAGGTCGCGGCCAGCAGCGTGCCGGTGTGGAAGTAGATGTAGCCCCCGGGTACAGCGAAGGCGTTCAGCTGCGGCGCCTCGACGACCTGGAAGCGATAGACGAAGGGCTGGGGTTCCACGCCGGCCACGATCTGTTGCCCGAGATCGTGCAGGAAGCCGACCACCACGGGGTCGCGGATGAGGCGGAAGTGGCTCTCGAGTTCGCGGTCGAACTCCATGCCGAGCACGCGCTCGTCGTCGAGGCTCATCAGCTCGAAGCTGTCCAGCGGTGTCCAACGCGTGCCGTCGTTCTGGACGCAGCCGTAGACGGCGAGGGCGAGTGGGACCGCGCAGAGGAGCGCTGCGCGCATCATGCGGGGGCGCGACACGGGCGGTCGCATCCGCGACTCAGTCGTCGCGTTCGGCGAGGTACTTCTCGTAGGCGCCCGCGTCGAGCAGGGCGTCGAATTCGCCCTCGTCGCTCGCCCGGATCTCGAGCAGCCAGCCGTCGCCGTAACAGTCTTCGTTGATGCGCTCCGGGGTGTCGCCGAGTTCCTCGTTGATGGCGACGACCTCTCCCGTGACCGGAGCGTAGAGATCCGAAACCGCCTTCACGGATTCGATCACACCGTAGGGCTCGTCCTTGTTGATCGTGCTCCCTACGGCGGGCAGTTCGACGAAGACGATGTCGCCGAGTTGGGATTGGGCGTAGTCGGTGATGCCCACGAACGCGCGGTCGTCGTCCCAGCGGATCCACTCGTCCTGCTGGGTGTAGTGGGCTTCGTCGGGAATCGAATAGTCGGACAAGTTCTTCTCCTCAGGGGTGTCGCGCATCCGCCTTCTTGTCGACCTTGTCGACGAAAGGGGGTTCGACCCGGCTCGCGGCCACGGGCTTGCCGCGGATCTCGATCGCGATCTCCCCCCCACTGCGTTGCGCGACGCGGCGCGGAACGTAGCCGAGGCCGATCGGCTTTCCGAGGGTCGGAGAGGGCGCGCCGGAGGTCACCACTCCGATTTCCTCGCCTTCGAGGAGGATCGGGGCTCCTTGTCGCGCGATGCCGCGCTCGACCATCTCGAAGCCGATCAGGCCACGGATGTCGGGAGTCGCTTCGCGAGCTTCCACGGCCTCGGCGCCGATGTAGCCACCGCGCTTTCGCTTCACGAAGCGACCGAGCCCGGCTTCGAGAGGGGTGGTGGTGTCGTCGAGCTCGTGGCCGTAGAGGGGCAGGGCGGCTTCGAGTCTCAAGGTGTCCCGGGCGCCGAGGCCGGCGGGCAGGAGACCGTGCGACTCTCCGCACGCGAGCAGTCCTTCGAAGACCTCGACCACGCGATCGTTGGGCAGGTAGAGCTCGAAGCCCGGTGCGCCGGTGTAGCCCGTGCTCGAGATCAGGGCCCGGATCGTCGGAAGTTCGAAGTCGGCGAACTGGAAGCGCGCCAGGGCATCGCAACCCTGCACCCCATAGGCCTCGAGGATCGCCGGCGAAGCGGGGCCCTGCAGCGCCAGCATCGACGTGCGATCGCTCGCATTGTCGATCGCAGTCTCCGGCCCGGCGTGGTCACGCACCCAGGCGTCGACCTTCGCGACATTCGACGCGTTCACGCACAACATGAACGAAGTGTCGTCGCGGCGGTAGAGCGTGACGTCGTCCACAACGCCGCCTTCCTCGTTGCACAGCAGGCCGTAGCGCACTCGACCCGGAGCGAGGCTCTCGACGCGGCAGGTCAGCAACCGCTCGAGGGAGGCGAGCGCGCCCGGCCCCGACAACTCGATCTGCCCCATGTGGGAGACGTCGAACAGGCCCGCCTGCTCGCGCACCGCCGCGTGCTCCTTCAGGATCGAGCTGTACTGCACGGGCATCTCGTAGCCGCCGAACTCCACGAGGCGGGCGCCGAGGGTGCGGTGCGTTTCGAAGAGGGGCGTGCGGAGGAGTTCGCTCACGATGCGCGGGTCAGCTCGCGGTGCGGGCGCGACCGCTGGGGCGCGAACGATAGGCGACGAGGGTATTGCGCAGGAGCATCGTGATCGTCATCGGGCCGATGCCCCGGCGCGAAGGCGTGATGTACTTCGCAATGCCCTGGGCGGCGTCGAAGTCGACATCACCCACGAGCTTGCCATCCACCTCGGTCACACCGACGTCCATCACCGCGGCGCCGGGCTTGATCCAATCGGCCTTCACCATGCGCGGACGTCCCGTCGCCGCGACCAGGATGTCGGCCTCGCGGCAGACGGCCGCCAGATCCTTCGTGCGCGAATGACACAGGGTGACCGTGGCGTTCGCCTGTTGCAGCAGGATCGAGACGGGCTTGCCCACGATGTTGCTACGCCCGATCACCACCGCGCGGGCACCTTCGATCTCGACGCCGCACTTCTCGAGCACGGCCATCACACCCAGGGGCGTGCAAGAAATCAACTCGGCGTTGCCGCGCAGCAGGCGCCCGGCCGTCGTCGGATGCAGTGCGTCGACATCCTTGGCCGGGTCGATGGCTTCGGCCACCGCGTCGGGATCGATCGCGTCGGGCAGGGGAAGTTGAACCAGGATGCCATCGACGCCGTCGTCGGCGTTCAGATCCTTGATCAGGTCGAGCAGGTTCGTCTGCGAGGTATCGGCCGGAAGCAGGTGCTCGCGCGAGTCCATACCGATGCGACCGCACGCGCGTTGCTTGCCCTTGATGTAGGAACGACTCGCGGGGTCGTCCCCGACGAGCACGACCGCGAGACACGGCGCGCGCCCTCCGGCCGCGACGATCTCGCTGATCTGCTGCGCCATCTCATCGCGAAGTTCGTTCGCGAGTTCGAGACCATTCACGACGGTGGTTTCGATCGTGCCCACGCTGAACTCTCACCCCCCGGAGATGACCGCGACAAGCCGCGGAAGGGGCGCGAGTATATCAGCGAGAACCGGCCTCGGAGGCCCCGAAGCTAGGCGGCGGACTTGCTGGCCTTGCCGCTCTTCTTGCTTCCGGACTTGCCGCCGGAGTCGCCGTCGGATTTCGAGGAACTCTTCTTCTTCGAGTCGTCGGACTTGGTCGCGCCGTCCGACTTCGTCTCCGAGCCCTCGCTCTTCTCGCCCTTCTTGGTGCTGGAGTAGAGGTCGTTGTACCAGCCACCGCCCTTCAGCACGAAGGAGGTCTGGGAGATCAGCTTCTTGACCTTGCGCGCCTTGCACTCGGGGCAGGTCTTGATCGGATCCGCGGTGATGCGCTGCTCACGCTCGAACTCGTGCCCGCACTTTTCGCACAGGTATTCGTAGATCGGCATTTGGAAATCGTCCTCCCGGAGGCGGGACGGTTGTTTATCCCAGCGCCACTTCCCCTGCCAGCGATGGGAATTCGCCGGTGCGGGGGTGAGCCGATCGATTCCTTCTCACGCCTTTTTCCCGAATCAACGGGCTCGGGACTTCAGGCGGGGGGCGGGACGAAGGCGCCCGGCGAGGAGGCCTTGCGTGCCTTGCGCTCGGCTCTCCTGGCCACGGTCTCCGTGGCCGCGGCGCTCTCGCCATCGCTTTCGGGAACCGCCAGGACGGTGGCCAGGGCTTCGTCGTCCACGACTTCATCGTCACCCACACTCTCGGCGGCCAGCGGCGCCAATGCCTCGTTCTCGTCGATCTCGTGGTCGGAGAGATCCGCGGCCCGGTACTTGCGCATGATCCCGGTGAGATGGGGGATCGGTTCTTCGTCGTCCTGTTCGAGGCGGTCGATCAGGCCGAGGTGGGTGTCGATCATCGAGCGCAGGGAGGAGGCGTAGCGCTTGCGCAGACCGCGCAATTCGCGGATCTCCTCCGCGAGTGTCGCTGCGCGGCGGTGCGAAGCATCGAGGATCTTCTCCGCCCGCACTTCGGCCGTGCTGAGCAGCACCTCCGATTCGGCGACCGCCGTTTCGCGAAGCTTCTCGGCCATCGCCTGGGCGCTCACCAGGGTCTCGCGCAGCACCTTCTCGCCGTCGGCGAGTTCGTCGTTGCGCTTCTCGAGTTGGTGGACGCTGTCCTTCAAGCGCTCGTTCTCGCGCAGAGCGCTCTCGTAATCGTCGGCGACGATCTTCAGGAACGACTCCACCTCCTCGGGATCGAGCCCGGACAGGCGGCGGGAAAACTGGTGGTTCTGGATCTCCAGGGGCGTCATCCGCATGGCGTCGCGTCTCCTCGCGTGGGCGCGGGCCGGCGGATCACACCGCGGCTGCGCGCTTCTTCGACACGCAAGACATCGGCAACTGCGTGGGCCGCCTTGATCAGCGGAAGCGTGCGGTGCGCTCTTTCTCGATGCCCCTGGCCCGGATCACTTCTTGCCGAGTTCGCGCGATCGCGCGGTTGCCGCGGCAACGGCGTCGTACAGCGCTGCGCGAACCCCCGCGCTCTCGAGGCGCTCGAGGCCGGCGATGGTGGTTCCCCCCGGCGAGGTGACGCGATCCTTGAGCACACCGGGATGCTCGCCCGATTCGACCGCGAGCTTCGCCGCGCCGAGCACGGTCTGGAAAGCCAGCTGATAGGCGGCGTCGCGCGGCAGGCCCTGACGCACGCCGGCGTCGCCCAGGGCTTCCAGGATCAGGAAGACGTAGGCGGGGCCGCTTCCCGAGAGACCCGTGACGGCGTCGAGCTGGGCCTCGCCGTCGCAGATCCAGGTCGTCCCGACGGCGTCGAAGAGCGCGCGGGCCACGGCGAGATCGTTCCGGGTGGCGGCCGCATTGGGGCAGAGCGCGGTGGCGCCTTCGCCCACCAGGGCCGGGGTGTTCGGCATGCTGCGGACGACGCGACACCCGGCCGGGAGCGCCTGTTCGAAGGTCTCGATGGCAATGCCGGCGGCGAGCGAGATCCAGAGCTTCTCGCCCGGCTTCGCCTTCGCATCGAGGGACGCCAACACGGGTGCCACCACGCCGGGTTTCACGCAGACGACGAGGGTGTCGACCTCGCGCACGAGGTCGTCGTTGTCGGCCAGGGTCGCGATCCCGAGATCCTCTTCGAATCTCTTGCGCGACTCCGGGGCGATGTCGGCCCCGCGCAGGCGGGCGGCGTCGACGCCGGCGGCGACCAGACCCCCGGCCAGGGCCTGCGCCACGGCACCAACATCATTTCCGGTCTGGCCGTCAGCATGCAGTCCACGGCAGCCCCGGTTCTGGTTATCTGCCTTGCCATCGGTC
>JANQEL010000143.1 GCA_028278345.1 Myxococcota bacterium
GACGAGTTCGACCCCGACGATGACTGAGCGCGCACTCGGCGCCTCGTTTCGCGACCCCGGCGGTTTCGTCTACCGCCACGAGGGCACGCTCTACCGCCAGGTCAACCAGGATGCGGCGGCCGATTATCGCGCGTTGATGGATTCGGGTCTCTACGAGGCGTTGCGCGAAAAGGACCTGCTCGTTGCACACGAAGAGGTCGAACCCCCCGTGGCGCCGACGGGCGACCACGCCCTGACCCTTCGCCCGGAGGCGATCTCCTTCGTCTCGCATCCCTATGAGTGGAGCTTCAGCCAATTGCGCGACGCGGCGCTCCTCACCCTTCGGCTCCAGCGGCGCGCGCTGCGTCACGGCATGTCGCTCAAGGATGCGAGCGCGTACAACGTCCAGTTCCGCCGCGGGCGCCCGGTGATGATCGACACCCTCTCGTTCGAGGTCTACCGCCAGGGCGAACCCTGGGTCGCGTACCGGCAGTTCTGCCAACACTTCCTGGCGCCGCTGGCGCTGATGGCGAAGCGCGACGTTCGCCTGGGTGCGATGTCGCGAACGCATATCGATGGCGTTCCCCTCGATCTCGCGTGGTCGCTCCTTCCCGCTCGCTGTTGGCTCGATCGCGGGCTCGTCTCGCACCTCTATCTCCACGCGCGCTACCAGAAGCGTTTCGATGCCGAAGGCGCAGCGAAGGGACGCTCTCTTTCGAAGAGTCGCCTCGAAACCCTGCTCGAAGATCTGCGACACAGCGTGCGGCGCCTCCAATGGAAGCCCGAGGGCACGGAGTGGGCCGACTACACCAGCGGCGATAGCTACGAAGAACCTTCACTCGAAGAGAAGAAGCACGTCGTGCGCGATCACGTGCGTGCGATCGCGCCACGGCAGGTCTTCGATCTCGGCGCGAACGTCGGTGTCTACAGTCGCATCGCCGCGGAGTTCGGCGACCAGGTCGTCGCCTTCGACATCGACCCCGCCTGCGTCGAGCGCAACTACCTCGAGGTACGCGGCAGCAAGGACGAGATCGAGAAGAAGGTTCTTCCTCTATTGCTCGATCTCACCAACCCCTCCCCTTCTCTAGGCTTCGCCCACGAAGAACGCGACTCGCTGATGGCCCGCGGACCCGCGGATCTCGTGCTCGCCCTCGCGTTGGTCCACCACCTCGCGATCTCGAACAACGTACCCCTCGAACGGATCGCGAACTTCTTCGCGCTCCTCGCGCCCGAGCTCGTGATCGAGTTCGTCCCCAAGGGCGATCCGAAGGTGAAGACCCTGCTCGCCACCCGGCCCGACATCTTTCCGCACTACACGCGCCAAGGCTTCGAAGCCGCGTTCGCGACGCAGTACGACATCGTGGCCACGCATCCGTTGGGCGGATCGGAGCGCGTCCTCTATCGCATGAAGCGGCGATAGGCGCGCGCGGAGCCGAGCAGCAGCGCAGCGAGTGCGAACAACCCGAAGCCGTTCGTCGATGGCACTGCGGGAGCCGGGGGCGAAGGCGCGGGCAGCACGGCCAGGCCGGCCGGCTGGAAGAGATCGAGGCTCAGGGTTTCGACGCTCGTCCAGGTCGCGGGATCGATCACGTTGTAGAAGGTGCGCGTTCCGCCGAACGAGGTCCCCATCAAGTAGAGCATCTGGGTATCGGCGCTGTACGCGAGGCTCGCATCGCTGCGGAACCACGGCGTCCCCGCGACGCCGCTCGGGGAACACGCGGGGCAATTCGAAAGGTCCGTCTGCCAGATCGCCGGGCTGAAGGGCGTCGCGATGTAGAGGAGATCGTTCACGCTGTCGTAGGCGAGGCCCGAGAAGAGACTCGCGGGGGTGAAGCCGAGGGAACCGAGGAAAGTCGCGGTGTTCGGACTGGCGGGATCGATCTCCCGGAACTCCCCCGTATCGCTCGTCGTGACTTCCAACACGACGAGGCGATCGTCGCTGGTCGCCGACGTGGCGCCGGGGTCGTAGGCCATGCCGACGATCGTATCGGTGCCGTTGGCGATCGCGCCCACCGTCGCGGTGATGGCCCCGGTCGACGCATCGACCGTCACGACCGAATCATCGCCCGAGGTCGCCACGATGCCGTAGGTGGTATTCGAATCCGTCGCGTGGGCGAGCGCGCTGATCTCGTCCGAACCCACCGACCATGCACCGAGGGTGCTCCACTCTCCCTTGAGGGCGGAAACCAGCACGGCGTCGTCGAAGGCTCCGCCCGCCGCGACACCGGGCGCGGCCGACGTGAGGAGCTGAACGCTGGCATCGCCAGAAGGATCACCACACAGGCCACCCGAGCAGACGCCCATCGCCACCTCGGCGCACGCTGTGCCGTCGGCCTCGCTGGTCCCCGACACGTCCTGACACGTGCAGCTGAGCCCGCTGCTCGTCGTCGTACGCCCGGCCTGCATGTCGCTGCACTCGCTCGCGAGCAGGCAGCCGCCGAGGCCCGGCGAGGCGACGGAGGATTGCATAAGTTGGCACTCCGCGGCGCTGTCGTGTTGCAGGCAGGCGTTGTGCCCGCGTTCGTGGGCGAGCACCGCGGCGAGGATCTCGTCGTCGTACGACTCGACGGTCACGATCATCCACAGATCGGGGTCGTCGCTGCCGTCGCCATCGCAACCGGGGCGCACGGCGCAACCGATGGCCAACGGCTGTGAACCGCCGCAATAGGTGATGCTGTCGACCAGATACGCTGCCGAACCCGTGCTGCTGTGGGCACCGATCGCATTCTGATCGGCGAGGGAATCGACGACGTCGAGGCCGTCGCCCGTCGAGCCGAAGGTGGTCACCGATACGTTGCGGGTGATGCGCGTGCAGCACGGCGCATCCACGGGACCCTGCGGTCCTTCGAGGAGATCATTGCCACTCGAAACCGCGGCATCGATGGCGGCTTCCCAGAAGGCGAGATCACGCCCGGCCCCGACGTCGATCACGTCGACGTGGACGTACCAGGAGAGTTCGTGGAGATCGACATCCGGCCCTGCGAGTGCAGGCCGTGCGAACGCGAGTGCGAATAACAGAAGGACAGCGATCGCGTTCGGATGGAAGAAGGTCGGGCGACCGTTCATCGCCCCACCTCGGGTCCGAAGCTGCGCGCGGGTGCGTCGGCTTCATCGATGTGCCGGCGAAACTCGGGATCGGTCGCAGCGGCGCGCGCCCGTTGCAGGGCCGCGCGCGCTTCGGGGAGTCCACTGCCCGAGAGGGCATTCACGGCACCGCGCCGCGTGAGGTCGCGCATGCGCGCCGGGGTTTGATGCCGGAACGAGAAGCCGGGCACGCGATCGAGTTCGGCCTCGAGGCGCGCAACGGCCCGGCGATCCTGCTGCGCCACGTACCCGAGTGCGAAGGGAAGCGCCTGCCAGGCACGAAACGTCGCGCGATCGATCTCGCCACTGCGGGGCTGGTCGGCCCACGCCACGATCGCCTCGTAGGCGCCCGGCTGTTCGCTCAATCCCAGCGCGAGAAGCGCGTTCGCGTGGACCCCGGCTTCGTCCGGATCGTCGAGCAACGCTGCAATGCGCGCCGCGCCCTCGGCACCGATCCGCCGGGCCTCCGCTTCGGGCATCCCCTCGAACCAACGCGTGCGCACGAAATCCTCGGCTTCGTCGGCGGTCATTTCCTGTGCGAAGGCGATATCGGCGTATAAGAAACCGAGCGCAACCAGGATCAGCGAGGCCCACAACCGCCGAACCGAACCCGATCCGGGGCGCGCACCCTCACGAGAGATCAACCGCATGGCGGCCTCCGTCACGAAACGGGCTCAACGTACATCGGTGTCATGCGCAGAACAACGATCAGGGGCCGTTCGCAACTTCGGGTAGATCGAGGGCGATGCCCTGTTGCGCGTCGAGTTCGAGGAGTTCGAGCACGCGTTGCTTCTCGGGGCTCGTGAACTCCTCGTCGGAGAAACTCGCGAGCGCGTAGCCGTGGGTCCAGTAGGTCGTGGTGGCGTCACGCAAGCGCAGGCGATCGGGATAGTGACCGTCGAGGAAGCGATAGCCCCGCAGGTTGCGCACCTCGTAGGGGCCTGACGCACCGAGATCGATCAGCAGCAGACCGAAGAACTCGAGGGGGATCCAGCGGACGCCCGGTTCGAGGTGTCCCTTGAAGTTCGCGAAGGCGAGCGGTGCCCCGTCGTGTGCGAAGAGGTTCGCATCGAAGCGGTAGAAGCCGGCATCGAAGATCTCGACTGCGGCCTCGACGAGCAGGCTTCCGTTCTGGGGAGCGTCGCGATAGCGGCCGAGGAAGCGACCGGGGATCGAGTTCGCAGGTGTCGTGAATACGCGGAGGTCGGCCTCCTGTGCTTCACCCTCCCCGAAACCGAAGCGAACGACGAGCCGCAGTGGGCCGTGGTGCTCCGGGAAGCTCTCCGCGAGATCGATCCGCGCACGGTGCACGTCACCATCGCGATCGAACGCGAGGGGCTTCGCCTCTCCGATCCGGCCACTCCCCCCTTCGGCTTCGACGGTGGAGAGCTGGATGTCGATCGGAACGGCGCGGCCGGAGCGCTGCACTTCGAGGCGCGCCTTCACGTCCTCATCACCCTCGTAGTAGTACTTGTCGGCCGTGAAGAGGAAGCGGATCTCTTCGCCGCTCCCGCGATCGACCGTGTCGCCGATGGGTACGAAGCGCTCGTAGCGGCGATTGGGTTCGAGGAGATCGAGGGCGGTCGGGGCGAGGACTCCCGAGGTCGGGGCGTAGCGGGTCTGCTTGCGATAGAGGGCGATGGGGTCGTCGTCGGGGAGGACGGGAGCGTCGGGTTCGGTCGGTGTCGCGGCGGCGGGAGCGGCCCTGGGCGGGCCGGGCGCTTCGTCGTCGCCCGAAACGGCAGACGGCGCCTGCGCGGTGTGCACAGGCGCCGTCGTGATCGACGTGCGATTCAGGAACCAGAGCGCGGCGATCGCGAGACACAGGCTGGCGAGAACGAGGGCGAAAACGAGGCGACGTCGCCGACCTGCTCGACCCTGCGCATCCTTTTCGCTCAACGCTCGTCCTTTGACAGGCCCTTGCGGGCCCGTCGATTGGCTACCACCCCATATTCGAAATGAACTTGGTCTTCATGTCGTAGTGATCGAGGTCGTAGCCGCTGCACGTCCACGCGGCGACGTGGTTCGTCCACTTGGGACTCTTGCACATCGAGCTCGTGCTCGTCGTGTAGGTCACGCCACCGGCCGAGTGGTACGCCACCGCACCGTCGTCTTCACCGGGAAGCAACCAGGACGAGTACCACCAGCCGTCGTAGCCGCCGATGCGATACGTCGTCTTGCCATTCGTATCATTGTGGTTGTAGGCGTTGCGCACTTCGCTCGTGCCGAGATGGCCCGCGTAGTCGCAGGGACCGAAGATGTCGGCGAGGAAGTTGCCCGAAAGCTCGCTGCCGCCGCCGGCCCCACCCGAGGTGCCGACCCAGATGATGTTCCAGTTGGTGCTCTCGTTGGCGAGGCGATGGCCGACCACCGCGTCACCGCCACTGTAGTTGAGCACGTAGCAGAGGTTCGAACCCGTGCAGCATTGGTCGAGGTAGATGCCCGCCGTGTGGCTGGCGTCGGAAAGGCCGCTGTGATTCGTCTGCACGGCCTTCACGTCGATGCTCGTGTAGCCACTCTTGTTGGCCATCTGCGAGTTCCAACCCTGGGAACACATGCCGCCGACGTGGAGGATGTAGCGGCCGTTCGAGTTGGG
>JANQEL010000151.1 GCA_028278345.1 Myxococcota bacterium
ATCTTTCGGGGCCATCACCGTCTCGATCTGCGGGAGCCCGCGCTTCTCGGCTTGACTCGCGACGTAGGCCAGGAGCGACTCGTCGACGTCGACTGCGTAGACCTTGCCGGTCTCGCCGACGACGCGCGCGATCGGATAGGTGAAGTAGCCACCGCCCGAACCGAGATCGGCCACGCGATCACCGGCGGAGAGTTCGAGGGCCGCCACCACCTCCTGGGGGCGCTGCCAACCGTCGCGCCACGGCTCTTCGTACATCAGCCGCTTGATCGCGCCGCGGGTGGCGGAGCCGGCGCAGGCCAGGGTGAGAGTGATGAGCCCGGCGAGGGCGAGGAGAAGAAGGATCCATTTCATCGGGTGGTCTCCAGGCGCTGGGTGTGGTTCCATGATGCGAGCGAATATTCGTTTTTTCGACTCGCCGAATATTCGCTTTCTGGAGAGCGCGAGATGGCCGCTAAATCACCGAGAAAGAAGCCGAAACAGGATCGATCGAAAGCCATGGTCGAGTCGATCATCGAGGCAACTACTCGCATTATCGAGAGGGACGGCCTGGCCGGGCTCTCGACCAACCGGGTGGCCGAGGTGGCGGGAGTCTCGGTCGGCTCGCTCTACCAGTACTTCCCGAACAAGGAGGCGCTCGTCGAAGAGGTGCGGGCGCGCTTCGCGGCGCGCTTCGAAGCGGCGCTCCTCGACCTGCTCGCGCGCCTGCCGGCAATGGGTTTGCGCGAGGCGATCCGGGCCTGGGTGGAAACCCTCGTCATGCTGCACACCGAGAGCCCGGGCGTTCACAACGCGGTGGGAACGGGGTCACCAGAAGAGTCCCACGGTGCGTTGGCGAGGGTGGTGGGAGGCTACCTCGATGCGCACGCCGATGAGATCCGTCGTCCCGACCGGCAATTGGCGGGGCGCATCCTGATGGACGCCGCCGAGGCGCTCATCCACAACACCGCGCTTCGCGAACCGCAGCTCATAGAACGATCCGAGTGGGTGGACGAGGTGTGCGACCTGCTCGAGCGGTACGTGTTGTTCGACGAAGCCTGAAGCTCCGGCCTCGACTGGATTCGAATTCGGTTGTCGCGGCTTGTCGGTACTGCACATGGGTTGCACGTTCGGCACTCGTCTCGGCCATCCACGAGCCCGCGAGACCGTCTGATAGAATGCGGTCGTGTCCGCGACCCCCCAGAGCCCCGCGTTCGACATCGAGCTGATGCGTGCCGTCATTGCGCAGACGAGCGACATCGTCCTGGTATTGCGTCGGGACGGTTCGATCGCGGAGAGTCTGGGCAGCGAACACCTGGGTTACAGCGAGGCCGAGTCTCGCGACCGCGACGCCTTCGACTTCATCGATCCCGCATGTGTCGAAAAGGCGCGGGCTGGCTTCGAACGCGCGGTTCGCGGGGAATCGCTCGAACCCATCGACGTGATGGGCGTGCACGCGGACGGAAGCAAGCGCTTCTACGAAATCGCCCCCGTCCGTTTTCCCGATCGCGAAGGCCAGTTGTGGATCGTCGTCGTGGTTCGCGACATTCATCGCCGCAAGCTGCTCGAAAGCTCGGTCCGCTCGAGCGAGCAACGCTACCGGGCGCTGGTCGAGCAATCGCCGTTCGGGATCCTCATCATCGACCATGATCTCAATCTCATCGCAGCCAATCAGGCGTACGCCGATCAGGTGGGGGCCCCGAGCCTCGAGGCGTTGCGCGGGCACAACATCATGTCCTCGCCAGCGGTCGACGAAGAGATGGTGAAATCGCTCGGCGAACGCGTGCGCAGCGGGGAGGCGCTCTCGACCTCGCTCTCCTATGTGAGCTTGTTCGGCAAGCAGGTCGATGTGCACGTCAACGTGGCTCCCGCATTCGACGAGGACGGGGCGTTCGTGGCGGCCCAGATCATCTTCGAGGACGTGTCCGAAAGCCGGCGCCTCGAAGAGCAGTTGCGACAATCACAGAAGATGGAAGCGGTGGGGCGTCTCGCTGGTGGGGTCGCCCATGACTTCAACAACAACCTGACCGTCATCCTCGGCTTGGCGGAGCAACTCGCCGTGGCGCCGCTCGGGCCCGAAGAACGCGAGGCGGTTGACGAGATCATCCTCTCCGCCGAGCGTTCGGCGGCGCTGACGAACCAGTTGCTTGCCTTCAGCCGTCGCGATGAGGCCGAGCTGGTCGGCGTCGATCTCAATCGCGTCGTGGAACGGCTGGAGCCGATGTTGCGGCGCGTGCTCGGGGCCAAGGTCGAACTCGGCGTTTCATTTGTGCGCGAACCGGTCGTGATCGAAGCCGACGCCCGTCTGCTGGAACAGGTCGTCGTCAACCTGGCCGTGAATGCGCGCGATGCGATGCCCGATGGAGGGAAGCTGAAGATCCGGGTGAGTTCGGATCCGGGCGCGGGTGCGCAACTCGACATCGAAGATGATGGCGAGGGCATGGACGCAGAGACCCGCACGCGAAGTATCGAGCCGTTCTTCACGACCAAGAAGGAGGGCAGTGGTACCGGACTCGGGCTCTACACGGTCTATGGGATCGTGCGCCAGTTCGACGGTTCGATGCAGATCGAGAGTGAGCCGGGTTGCGGAACCCGGATCTCCATCCGGTTTCCCGTCTTCACCGGCATGATGCCTCGTGAGGGTACGGCTGGAGCCGCGAGGACCGTGACCCGGGATACCGCCTGCGGCGAACTCGTGCTCGTTCTCGAAGACCAACCTTCGGTGCGAAAGCTGCTTTGCAGAGTCTTGAGTCGTCGAGGCCATACGGTCATCAGTGCGAAAGACGGCGCAGAGGCAATCGAGCGCGCGCGTTCCTCGGATCGTCCCATCGACCTGATCGTGAGCGATGTGCGCCTCCCCGATACGTCGGGCCCCGAAACCGTCGCTGTGCTTCGCGCCGAGCACCCCGATCTTCAGGTGCTCTACGTTTCCGGCTACAACGATCTGCCGCGAGATGCGGAGGGAAGGCTCGAAGATGGCTTCGAGCTGCTCACCAAGCCGTTCTCCGCCGACCTCCTGTTGACTCGGGTACGATCTCTGCTCGACGAGCGTGGGAAGGAACTGGACGCCCAGGCGTGACGCTGTGACCCCACTTCGCACCGTGATCATATGCGCGGTCTTCGCGATGTCGGGCGCGGCGGCGCTGGTATTCGAAGCGTTGTTCTTTCGGTTGTGCGGCCTCGTCGTCGGCAACGGCGTCGAGGCCGTGGCGATCGTCCTCTCCTCGTTCATGTTGGGGATGGCGCTCGGTAACGGTTTCGCCGCGCGCATGGGCGACCGGGTCGCGCAGCCGTTCCGCGTATACGCCCTGCTCGAACTCGCGATCGCGGGATCGGGTCTGTTGCTCGTGCTCGGGCTGCCGGTCTTGCCGTCGCTCCTGGCGACCGTGCTGCGCCCCTTTGCCGAAGTGCCTCTGCTGCTGAATGCGATTCGGGGCCTGACGGTCTTCGCCCTGGTGATGGTGCCTTCGACGGCGATGGGAGCGACGCTGCCGATCCTCGTTCGGGCGCTGTCGGCGCGCGATCCGAACTTCGGTCGCGTGCTGGGCCGACTCTACGGCTGGAACACGATCGGGGCGGTGGCGGGTGTGCTCGCCACCGAGGGCTGGCTGCTCGGCGTGTTCGGAGTTCGCGGCAGCGGGATGCTCGCCGCCTTGCTCGACGTGACGGCTGCGCTCGCGGTGATGGGCCTCGCGCGCGGCGTAGCGCGCCTGCCGGCCGCGGCGCCCGAGACCGTGACGAAGGCGAGTGCTCTGCCCGGGGCGCGACTCGTGATCGCATCGGCCTTCGGCTGTGGTGCACTGCTGCTCGCACTCGAAGTGGTGTGGTTCCGGCTGTTCCTGCTCTTCCGCGATGCCTTCGGCTGGAATCTTGCGGTCATGCTCGCGATCGTGCTTGCGGGCATCGCGATCGGCGGTTTCGCGTCATCGCTGTGGTTCCGTTGGCGGCCCGATGCGCAGCGGCATGCCCCTGCGTTGGCGCTGCTGGCCGGAGCGCTGGTGGCGTTCTCGTACAGCGAGCTGGGTGGGCTGCTCGCGGACGGCGTACCGCGCCGGATCGAGTGGCTCTACTTCGTACTGACGTTTCCGGTCGCGTTCGTATCGGGGATGTTGTTCCCCATGCTCGGGCGCGCGCTCCAGGCTCGCGGTGTCGGCTCTTCGCGCGCGACCGGCTTGACGACCCTGGCCAACACCGTGGGCAGCGCGACGGGCTCCTTCGTCGCGGGCTATCTGCTGCTTCCCCGCATCGGCGTCGAGGCTTCGTTCTTCATGCTGGCGCTCGGCTACGGCGGTGTGGCCGCGCTGCTCTTGATCGCGCGCTCCGGGGCCCCGGCCACCGGCGAGGTCCCCGCTCGACGCTGGCCGCTCGTCGCGACCGCGGTGGTGTGGACCTTGCTCCTGTTCGACTTCGGCTTCGGCACATTCGAGCAACGCGTCCTCGCACCGCCGGGCAGCGTCACGGCCAGGCTGATGAACCAGGGCTACGAGCGCGCCGCGCTGCGCGATGGGCTGACGGGCACCATCCAATATCTGCACAAGGATGTGCACGGCGAACCGCACGAGTGGATGCTGGTGACCGACGGACACGCCATGGCGGGCGTCTCGCTCTCTGCTCGTCGGTACATGAAGATGTACGTCTACTGGCCGGCCGCCGTGCATCCGCAGCTGCGCGACGCGCTGCTGATCAGCTACGGCGCGGCGAATACGGCGCGGGCCCTCACCGAGCAGGAATCGATCGAACACATCGATGTCGTCGACATCTCGCGCGACATCCTCGAGCTGTCGGGGATACGCTTTCCCGAGGGCCGGGATCCGCTGTCGGACCCGCGTGTCGAGGCGCACATCGAGGACGGCCGCTTCTTCCTGCAGACGACCCAGCGACGCTACGACCTGATCACCGCCGAGCCGCCTCCGCCGCGCGTGTCGGGCGTGGAAAACCTCTACTCGCAGGAGTACTTCGAACTGATCCGCGATCGTCTGCGGGACGGGGGCATCGCCACGTACTGGCTTCCCGTCTATCAGTTCTACGAGTCGGAGGCCGCTTCGGTGATGAAGGCCTTCTGCGAGGCCTTCCCCAACTGCTCGCTCTGGATTGGCGCCGGGCTCGAGTGGATGATGGTGGGATTGAAGGAGCCGTACGCATCCGTCGACCTCGAGTCGTACACGCGCGGATGGCACGACCCGCTCACGCGCAAGCGGCTTGCGGCCATCGGGCTCCACCAGCCGCACCAGCTCGCATCGCTCTACCTCGCCGACGGAGAGCGGTTGCGCGAGTGGATCGGCGATGCGCTGCCCCTCGACGACGATCATCCCCACCGCATCGCGCCCTTCGCCGATGCGGGCCTGGCCGCGGCCAGGGCGAGTTATCACGCGTTCATGGAATCGCCGGATGCCGCCGCCGCGTTCCGGGCGAGTGAAACGATGCGGCGGTTGTTTCCGGGCTCGGTGCACGAGCACGCCCTCGCGTGGATGTCCGGGCAACGACTCGTCGAGTTGATCCACGACGCCGGACCGGGCGCGGTCGTGCGATTGCTGCACCACATGCTGGGCGAAGACACGTTCCGCCCCTACCTCCCGTGGCTGCTCGGCATGGACTCGGTGGCGCGCGACATCCTGGTGGGTGTGGATGAGCAGGCGGCACTGCGCGGCGAACTTCCGGCCGACGTGGCGACCCGGCTTGCGGGAGCCGCGCTCGAGCGTGGAGACCTGGTGCAGGCCGAAGCGCTGCTCGAAGCCGCGATTCGCGGTGGCGAAGGCGCCCGAAGCATCGCGGCCCATGTGCGGCTGTACCTCCAACTGCGACTCGGCGAGCGCGATGCCGCCTACGAACAACTCGCGCAGATGGCGGCGGCGTCGCGAAACGATCCGAACTCGCTCCAGATGCTCAGGCTGCTGTGGCACGACCTGCGCAGCTGGTTCGACCTCGACCTGGGCTTTCGCGGTGCGGTGGGTCGGGGCCGGGAGCTTCGCCGGGGTCGGCCGGGCTAGCGGTTGCGCCACTGCAGACGCAACGAGCCGACGAGAAGTCCCTTCTCGCCGGCCCGTGGGTGGTGACAATCGTTACGAGTGGCTGCCCTAGTAGCGGTAGTGCTCCGGCTTGTAGGGCCCGTCGACATCGACGCCGATGTATTCGGCCTGCTCGGGGGTCAAGCGCGTGAGCTTCACGCCCAGCTTGTCGAGGTGGAGTCGCGCGACTTCTTCGTCGAGCTTCTTGGGCAGCAGCATCACCTTGTTCTCGAGCTGGCCCTTCTTCTCCTGGAGTTCGAGCTGGGCGAGTACCTGGTTGGTGAACGAGGCGCTCATCACGAAGCTCGGGTGGCCGGTGGCGCAGCCGAGGTTGAGCAGGCGGCCTTCGGCGAGGATCAGGATGCTGTGGCCGTCGGGGAAGACCCATTCGTCGAACTGGGGCTTGATGTTGTCGACCTTGACCCCTTCGAGCTTCTTGAGACCGGCCATGTCGATCTCGTTGTCGAAGTGGCCGATGTTGCCGACGATGGCCTTGTCCTTCATGCGGGCCATGTGCTCGGCCTTGATGATGTCGTAGTTGCCCGTCGTGGTGATGAAGATGTCGGCGGTTTCGACGACGTCTTCGAGGGTCGTGACCTGGAAGCCTTCCATCGCGGCCTGCAGGGCGCAGATCGGATCGATCTCGGTGACGACCACGCGACAACCCTGGCCCGCCATCGCCTGGGCGCAACCGCGACCCACCTGGCCGTAGCCGAGGATCACGCAGACCTTGCCGCCGAGCATCACGTCGCTCGCGCGCATCAGGCCATCGGGCAGCGAGTGTCGGCAACCGTAGATGTTGTCGAACTTGCTCTTGGTGACCGAGTCGTTGACGTTGATCGCGGGGAAGAGCAGCTCACCGCGGCGCTCCATCTGATACAAGCGCTCGACACCCGTGGTCGTCTCTTCGGAAACGCCGTAGCAACCTTCCGCGACCGCCTGCCAGCGACCCTGGTCGGTGTCCTGGTTCTTGCGCAGCAGATCGAGGATGACGCCCCACTCTTCGGGGTCCGTCTCCGGGTTGAAGTCCGGCACCTTCTCGGCCTTTTCGAACTCGACACCCTTGTGGATCAGCAGCGTCGCGTCACCGCCGTCGTCGACGATCATGTCGGGGCCCGAACCATCGGGGAAGCGCAGCGCCACGTCGGTGCACCACCAGTACTCTTCGAGGGTCTCGCCCTTCCACGCGAAGACCGCGATGCCTTGCGGGTCGTCGACCGTGCCGTTCGGGCCGACCGCAACGGCGGCGGCCGCCGAGTCCTGGGTGGAAAAGATGTTGCACGAGACCCAGCGCACGTGCGCGCCGAGGTCGGTGAGGGTTTCGATCAAGACCGCCGTTTGCACCGTCATGTGCAGGCTGCCCATGATCTTCACGCCATCGAGGGGCTTCTTTCCGGCGAAGCGTTCGCGAAGGGCCATCAAGCCGGGCATCTCGATCTCGGCGAGGCGGATTTCCTTGCGGCCGAGTTCGGCAAGCGTTAGGTCGGCGACCTTGAAGGGAAGCGTGTGGTCGTTTGCGCTGGACATGGAGTTCTCCTGGAGGGCTCGACGCCCTCGAAGGAGCGGGCGAGCGGAAGGCGCTTGTGGCGGGTGGCAGGGGTTTCGGCCGAACGCCCCGAGAGGCGTATATCTGTATATGCGGATGCAGTGTTATTTGACTTGAGGGAATTGTCAACCGGCAAGTGCGCGGCAGGCACTCGCGCAACTCTTCCAGCCTGGTGGGGAATCCCGGGGTCCCGCGCTGGAGGACGGAATTCTCGCCGGTGATCAGGCCAGGGCGCTGTAGATCAGCGCCGAGACGACGGCAGTGAGCACGATCAGCACCGCGAGGCCGTAGGTGCTGCGGCGGAGGCTGGCGATGCCCTTCGTGAGCTCGGCGTGGCTCTGGGCGAGGCGGTCGAGCTTGTCCTGGATGTCGGCGAGGTGGGAGAGCTGCTCCTCGCTCTCCCAGACCCCTTCGAGGCGCGCGTTCACCGCGTCGAGCTGCTCGCGAAGGGTCGTGTCGAAGCCATCGATCTTTCGCTCGATCGTGTCGAGACGGATGCCCACCTGGGGGTCGCGGGCGAGCTTCGGCGTGTTGCCGTTCTTTGCCGTGCTCGACTCACCGCGAGCCCGCATGCGGAACCGCTTCCAGAGGGAGGGCTTCGCACCCTCGTCCTTCGGCTGGGTGAGTTCGTGTTCGTTGTAGAGCGGGCCGGCGGGAACCGGGAGGGAATCCTCGGTGGTCTCGTCGCTGGTGGCGCCACTGGCCTCGGCGGTTTCCGTCTCGCTCGGGTCGACTGCGGGAGACGCCTCTTGCGTGGCCTCGGGAGCGTCCGAGGTCGTTTCGTCGATGGGCTCGATGCGGGTCGGGTGGAGTGACATGGGGGGCCTCGCTTCTCTGGCTCTGTGGCGCGCGTTCGATGGTTCGGACGGGAACGCGCGCAAGAGTGGATCATGGGGCCTTCCACGGAAAGGCCCGACCCCCACATTCGTCGCTGCATTCGGGCTTTGGCAGCAGATCGCGCGTCGGTGACGCAGCCCCGTTTCATACATGCAATCATGGGCGCGACCTCCCCCGGCACTCCTCCAGAGGCTCGCCATGGAATTCGCACTCATCGCCCTCCTCTCCTTTACCGCCGGCGCGGCGCTCGTCCACTTCATCGTGGGTTCCCGGGCGAAGGCCCAGGAAGCCGATCTCGCGACGGAGCGGCGAAACGCCGCAGTCAAGTCCGAGGCCCTTGCCCGCGCCGAAGCCGAGCGAGACGCCCTCGACGCCCAGCTCAAGCAGCTGGCGGCGGATCGCGAATCGCTGAAGGAGAGCTTCGCGGCCATCTCCTCCGAGCAGCTCAAGGCCAATCGCGACGAGTTGCTGAAGCAGGCCGGCGAGCGCTTCGAGAAGACCGAGGAGCGCCACAAGCACGAACTCGAGAAGCGCCACGAAGCCATCGAGGCCCAGTTCAAGGGGATGGGAGAGAGCCTCGACAAGTTCCGCGAGCTGCAGCGCGCGATCGAAGAAGAGCGCAAGGGCGACTTTGGAATGCTGCGTCAGCGCTTGAAGTCACTGCACGAACAGACCGAGCACCTCGGCCGCTCGACCACCGGGCTTTCGACGGCGCTGCGCGGTTCGAGTCAGAGCCGCGGGCGTTGGGGAGAGATGGCCCTGCGCAACATCGTCGAGGCCGCGGGCATGACGGAGCACTGCGACTTCATCGAGCAGACGAGCGACGATGCGGGTACGCGCCCCGATCTCGTGGTGAAGCTTCCGGGTGATACCCGCATCCCGATCGACTCGAAGGTTCCCTACTCCGACTACGAGCGCATGGTCGAAGAGGAGGATCCGGCGAAGCGCCAGGAGCACTTGAAGAAGCACGGCGACACGGTGAACCGCACCATGCTCGAACTCTCGAAGCGGCGCTATCACGACGAGATCGGCGGCGAGATCGACTACACGGTGATGTTCATCCCGATCGAGTCGGTGGCGGCCGCGGCCTTCGAAGCGCGGCCGGAACTGCAGATGGACGCGATGAAGAACGGCGTGCTCATCACCACACCGGTCACGTTGATCGCCCTGCTTCGCACCGTCGGCCTGTATTGGAAGCAGGAACGCATGGCGAAGAACGCCCAGGAGATCTGGAACGAGGCGACCGAACTGCACAATCGCCTCGGCACCTTCCACGACCACCTGGGCAAGGTGGGGAAGGGGCTCAACACCGCGGTCAAGAGCTTCAACAGCGCCGTGGGTTCCTTCGAATCGCGGGTGATTCCCCAGGGCCGGCGCATCGAAGAGCTCTCGGGTTCGCAGGAAGCCGCGCGCCTTTCGGAGAAGACCCTGCAGATCGAATCGCAGACGCGCGACGTGAACGCGCCCTCCTCGGGTGAGGCCACAGGCGACGAGATCGCCGACATCGACGACGACGGATAGAGAACACAACGCCCGTCTCGGGCTTTCCCCCGATCAAGTGCCGCGGCCCCGCCGCCGCAACGTCTCCATGGGGAGGCGGTGTGAGCGAAGCGGGTACGCAGGCAGGCGAACAGACGATCGAACTCGAGAGTCCGCTCGAGTTTCGCGCCCCCGTGGCTTCCCACGTCGACGGGCTCGTCTACGCGGCCCGCATCGGCATCGAACGCGGCGGCGCCCCGGCCCGGCTTCTCGAAGCCTTCGCGCGCGACCTGCGCGCCAACGAGCTCCAGCTACCGGTGCTGCCCGATTCGGTGAGCCGGGTGATGCCGCTGATCGGCCAGGAGGAGGTCGACCTCGGCGAACTCGCCATGCTCGTCGAACTGGATCCGGTGCTCGCTGTGAAGGTCGTGGGCGTCGCCAACAGCGCCTTCTATCGCGGGGTCGAGCGCGCCGAATCCGTGCGCGATGCGCTCATGCGGATGGGATTGCGCCAGGCGCGAAACGTCGTGCTCGCGGTGGCCCTGCAGTCGAGCGTCTTCAAGGTGCCCGGCTACGAGGTGCAGGCGCAGGATGTCTGGTTCCACTCGCTGTTCACCGCCTTTGCCTGCGAGGCCCTGCTCGCGAAGATCTCGCCGTGGCAGAACGCGGGGTTCCTGCTCGGTCTCTCCCACGACGTGGGCCGCATCGCGATGCTTCACTTCGCGGCTCGGGAACGCCGACGCGAACCCGAGGCGCCACACGTCCGACCCGAGATCGTGCGGGAGGTCTCCGAGCTTCTACACGAACGTCTCGGCGCCTACGCGCTCAGGTCCTGGGATTTTGCAGACGACCTCGTCCAGGTGGTCGCCCACCACCACCGCTGGGAAACGATCACCGACGAGCGCAAGCCCCTCGCACGGGCGCTCGCGGCGGGCGACACGTTCGCCCACTGGCTCGAGGGCGGAGGCGCAGCGGGGGACGGCGTGATGACACCCGAACTCGTCGAACTGCTCGAAGCCCTCGACGTCGACGAAGCCCAGGGCCAGCAACTGGTTCGCGACGTACACGGTCAGTTCGAGGCTCTATCGAACCTCATCTGAACCTGCGCTAGGCGGGCTCGTACACGCGGAACGAAAACGCGTGCGCGTGGCGCTCGTCCGCCTCATGGGCTTCTTCGCTCACGAGCTTCCAGGCGCTTTCGTCGAACACGGGGAAGCGCGCGTCGCCCTCGACTTCGGCGTGAACGCGCGTGATGTAGAGGCGGTCGGCGTCGGGCAGGGCTTCGCGATACAGCGACTCGCCGCCGAAGACGAAGCACTCGGTCTCACCGCGCTCGCGGGCGAGCTCGACGCCGCGGGCGAAGCCTTCCACGACGATCACGTCGGGGTGGGGTGCGTAGTCGGCTCGCCGACTGACCACGATCGAAGTTCGGCCCGGCAGCGGCTTTCCGATCGACTCGTACGTCTTGCGCCCCATCAGCAGCGTGTGCCCCATGGTGGTGCGCTTCACGTACTGGAGTTCATCGGGCAGGCGCCAGGGCAGCTCGCCTTCCCGGCCGATCACGCCGTTCTCGGAAACCGCCACGAGGATCGAGAGCTTCATCTCCCCACCTCCCGGTTCACACTGCGATCGGCGCCTTGATCCCCGGATGCGGGTCGTAGCCTTCGAGGTGGAAGTGCTCGTAGCGGAAGTCGAAGACGCTCTTCACCGAAGGGTCGAGGGTCATCGTGGGGAGCGCCCGCGGCTCGCGCGCGAGCTGCTTCTTCGTCTGCTCGATGTGATTCGTGTAGATGTGCGCGTCGCCCAGCGAGATCACGAGATCGCCGACTCCGAGATCGGTCGTCTGCGCGATCATCATCGTGAGCAGCGAATAGCTCGCGATGTTGAACGGGAGCCCCAGGAAGACATCGCAGCTCCGCATGTACATGCTGCACGAGAGCTTCTGTTCCGCGACCCCGAACTGGAAGAGCAGGTGGCAGGGTGGAAGTTTCATGCGTTCGATCTCGCCGACGTTCCAGGCGCTCACGAGCAGGCGCCGAGAGTCGGGGTTCTCGCGGATCTGGTCGATCAACGCGGCGAGCTGATCGATGTGCCGGGTCTCGCCGTTCGCGCACTCTTCACCGGCCGCAGGCGCTGCCGGCCAGCTCCGCCACTGCGAACCGTAGACCGGGCCGAGTTCGCCGTTCTCGTCCGCCCACTCGTCCCAGATCGTCACGCCATTCTCTTGCAGGTAGCGAACGTTGGTGTCGCCCGAGATGAACCACAGAAGCTCGTGGATGATCGACTTGAGATGCAGGCGCTTCGTCGTGAGCAGCGGAAAGCCCGCCGAAAGATCGAAGCGCAGCTGCGCACCGAACAAGCTCAACGTGCCCGTGCCCGTGCGATCGCTCTTGGGCGTACCGGTCTCGAGGATCGCGCGCTGTAGATCGAGATAGTTCTGCATCAGCCCCCCGACCGATCAGTCTATCAACGCGGGCGCGTGGCGACGACTACTTGAAGACCTGGGTGACAATCACGCTGCCCCCGACCCAGGTGCCGATGAGGCTGCCGAAGGTGGTGAGCAGGAAGACGAGGAAGACGCGCAGCAGCCGGCTCTGCCACCAGCTCTTCGCCACCGCGATGTCATCCCCCACAGATTGAAACTCATGTACCCGCGGCGGCTGCACCCAGGTTTGCACGAACGCCGTCACGTAGCCCGCGCCGATCACCGGGGTCAGCGACGTGAAGGGCGCCGACGCGAAGGCCGCCAGGATCGTGAGCGGGTGGGCCAGGGCAATCGCGCCGCCAATCGCGCAGGGCACGGCGTTGATCAGGAACCAGAAGAGGGCGCTGTCCCCGGCCGCCTCGGCGCCCTGGGTGAGTCCTATATAGAAGAGGGAGCAGACGATGATCGCCGGAATCGCCCAGCCCACCCACTTCCACACGGGGGAGACCTTCGGGATCTCGGAGATGGCTTCGAGGTCGCTGTCGACCCCGCTGCGGATCGCCTCCTTCATGCCCTGCATGTGCCCGGCCCCGACGACCGCCACCAGCTTCTGCCCAGGGGTCTCGCGGATCTTCTGGGCGAGGAAGCGATCGCGCTCGTCGATCAGGGCCTCCTTGAGCGCCGGCATCGCATCGCCGAGCTCCTTCATCAATTCGCTGAGCACGTCCTTCTGCTTGATGCGCTCGAGTTCGGCTTCGTCGAGTTCGGGATCGTCGAAGGCGCTGGCGACGAAGTTCGAGATCAACAGCGCCTTCTTCCAGAGGGAGAGCGCCCCCCAGGCCCGGCGCAGGGTGATGCGGATCTCGCGGTCACAGAGCGAGATTGGGATGTCGTGTTCGGCCGCGGCCTTGGTGGCTTCGAGGAGTTCGCTGCCCGGGGTCACGCCGAGCTTCCCGCCCAGGCGCTTCTGGTAGGAGGCCAGCAGCATGTTCATCAGCAGGGCCGCCAGCTGCTGGTTGCGGATCACCTCGCGCAGGTCGAGGGATTCGAAGCGCTTCTGCTGCGAGAGCGCCTCGTAGCGCTGGGCGTCGAGTTCCACACACACGGCGTCGGGCTTTTCGGCTTCGATCACCGCGCGCACCAGATCGACCGAGTGCTGGGAGATATGGGCCGTGCCCACGAGCACGAATTCGCGCCCATCGAGTTCGAGGATTTCGACGTCCTCGGCGTCTCGATGTGCCATGTCGTGATCGTCCACGCGGGTGGTCTCCGTTTCGTGCTCGGGGATCGCGGGCGATCCGGCGGGGCGGGCAAGCTTCGCCTGATCGGCGGGTCGGTTCAACCACTTCCGTATCGGCGCGTCCCGCCCGGCGATGAAGTCACACCCCGATTCCCGGGAATGGGGTGCTCGCTTTGGCTGTGGGGGCGAAGGAGTTTCCCTATCCTGCGCCGCATTCGACCATGTGGCTGCGCGATTTCGTCCAGAAGACCCCTATACCTCCGACCCGCATTGCGGGTCGAGAGACGGGCCGAGAGACGGGCCGGGTCACGGGCCTGCGAATCGTAACCGTGGTCGCCGCGCACGTCCTGGCGGGTGCGGGCCTGGCCGGGGCCGCCGAAGAGGTCTCGATCGCCACGCTGATCCCCTTCGCCGAGAAGGCCGAGATTCGCGAGACGATCCGCGAAGAATGCGGGCTCGGTTCGAAGCTCTCGAAGGCCCTGGTGAAGCGCGGCGCGAAGAAGGAAGTGACCCTCGTGCGCGTCGGCAATCTCGAGGCAACGGGCGACGCCGGGCGCAGCCTCGAGCTGCGCATCACCGATGCGATCCAGACCAGCGGTGGTTTCTTCCCGGCGCATTCGATCACGATCGACGGCGTTCTCAAGGAAGAAGGGCGCATCGTCGGCACGATGGAGGGCACGAGCCTCGCGGCCGCGAGTTTCATTCCCTTCCGACGCGGCCAGTGCGCGATCCTCGAAGAGGCGATTCGCCTGCTCGCGAAGGACGTGATTCGCTGGGTGAAGAAGCCGCGGCTCGACGCGCGCCTCGGCGAAGCGGGTTAGCGACGTGTCGACACCGGCGAGCAGCTTGAGTCGCAGGGCCGCGATCGTCGGCATCGGTGAGACCGACTACGTGCGCGGGGCCGATGAGACTCCCGTGCGCCTGATGCTGCGCGCGGCCACCGCCGCGATCGAAGACGCCGGGCTCGAGCGCACCGATATCGACGCCATCCTTCCGCCTCCCGGCTATACGTCCGCGGAGGAGTTGGCTTCGAACCTCGGCATCGATGATCTCCATTACGCGGCCACCACGCACCTCGGCGGCGCGAGCCCCACCGCTTCACTCCAGACGGCGGCGATGGCGGTGCACTCGGGGCTCGCGAAGAACGTGCTCGTCGTGGTGGGTTGGAATGGCTTCTCCGCGTTTCGCCCGCGACCCGGCGTGAAGCCGCCGCGGCTCGGCCTCGATCCGGGCTCGGTGGGCAATACGACGATCGACTACTACCTGCCCTATGGCGCGCGGTCGGCGCCACAGTTCTATTCCTTCGTACTCACCCGCTACAAGAAGCTCTTCGGGATCCGTGACGAAGATGCGGGAGAGATCGCGCTCGCCTGCCGCGCCCATGCGCAGCTCAACGACAAGGCGCTGATGCGCGGCCGCGAGCTCACCCTCGACGAGTACCTCGCATCGCCCTACATCGCCGAGCCACTTCGCAAATTCGATTGTTGCGTCGAAACCGACTGCGCCGCAGCGGTGGTCGTGACTTCGGCCGAGCGCGCGCGCGACATGCGTCACCCGTCGGTCCTCTATCTCGGTGGCGCCGAGGGGCATCCGTATCCAGCCGACGACATCACGAACCGCCCCGACCCCTTCAAGGTGGGGCTCTCGTTCGCCGCACCCCGCGCGTTCGCCATGGCGGGTGTTGCGCCGCAGGACATGGACTTCCTGCAGATCTACGACTGCTTCACCTATGTCGTGATGCTGCAGATGGAAGCCCTCGGGCTCTGCGGTCGCGGCGAAGCCGGCGACTTCGTGCGCGACGGCAACATCCGCCTCGGCGGGCCGCAACCCCTCAACACCCACGGCGGTCTGCTCTCCCAGGGACACATGTGGGGCATGAATCACGTCGTCGAAGCGGTGCGGCAGTTGCGCCATCAGGCGGGGGAAGCGCAGGTGAAGGATGCCGAGCTCGGCCTCGTGACGGGTTGGGGCGACTTCGGCGACGGCAGCATTGCGATCCTGGCGCGCGAGTGAGCGCGGGAAGAGAAGATCGATGAGTGACGCACCCCCGAAGATGATCCCCGACCCCGACGGCTTGAACGCGGAGTTCTATCAGAACATCGCCGACGGTACGTTGTGCCTGCGACGCTGCGCGGATTGCGGAGCGGTCCATCACCCGCCGCGTTACCTCTGCGCGACCTGTGGTTCCGAACAGGTCGAGTGGTCGGCGATCAGCGGGAAGGGGCGAATCTTCTCGTGGACGATCTCCCATCGCCCGGTCGATCCGGGTTGGGCGGTCGATGGCCCCTGGGCCACGGTCGTCGTCGAAATGGAGGAGGGTCCGCGCCTGGTGGGCGGCTTCCGCGGCGCACCCAACGAGGCCCTCGAACTCGATCTGCCCGTGCGTGTCGTACTCGAACGCGAAACCGAATCCTTCGGCCGCCTCTACTTCACCCCCGACGTCTGATTCCCGGCGTCGCCCAGAGGACCCCCATGAGTGAAGAAAGCCACCTGCTGATCGACGAGAGCGACGGCGTACTCACCCTCACGATGAATCGCCCGGCGGCGCGCAACGCGCTCTCGCCCCAGATGCTCGTGAAGATGGCCCACGCCTGGTACGACTTTCGCGATCGCAAGGACCTTCGCGTCGCCATCCTCACCGGCGTGGGCAACGAAGACTTCTGCGCCGGCGGCGACCTCAAGATCACCATGCCGCTGATGACGGGGGCGCGTCAGCCGGAAGACGATTGGGATCACAAACTGCTCGCCGAAGGCACCCTCTTCACCGACGCCATCCTGCGCGGCTTCGAGTGTTACAAGCCGATCATCGCCGCGGTGAACGGCAACGCCCTCGGCGGTGGCACCGAGATGGCGAACGCCTGTGATCTTCGCGTGGCGAGCGACAACGCGGTCTTCGGCACCCCCGAAGCGAAGGTGGGCCTCTTGCCGGGCGGCGGGTCGATCACGCGCTTGCCGCGCCAGATCCCCTACGCGAAGGCAATGGAGATGCTGCTGATCGGCGATCACTTCTCCGCCCAGGAAGCCCTCGACATGGGCCTGCTCAATTACGTCGTTCCGCGCGATCAACTGATGACGAAGGCGCGCGAACTCGCCGGCAAGCTCGCCGAGAACGGCCCCCTCGCCGTGCAGAAGATCAAGGAAGGCGTGATGCGTTCGAGTGGCCTTCCGCTCGCCGACGCCTACCAGATCGAGAACGATGTCTCGGTGGCGGTGATGACCTCGAAGGACGCCCGCGAAGGCCCGCGCGCCTTCAAGGAAAAGCGCAAGCCGAACTTCACCGGCGAATAGTCGTCCGGCCAGCGGCCACGCAGCGAGCCCGGAAGTCGCGACGACACCACCGCCACGGATGCATGGGGGTTGCCGGTCCCCTGCACATATCGACCAGCGAAACGTGCATCTCCCGAGCGCCAGGCTGTGTCGGGACAACCCATGTCGGGACGTGGCGATGGGGCTCTCGTCCGCTCGTTCGGGTCGAGAAGCGCGGAAGTGCAGCTAGACCCGCGGCATGGGAATTGCTGCGAAAACAGAATGGCCAACTCGCCTTCCACGATCTCGGGTCGCCTCCGAGGCGTTGTCGTCGTGACGCTCTCACTGTTCCTTCTCTCGGGATGCAAGGGAAGCAGTGGATCGTCGGGCGATTCGCGAGACGCCCCGAAGTCAGCGAACGACGAGCACGTCAGAGTCGAGTTCGCTGCAGTCAGCTCCCGGGATGTCATCGACAGTCCCGAGGGAGGTGGCTCGATCGTCGCCCGGCAGTTGTTCATCGATCTCGACGATGATCTTTCGCTCGAAGAGATCGATCAATTCCTCGAGGGGATCGGTCTCGAGCGCATCGGATTCATCGGTGGCGTGAACCAGGTGACGGCCAGGATCGTCGACGGACGCACGGAACTCCAGGCGCGCAGCGATGCCTCAGCATTCCTCGGCGTCGAGCGTGTCGTCTTGAATCGCATGCTCACCGTCGAAACCCTCGCGGGCGCGGTTCGCCCCATACTCGACACGCGCGCGAGCGACCCTGATGCCCCCATTCCGATCGAGTTCTCCTCCGAAGAGACGAAACGCAATTGGCCGCACTATCTGATGGACACGATGCCGGGGCTCGCGCTCGCCGATGCAGCCTTGGAAGACCGTCCCCTGCAGGAAGTCGTTCTCGCCGTGGTCGACCCCTCGGGCTTTCAGCTCCCGACTACGGATTCAGAGGATCCAGTGTTCCGCCCCAGGCTCTCGCTGCTTTCACCTCGCACGGAAGATTCGGACCTGGCCGGCCGAATCGTCGCACCGACCGGGATCGAGTTGGTGATCGAACCGTCGAACTCGACGCGTTCGGTGGGGTTCACGACCGGAAACGTCAGCCCCGCTTCGAACCGCCTGATCGGATTCGATTCGATGGAGCGTGTACTTCTTCACGGCCTTGGCGTATCGGCGACGGCACTCGGCGGCGGGCAGGACGTTCGCGGTACCAACCGACACTCGAGTCTCCGACCCATCCGCACCAGCATTCTCGGAGTGTGTTCCGCAGATGACCGCTTTTCCTGTTCCAGTGACATCCATTGTGCGTTCGAAGGTGCCGGAACCTGCATCCTGCCCGCGACGCCCACGATCTCGACCGACTGGTTCGCGTCGACGTTTGCGGAGATTGCGAACCAACCCGACATCGATGGGGATGACATCACTCGGGTGCTGAGCGTGAGCTTCGGCTATGGGCAGACGCTCACGTTCACACAAGATCAGGTCCGTGACTTCTCGGCCATGCTGCGACCGCACATGGAGCGCTTCATCAGCGGAAACCGCATCATCGTTCTGGCGGCCGGAAACGAGTTCGACATGACGAGGAACCGCCCAATGCCATCGCTGGGCCCTCCGCGCAGCGCCAACCGGCTGGCCCCGGGCGCTTCGCTCCTCGAGCAGGGGCTCATGGTCGTGGGCGCAACTTCACTCGTGCGTGCGGCCGGGGTGGATGACGTGATCTGGGACGAATCGGACCGCGAAGGTCATCCATCCTTTTCGAATACCGGCGCGAACGTTTCCGTTTCGGCGCCGGGCCACCTCGTCCCGGTTCTGACCTGGGATCTGGAAACCGTCGAGCCCGCATCGGGCACGTCGTACTCTGCGCCCTACGTCGCCGGTCTTGCGGCAGAGATGTTCAGCCTGGATGGCGCGATCAGCAACGCGGAAGTGATCGACATCATCCAGCGAACCGCCGACGATCTCGGTGCCCCGGGCGGTGACGATCTCTACGGCTTCGGTCGCATCAACGTCTGGAAGGCGATCCTGACGCTATTGAATCGACACGAACTCCCCGATGAACCCGCGTGGCTCGGCGTGAGATTCCGATCTTCGGTCGCACTGCCCATCGACCAGTTCCGGATCGATGGAGAGGTGTTGCCGGTCGCTCGCGTTCATCAGAAGCACGTCCTGAACGTTGCGCCGGACCAAGGCGACAACACTCGTGAGGTTCCCTTCTTCGAAGGTGCCGTGGCTGGCGATGCGCAGTTCACCAACCAGTTTTCGTTCAACACCGACGTGTTCGATCGCGCCGATGACGGGATCGTATTGCTGGAGGTTCTGCGCGAGAACGAAGCACCGGTGTATCAGACGCCCGTTCGCCTGGAGGACCTGGTGAACCTTCGACCCCTCGATACGACCATCGACGACCACGTCATCTCTTTCGACGTCCAGGAGGTCGTCTCCACGATCTATGGGGTCGTGAGAGATGAGCGAACTGCGACTCCGCTCATGGGTGCGACCGTCACCTATACCGACTTCAACGGGGCGCGAGTGGCGACCACGACCGATGCGAACGGCGCCTATACGATCTACGATGCGATGGCAGATGCCAGCTTCGATCTGGAAACCGCCAGCGCTGGCCTGGCGGGTGTTGCTGAACCGATCGATACGACGGCGTTCATGTCCACCCACCTGAACTTCGTGCTCGGGCCGCCACCACCGAATCCCACGCCGATGAGCACCTTCACTGCGAGTGACGAGGGGTGGTTCGTCGGCCCGCGAGCCGACAACTTCGGTGACATCACGGGCGGGGGGCGTCCGATTCATCGGATCTTCGGCGGCAACCCCGGTGGCCATATTCTGTGGGATCAGCTCGGGCCCGGTACCTACTACTTCTTCGGCGCTCCCTCGAAGTTCCGCGGGGACCACAGCGGCGCATTCGGAAGGCACCTGACCTTCGATCTGAAGCAATCGAGTGACGAATTGCTGAACCCGCTGGCAGCGCCATTTGTCGTCATGACCGACGGTACGAAGTATGTCTACACCTTCACGTCGAGCAATCCGGGCGAAGCCTGGACACCGTTCAGGATTCGACTCGACGCCTCGGAAGACTGGCGGGTGACCACCAATTGGCTCTCGTCGTCGGCGGCCACCGACGATGACATCCGCGACGTGCTCGGCGCGATCAGCGACCTGCGAATTCGAGGCGAGTTTGGAATAGGCGGGGATACGGGCGAACTCGACAACGTCGTGCTCGGTGCCGACTGAGTGAGGGGTCGATGTGGCGACCGGGACCAGTCGGGGAAGCGTTGTGCGAGTGGCTCCCGCATGTGACGCTCCGGGGTTCTGGTGCATTCATGTAGAGTGAGCCCCGATCGGAACTCGAAGAGAACAGAACAGGAGTGACGCCATGTCGGACTACCTCGAGACGCTCGACATCGACCAGGTTCTGCCCGCCACGCTCGAGTTGGCGACGAACGTTCTACTCGCAATCGCGATCCTGCTGTTGGGTTACTGGATCGCAGGGCGGGTGGGCCGTCTGATCACCCGGGCCGGAGATCGCTATGAACAGCTCGACAGCACGCTCTTCACGTTCCTGGGCAGCATTGCCCGCTACGTCGTTCTGGCCTTCACCTTCATCGCGGTGTTGAACCGCTTCGGCGTCGAGACCACCTCGATCGTGGCTCTCCTCGGCGCCGCCGGACTCGCGATCGGCCTCGCCCTCCAGGGTGCGATGTCCAACCTTGCGGCCGGCGTCATGTTGATGGTCTTCCGACCCTACAGGGTCGGTGATTTCGCCGAAGTCGCCGGGATCTTCGGTCTCGTGGACGGCATCGATCTGTTCACCACGAACCTCAAGACCTTCGACAATCAACACGTCATCGTTCCCAATGGCAGTATCTGGGGCGAGAAGATCGTCAACCACAGTCACCACCCCATCCGCGGCGTCGACATGCATTTCGGAATCTCGTACGACTCCGACATCGATCTGGCCCGCAGCACGATCAGCGGCGTCCTTTCATCCCATCCGCACGTGTTGAACGACCCCGCTCCCTTCGTCGAAGTCGAAACCTTGAACGACAGTTCGGTCGACTTCCTGGTGCGCCCGTTCTGCGACGGTGCGCACTACTTCGATCTGCTCTATTCGCTGCCGGAGCGAGTGAAGAAGGCGCTCGACGGAGCGGGCATCGAGATCCCCTTCCCGCACCGCAAGGTGATCGTCTTCAATGGGGAGAATCCCGGCGAGTCGGTCGGGGGATAGTTCGAGACGCGCGGCTATAGCGACCGCGCAGTCGACCGCTTCCACGGCACCCGCGTCGCGAGCAGTGCGGCGACGATCGCGCCGTAGATCAGCGGCTCGAGGAGGTCGGCCTTCACGAGCCATAGGAAGTGCACCACCGCGAGGATCGCGGCCGCGTACACCAGCCGGTGAAGGGCGATCCACTTCTTCTTGAGCCGCTTCACCGCACCCTTCGTCGAGGTCGCCGCGAGGGCGAGCAGGATCAGGAAGCTCGCGAAGCCGACGGTGATGTAGGGCCGTTCGAGGATGTCTTCGCCGAGGAAGGCGAAGTCGAAGCCAAGATCGAAGACGAGATAGGTGGCGAAGTGATGCGCGGCGTAGACGAAGGCGTATAGACCGAGGGTGCGGCGATGCGGCGCCAACCAGCTCCAACCCGTGAAGCGACGCAGCGGGGTCACCAGCAGGGTGAGGATCAGGAAGCGCAGCGCCCACTCGCCCGTTTCGTGGGTGAACTTCTCGACCGGGTCCGCACCGAGTTCGTCGAGAGAGAAGGCGATGACGAGTCCGACCAGCGGAAGCGCGCCCAGGATCGGGATACCGAATCGTTTGAGCGCGTCGCTCACTAATAGAACTTCCGCAGATCCATCCCGGCGTAAAGGGAGGCCACCTGCTCGCCGTAGCCGTTGAAGGGCAAGGTGGGTTGTTTGCCGAAGTTCCCGATGCGTCGCTCGCGCGCCTGGCTCCAACGCGGGTGATCGACCTCGGGATTGACGTTGGCGTAGAAACCGTATTCCCGCGGTGCGCTGATGTTCCAGCTCGTCGGTGGCTCCTTCTCCTGCAGGCGAATCTTCACGATCGACTTGATGCCTTTGAAGCCGTACTTCCAGGGCACGACGAGCCGCAGGGGGGCGCCGTTCTGGTTCGGAAGCGAGGCGCCGTACATCCCCACCGCGAGGATGCTGAGCGGGTGCATGGCTTCGTCGATGCGAAGTCCTTCGCGATAGGGCCAATCGAGCACGTTGCGGCGTTGCCCCGGCATCTGTTCGGGATCGTGCAGGGTTTCGAAGGCGACGTACTTCGCCTTCGAAGTGGGTTCGAAGCTCGAGAGGATCGCGCCGAGGGGGACCCCCACCCAGGGGATCACCATCGACCACGCCTCGACGCAGCGCATGCGGTAGACGCGCTCTTCGAGGGTGTGCGGTGCGAGCAGGGTCTCGAGGGGAATGCGTCCGGGTTTCGCGACTTCGCCTTCGACCACCACCGACCACGGCTCGGTCCTGAAAGCCCGGGCGTTGCGCGCGGGGTCGCTCTTGTCGGTGCCGAACTCGTAGAAGTTGTTGTAACGCGAAGCGTCCCGATAGGTCGTGCGCTCTTCGTCGGTGCGGAAGCCGGCACCTTCGGGTTGGCTGAACGAGAGCTTCGCGTCTTCCGGCGGCTGCACGTCGCCGCGCGCTTCGGCTTCGCCGTCACCGAAACAGCCGGCGGCGAGGGTTCCACCCACGAATGCGCTCACCCCCTGTTGGATGAAACGGCGGCGGTTCACCGCCAGGTGTTCAGGGGTGATCTGCGAACCGGGGATCGGCGCGCCCGCGGCCTGGTTCTTCGAGGTCTTGATCAGCACGTGGGGTTCTCCCGTTGGAGCCGAGTGTAACGGGGCCACCCGCACATCACGCTCTGCGCGAACCCATACGCGAGGCGCGGCCCCGAGGTTTCAGGATTCGATCGGGAGCAGGACCGAAAAGGTCGTACCTTCACCCACTTGCGTCTCGACGCGCATCTCGCCCCCGTGGCGTTCGATGATCTCGTGAGAGATCGAGAGACCGAGTCCGGTTCCTGCACCGACGGGCTTCGTCGTGAAGAAGGGGTCGAAGATCGAATCCAGCGCATCGGGTTCGATTCCCGATCCGTTGTCCTGGACACGCACGACGGCGAGCCCTTCGCTCTCGCGAGTCTCGATGCGAATCGCTCCCGCGAGCTCGATCGCCTGGGCAGCGTTCACGATCAGGTTGAGGAAGACCTGCTTGAGTTGTTGCCCGATGCCCTGCACGCAGATCGAAGGGGCGTAGTCCTTGTCGACTCGGATCTGCGCACCCAGCTGGGGCGAGGCCACGCGCAACACACTATCGAGCAGCTCGTTCAGTTCGACCGCGGCGGGAGCGGCGCTTCCGGAATGCGCAAAGCCCTTGATGTCGCGCACGATCGAGACCGCGCGTTCGACGCCTTCGAGGGATTCGTCGATCAGCTCTTCCCCTTCGCCGAGGATGATGCCGAGTTCTTCGTCGAGATCGCGGCCCTCGAACTGCTTCTGGACCACGAGCCAATCGTTGCGGAGTTGACCCAGATTGGCGCGCACGTAGGTGAGTGGGTTGTTGACCTCGTGGGCGACACCGGCTGCGAGTTCTCCCATCGAAGCCAGGCGCGCCGACGTGGCGACGGCCTTCGCGGTGAAGGCCTCTTTCTTGCGGGCCGACTCGAGGGCTTCCCGGTCGCGGCGGATCTCGCCGATCATGCGATCGAAGTGGCGCGCGAGTTCGCCGATCTCGTCGTCGCGATCGCTTCCGATGTGGGTTTCGAGATCGCCCCCCTCGACCGCGCGACACGCCTCGGAGACCGCCGAGAGCGCGTCGGCGATCCTCCGCGCGACGATCAACCCGATGGCCATGCCGGGAAGCGCGCTCAACACCATCCCCCAGGCGATCACTTGCACGGGCTGGCCCTCGGGGCTGGTGGCGAAGACCAGCGCCATCACCAACCCGGTGAGCACGATCAACACCGTGGCTAGCGACATCAGGCGCAGGGAGAGGCCGAATCGCATGGCCACTGCATCGGCGATTCGCGTGTGCTCCTAGACTTGCACCCCTGGTCGATCGCTTTACCCCGGAGTTCTCATCGCCGATCCGGGGCACAGGCAGCTCTCCAGCAAGTCCACCGCTCGGACGAAGAGTAGGCGTCGTTTCGGAACGAACCGGGGAGGCCCATGGGCAAGCGTCGACGCTCGCGATCGATCTTCACGCAACCACTCGATCGCTCGATCTTCGTCACCTACTTCCTGGGTGGCATCGTGCCCCTGATCGCCCTCGGCCTGGTCCTGCACTACCACGTCTTCCCGACACTGAAGAGTGATCTTCCGATGACCCAGGCGATGCTGGGCGTGATCGGTGGGGTGTCACTCCTGAGTCTGGCTTCGTTCTTCGCGCTTCGTCGCATCTCCCTCGGCGCGATCGAGCGCATGAAGAGCGACAACCTTCGCCTCAAGAACATCCTCGCGGTTTCGCGCGAGCTCTCCACCTCGACCCACGCGCAGGCGGTGGCCGAGCTCTCCGTCGCGAGCGCACTTCGTCTCACGAGCGCGAAGCTCGCCTACCTGATGATGCGACCCTCTGACGACAAGCCCCTCGTGCTCGTCGAGTCGAGCGGTGAAGGAGCGCAGGGGGCGTTCGCCGCGAACGAAAGCCTGCTGCGCGAACTCGTCGAAGCCAGCATCGGAAACGGCGTGGCGACCCAGGTGCGGGCAGACATGAGCCAGGGCCTCGGCGCCGGCATCGCGTTCCCGATGATCAGCGAGAACGGCGCCACCGGCGCGCTCATCGTGATGAACCCGAGCGACAACGAAGGCGACTTCAGCCTCGAAGAGCGCGACGCCCTGATGACCCTCTCTTCGTTCACCGGCGTGAACATGCACAACGTCGAGTTGCAGGACGCCCAGCGCAACTTCTTCGCGCACATCACGGAGTTGCTGGTGAGCGCGATGGACGTCCACATCGATGGCCGCATGGGACACGCGAAGGCCGTCGCGGGTCTATCGTACCGACTCGCGCGCGAACTCGATCTCTCCGAAGAGCGCATGCAGAACCTGCACTTCGCCGCGTTGCTCCACGACATCGGCATGCTGAAGGTCGAAGCGAAACACCAGCGCTCCCCCGGACACTTCCAACGACATCCCCAGGTCGGGCACCGCATGCTCTCGCGCATCCGCCTGTGGGAGGATGTCGCGCCCATCGTGCTCTCCCACCACGAGTGGTGGGATGGTTCGGGTTATCCCGAAGCCATCGAGCGCGAGGACATCCCCTTCGAAGCCCGCATCATCGCCGTGGCGGATTGCTACGACGCGCTGATTCGCCCAGGCAAGCACCGCCTCGCCATGACCCCCGAGCAGGCGCTCAAGGAGATCCGCGACTACGCGGGTCGCCAGTTCGATCCGGCGGTCGCCGCCGCCCTCGAGCGCCTCGCCGAGCGGGGCGAGATCCCCAGTAGCGGCGCCTGAGGAAGGCCCGGAAGGCCGCCTCGCCCCGGGAGTTCTGCTTCCCCCATTGGGGTTTGCACCGGGTGTTGCGTAGTGCCTCGGGTTCCGGCGGTTGCCCCTGCCTTGCCGGTCGAATCGCTTCAATTCGAGGGGATTCGTGGTTTATCCCGCACCGCAAACGGTGCATGATGTCTGTGAGGCGGCCGTAAACCCCCCGGTCGCGGTCCGCCAGCGAGAACGAGCGAAACAACGCAGGGATGTGTCGGGACCGGACGGTCACGCATCGCCGTTACCCGGCCAGAGAGGAAAAGAGAGCAAGAGCAACCAAGACCGACTCGAAGTCGAGACATAGCCGCGGGCAGTCGTTCGCGATTCGCCCGCCGATAAAAGGGAGACCCAGCTCATGCAAAATGTGCAAATCGGCAATACCCGGAATTTCGCCTTGATCGGCCATTCGGGTGATGGGAAGACGACCCTGGGCGAATCACTCATCCACGTCGCAGGCGTGACGGATGCCGCCGGCCGCGTGGATGATGACTCTTCGGTCCTCAACTACCTCCCTGAGGAAAAGAACGGACACACCGCTTCCGTTACCTCCCACGTCTTCGGTTTCGATCACTCGGATCACCACCTCACTCTCGTCGACACTCCCGGCGATCCCAACTTCCAGGGCGACGGCAAGATCGCTCTGCAGGCCCTCGACGCTGCCGTACTCCTCGTCTCCGCCGTCGACGGTCCCAAAGCGGGCACCGAGAAGATGTTGCGCTCAGCGCAGCAGGCCAACATGCCCGTCATGGCTTTCATGAACGGCTTCGATCGCGAAGAAGCCGATCTCGACCGCACCCTCGAGATGCTCAAGGAGCTCGAGGTCACGCCGGTCCCCATCGCATTCAACATCGGTAAAGCAGAGGCCCTCGAAGGGGTGGTCGATCTGATACGAATGGAAGCCGTACGCCGCGGCGTGCGGAGCCCGATCCCGGACGATCTGCTGGACGAAGCGCAGATGCGCCGCGAAACCCTGGTCGAAGCCGTCGCCGAATCGAGTGACGACCTGCTCGAGAAGTATCTCGAGGAGGGCGATCTCACGGAGGACGAGCTTCGCCGCGGGCTTCGCATCGCGCTGGTGGAGCGCTTGATCGTGCCGGTGGTTTGTGGTTCGGCACTCACCGAGATCGGCGTGACGCTCCTGCTCGAAGAACTCGAGGAATACATGCCTTCCCCTGCCGATCGCGGCGAATGGGAAGGGGAGGAAGAAGGCCAGGCGGTTGCGCCGAGCACCGACGCGCCTTTCAGCGCCGTCGTGTTCAAGACGATCATCGATCGCTACACGGGCACGATGAGCGTGATGCGCGTGGTGTCGGGCACCGTGAAGGCCGACTCGCACATCCTCGATGCGACGAACGGCGAGAAGCTGCGCGTTGGCAAGCTCTTCCTCTTGCAGGGAGAGAAGCACGTCGAGGTCGCGGAAGCGGGCCCGGGCGACATCGTGGCCGTCGCGAAGCTGAAGGACGTGCACACCGGCCATGTACTCACCGCCGAAAAGGGTGGCGTGCATCTCCACGAACTCGAGATCCCAGGAGGGGTGATCTCCTACGCCATCGAGGCGGGTAGCGGCAAGGAAGACGAGAAGATCTTCGGCGCGCTGGCCAAGCTCGCGGAAGAAGATCCCTCCCTCCACATCGGTCGCGATGAGGCGACCGGCGAGTTCCTGCTCACGGGCATGGGTGAACTCCACATCCGGACGACGGCGAAGAAGTTGAATCGCCTATTCGATCTGGAGATCCACCTGAAGACGCCCAAGGTGCCGTATCGCGAAACCATCGCGAAGAAGGCCGAGCACGTCGAAGGCAAGCTCAAGAAGCAGACGGGCGGCGCCGGGATGTTCGGTGTGGCCTACATCGACGTCGAGCCGCTCCCACGTGGCGAGGGCTTCCAGTTCGAAGACAAGGTGGTGGGTGGTGCGATCCCGAAGGGGCTCATCCCTGCGGTCGAGAAGGGAGTTCGCGAAGCGTGCCAGAAGGGCCCGTTGGCGGGTTACCCGGTCGTCGACATCGGGGTGAAGTGCGTCGACGGCAAGTACCACGCGGTGGACTCGAACGAAATGGCCTTCCACCTCGCCGGCTCCTTCGCGTTGAAGGCGGCGGTGCAGGCGGCCAAGCCGACGCTCCTCGAACCCATGATGACGGCCGAGATCACGGTGCCCGAGGACCACGTGGGCGACGTGATGGGCGACATCTCGGGGCGCCGGGGCCTCGTGCAGACCACCGAGTCACGTGCGCATAGCTGCGTGGTGATCGCCAAGGTGCCGATGAGCGAGATGCTCGACTATGCCACGGCGCTCACCAGCATGACGGGAGGCAAGGGCGAGTTCCATCTCGAGTACTCGCACTACGCCGAGGTGCCCGCGAAGCTCGCCGAGAAGATCGTCGAGGAGTCGCAGGCGGCGGCCGAAGCCCACTAGGGGCCACTCGTCACATCAAATCGTTCGGACGCGCCCGAACAAACGGATCGCCCGGGATGCCGCTTCAGGTATTCCGGGCGATCCAGTTTACGACGTCGGTGTAACTGAGAACGCCCACCACCTCGCGATCCTGCATCACCGGGGCACTGCGCACCCCCGTCATCCGCATCAGGTTCACGCAATCGGGGATGCGCAGATAGTCGGGCAGGCTCACGACGGGTGAGGTCATCACTTCGCTGACGACGAGCTCATCGAGGATCTCCGGTCCGGCATCGCCGAGCAGCTGCACGATGTCCTTGACCGAGACGATGCCGAGGCTACGCCCGGTTTCGGGCGCCGGAATGAGCAGACAGTGGATCTTCAGCTCGACCATCCGCTTGAGCGCTTCCAACACGCTCGCTTCGGAGTCGCAGGTTTCGAGCTTGGTGCTCATGAGGTCTCGTGCGGTGAGTTCCTGGAACTGCATGGGTATCGATCCTGTCTGGCGGGTGGAGGGTCGCGCTCTCAGAGTGATCCGACGGTGATGCGTTTCGTTTCCGGGTCGAAGGTGAAGCGGGTTGCGCGAGTCGGAGCGTCGATGTCGAGTCGGCGGCTGCCGAAGCGAACCTGAACGCCCACGTTCACGGTGCCCAGCACGTGGATCTCGGCCACCTTCATCAGCTCGCGGCGCTTTGCAGCGCGTTCTCGCGTCGTCTCCGAGGCCTTCGTGTCGATGGCGACCTGGGCACGGGCGCGCTTGCCCCCCTTCTTGCGGGAGTGACGCTCCGAACCGCCATCCTGCTTGCCGCGGGAGACCTTTCGCCGCTCTTTGTCGAGCGCAGCGTTCCGATGGGCTTCTTCGCGAGGAGACGTGAAGGGTTCGGCTACGCGAAGCCGGGTGCCGGCGCCGTCGGGTGCGCCGGCATCCTGGGTGCGGATCAGGGTCTCGACGACAGTCGTTCCGCCGCGCAAGCGCTTGCCGACTTCGCAAACCCGGGAGTTGACCTCGTTCCCCACGCTGTCGGTGACGAACATCGCGCGGCCGCCCGCGCGCAGCTTCGCCATCTGGGCGTGGTGGACGATCAGGTCGCCACCGACGTCGATGGATCCCGAATCGCCGGCCGTGATGCCGCGCGCCACCTGGAGGTTGCCTCCAGCGCACACGCGCCCACCGAAAACGGCGCCCTTGATCTCGACGTCGCCCCTGGCCTGGATCTCGAAGTTGGCGTTCAGGTTGCCCGTCACCGTGAGGCTGCCGTCGGTTTCGAGGTTGCCCGATCGCATGTCGACGTCGCCGCCGTGCTCGACGTGTTCGAGCACATCGACCTGATTCCCATTCTTGAAGAGCAGCGCCCCGGAGCGCTTCGCGACCAGTCGTCCTTCGTTGGTGAGTTCGACGCCGTCGCCGACGACGGCGCTCATCTCCTTGCCCGGTGTCGGCTGGAGTTCGCTTCCGTCGACCCCCTTGCCCGAGCGGCCCTCGGTTGGCGGACGCACGAAGCCGAGGTCCGCCCCTTCGCTCACGCGCGTCAGCGTGCTGCGTTCGAACCAGTCGACGCTGCCGTCGGCCCGGCGGCTGAAGGCCAGGGGCCCGACCTCGACGTCGAGTTCGATGCCGCCGTCCTTGCCCGCGCGCGGTGGCTTGCCCTTCGCGATCACCTGTTCGGGGGCTTCGAAGCTCTCGTCGTGGATCCGGCTTTCGATCGTCTGCTTCACCCGTTCGTCGATGCCGAAAACGACCTCGGCTTCGACGAGCGCACAGGCGACGGCATCCCGCTCGAGCGCTTCACCCGCCACCACGCGAATCAGCGCTTCGAGCGTGTCGTTCTGGATCTCGACCTGGATGCGTTCCTCGGCCATCCGTTCCCTGCGGCGTGGTTGCGCACGATCGATGGGTCGTTGCGCGGTGATTGCCATGTGACTGCAGGTTTCTCATCGGACTGTCCGGCCCGATGCTGGAGGCCGCGGGCAGGACCCCTCAATGGGCTTGAGATCCCGGGCCGTTCTCTCGATGTAACGAGGACCCCGGTGCGCCCCAGTGCGCGCGCTTCTCCACGAGGAGACCCCGATGGAACGCCTCACCTGTGCTCGCGTGGCTACGCGACTGTCTGTCTTCCTGATCCCGCTGTTGCTCGCTGTGTCCTTCGCGCACACCGCCCTGGCGGGATCCTTCTCTGCCGCGGACGTCTACCGCGAGTCGTCGCCTTCGGTCGTGCTGATCTTCGGCTACGACGGGAACGGAGCCGGCAGCGCCGGTACCGGTTCGATCGTGACCGACCAGGGTCTGATTCTCACCAACAACCACGTGATCCAGGGCGATGGCGCTCGCAAGCCCTTCCCGAAGATCACGGTCTACTTCAAACCCGAGAAGATCACGGGCAATACGAAGCGCGATCTCAAGGGGGGTATGCGTGCGCGCGTGGTTGCACGCGATGCCTCGCTCGATCTCGCTCTGCTCAAGGTCGACGGTCTGCCGGGCCGCGCAGAAGTCATCGGGTTCGGCGATTCCGAGAACGTCGAGATCGGATCCCAGGTCGCAGCGATCGGTCATCCCGGTGGCGGCGGTCTGTGGACGCTGACCACGGGCACGATCTCGAGTACCCGCACCGATGGAAAGCGCCAGATCTTCCAGACCGATACCGCGATCAACCC
Organism: Myxococcota bacterium; assembly: GCA_028278345.1. GTDB lineage: Bacteria > Myxococcota_A > UBA9160 > UBA9160 > UBA4427 > DUBZ01. The sequence continues at coordinate 30,312 of JANQEL010000151.1, forward strand.
CGGCAACTCGGGGGGGCCGCTGCTGGATCACGGCGGCAACCTGATCGGCGTGAACACCTACGTGAAGCGGGTGAACAAGCAGGGCCTTCCGCTGGAAGGGCTCAACTACTCGCTGCGCAGTTCACTCGCGCGTCGCTGGCTCGAAGGCCTCGGAGTCGAGGTCGCCGAGGCGTCCGTACCGGCCGCGATCGACGAGGCGCCGCAAGCCGCGAAGGCACCGACGCGCAAGCGCGCGCGCGAAGGCGCGCGCCCCTTCAAGACGAAGCGCGGTGCGAAGGCCTACGGCGTGCCGAACGCGTCCTTCGATCTCGAAGAATCCCTCGCCCAGGAGATCGCTCGCGCGAAGCAGAACGCGGGCAACGCTTTCGACGAGCTGGATTCCGAACTCGGATCCGACGGACGCGAGATGGACTGGGATCTCGAGGACTTCTAGCGAGGAGTCTTCGACCGGCTCGCGCCCTGGGCCGCTATCCTGGCTTCGATGTCCGCAGATGCGAAGGACGGCGAAGCTTCGTCGCGAGACACGGGTCGCGTGCTCGGCCGATCGGCGTGGGGCGTCATCGCGGGCGCAAGCCTCGCTCTGGGATGGCTGGCGGCGAGCTTCGTTACCCGCGGCCGCATCAATCACGACGAGGGTTGGGCCCTCTACGCGGCCCAGCGTCTGCTCGAAGGTGAGCTGCCCTACCGCGACTTCCCCTTCTATCAGGCGCCATTGCTGGCGATCGTCCATGCGCCCGCCCAGTGGCTCTGGCCCGGGGTCGAAACCGGTCGCTGGGCTTCCTTCGTACTGAGTGCGATTACCTGCGCGCTCGCGATTCGCCTGGCGCATGAGCGCGGGCGTTGGATCGCGCCCGCGATCGCGTTCGTCGGGCTCGCGAGTACCCCGCTCGGGCTCTGGAGCCTGGTGACCACGCGCACGGAACCCTTGAGCGCGCTCTTCCTCACGCTGGCGGTGGTGGCGATCACCCGCGAGCGGACGACGGCGGCCACCGTGGGGTGTGCAGTGCTCGCCGCCGTACTCGCCGTGGCCGCGCGGGTCAGTGTGGCGCCCGCTGCGTTGTTCGTCGCGGGCTACGCGCTCTATCGCCTGCACCGCGGATCCGCCCGGGCGGGAGAGGTGATGCGGGCGGTGGTGCCCGCGGGCCTCGCTGCGTTGGTGCTGGGGGCATTCACGTTGGCCGGTGGCTTCGCCCGCGCGTGGTTCTTCCTCGTGGACGTCCAGCGCGAGCGACACCTGCAGTTCGAGGCGCCGGCGGCCTTCGATCTTTCGGCGTGGTTCGGCTCGCGCCTCGATCTCGTGCAGAGTCTGTACATCGAGTTCGGCCCCGCGGTTCTTCTCGCGCTCGTTGCGGTGTTCTTCTGGCCGCTTCGCGCGGGCTGGGAGGCTCGTCGCGGCAAGGTCGGCGAAGACACGCACGCACTCGCCCTCGTTTCGGGTGTCGTGTTGCTGGCCTTCCTGCCCCATCTCGCGCCGCGGTACGTCTACCCCGTGTATTTCGTGGCGGTGCTCCCGCTTGCACTCGTGGTGTTCGGGTGGTCGGCCGCGCGAATCCACGAGGGCACCGTGCGGCGCTTCGCGAACCCCCTGCCGAGCCACGCAGCGCTCCTGTGTGCGCTGGTGGCGTTGACCGTGTTGCAGTGGATGCGCTTCGAGGGCCAGCAGCGGCTTTGGCAATCTCCGGATCCCAGCGACCTCGACCTGCTGCGAGCCGCGGCTCGAGTGATCGAGGCCGAGGTCGGGCCCGAAGAGCGGCTGCTGACCTTCGATACCTACCTCGCAGTCGAAGCTCAGAGGCGTGTGCCGCGGGGTTTCGAGATGAGCGTCTTCAGCTGGTTTCCGCGTCGCTCCACCGAGGATTCCGAAGCGCTCGGTCTGCTCACGAACGAGAAGCTGGGCGCTGCGTTCACGTTGCCCGACGTGCGCGCCCTGGCACTCTCCGATCAGGCGCTCGGCATCCTGGTGCATCGAGGCCACTTTGGTTTCCAACCGAGGCGCATCGTGGACGTGCGCGAACTCGAGAGCGCCCTACCCCTGCTGCACGACTTCGAGCTGGTACAGCACTTCCGTCGCGTGGGTCAGCAGCGCGCGCCGCTCTACCTCTTCACGCGGCGAAACCACCCGACGGCCGGCAACGCTCTGCCGAAATGAAAAGGGCCCCGTCCGCAAGGACGAGGCCCTTCTTCGATTGCGACGGTCTCTTCGATCTACTCGTCGTCGAGATCCGCGAATGCCGCCTCGGCGCGCTCGGTGATGGCCTGGCGCACACCCTCAGAGAGACGCTTCATGCCCGAGACCGATTCCTCGAAGCGCTCGACGTCGAGCACCATCAGCGTGTAGTACGTACCGCTGTTCGAGATCCACGTATCCTGAATCTCGGTGCCGGTGAGCGAGATGTCGGTGATCTGCTTGCTGACGTCGATCACGTGCTGCTCGTCGTTGGCTGCGCTGCCGAGTTCGCCTCCACCCGCGGTGGTGGCCTGGTAGTCCTTGAGCATCGAGCGAACCTTCACGCCGAGGCTGCGCGCGATCTCGGTGCGACCCCGCGCCATCGCGGCGGTGCGGGCCAGCGAGATGTTGCTGCTGCCCTTGAACGATCCCACCCCGCAGAGCTTCGAAGCGTCGGGATGGCCCACGTAGCTGCGGCAGCCTTCGACCACCCAGTCGGGGGCGCCCGCGAACTCGTTGGGCATGGTGTCGCGGGGGTCGCCGCTACTCGCACAGCCGAATGCGATGACGGTCATCGTAAGGCCGAGGGCGAGAAGAACTCGATCGAAAGAAGTCGGAAGAATTGAACTTCGCATGATGGGCTCCAGATCCAAGGCCCGGATCGACGGGGATGGGGCCTGCGCGTTTCGCCAGCCAAGGGCGCGTTGCAGTAAGGGGCGACGCGAACCGTCGCCTCATGGCTACATCGGAACGCGGCCCGAAAAAGTGAAGAGCTGCGGCGGGATGGCGCACGCCCTGCTGCACACGCGTTGCGTGTCACCTACGCATGGCTGTGTGATCAGCTTGCGTGTCGTTCGACGATTTCGGAAACGATCAGATCGGGCTGATCGTCGTCGCCGTCTTCGCGCTCGGCCTTCACGCCCAGGATCGGGAGCAGATTCACCATCTTTCGCAGATAGGCTTCGCTCTTCTCCGAAAGATTGAAGAATTCGAGAACCAGCCCCGCTTCGCCGTCGTCGCGAGTGACGCGAGCGCTCACGACGAGGGGTTCGGCGCGCGAGCGCACATGCACGGCCACCTTGACCTCGTCGCCGGGTACCAGGGTCTCGTTGGGCTGGACGCGCATTCCCCCCACGCTGATGTCTCGGCACAACAGCACCCGCGTGGCTTCGTCGTCGACCGCCACGACGTGCTTGTCGTACTCGCCGCGCGGTTCGGTACGTCGCTCGGAGGCCTCGTCGCTCGCTTCCTCGGGCGTTTTCATCAGGTCGGCGCCCGAGGTCTCGAGTTTGGCGGGGCCGCCCTGGTAGTTCTCGTACACCTTTCGCAGACGTTTGCCCTGGGCGGGCTTCAGGTCGTGAAAGGCGCCCGCGATCACGCAGCTCGCCTCGCCCTGCGCTCCGGGGGCGCTGCGTAGGATTCTTCCCGGCAGGCTGAAACTCTTCCCGCAGGCGATCTCCTGGGGAAAGATCAGCTTGACCTTGCTTCCGCTCTTGAGTGCCTTGTCGGCCACCAGGCGAAAACCGTGCAGTGAGAGGTCGGCCAGGATCGCGTCACGGCGGAACAATCCGCTCTTGATCTGCACTTCTGCACCGACGCTCACGCGCCCCTGACGGCGGCGTTCCGGACCGCGGTAGATGCAGTGGAGCACCAGCAGTCGCATGGCAGCGGCATGCACCGGGCGGGCGACGATGAAGTTGACTCCCTGTCGGCGCATCATGGAGCGCATGGTGCGCGAATCGTTGTCGACGACGACGATGCGGCGCGTCTTCTCTGTGGCCTCGTTGCCCTCGAAGTGGCCCATGCGCCGCTGGCTAGCGATCACCAGATCCCACTGCGTGCGCAGATCGATCTCCGTGGGCGCACCGGTGCGCTCGACGTAGGGCGTGCCGATATCCGCCAGCAGATGGCGCACGTCGGCGAGATCGTCGTCGTGAACCAGCAGGAGTTTCGGTTCGGCACTCACCAGCGTCTCTTCATCCTCAGGCGCTGCGAAGGCGCAGCAGGGGCTCGGCTCGCGCTGTGCGAATCGGACGAACGTTCGGCGGGCTAAAGGCCCCCTCCGGTTTTCAGCGAGAAGCCCGGTGAGGGTTTTCCCTGCCCTCTGGCGGCCTTTCGTGTGGGCTTCGGGCATTCGATACGGTCCCCGCGATGGCGCCCCAGGACAGCCGAGACCTATCGATCGAGCCGTGGTTCTCGATCCCCGAGGCCGAGCTCGGCGAGGCGGCGAGCCGCGCCCGCGGGCCGGGGGGGCAGCACGTCAACAAGACGAACACCCGCGTCACTCTGCGCTGGAATGTTCGCGAGAGTGCGGCTCCGACGCCTCGGCAGCGCGAGCGTCTGCTCGAGAGCCTGGGCGCGCGGCTGACCGCGCAAGGCGAACTCGTCGTCCACAGCGACCGCACCCGCAGTCGCGCGCGCAATCGCGAGTACGCGCGTGAGCGAATTCGCGAGCTGGTCAGCAAAGCGCTTCACGAAGATCCCGAGCGACGTCCCACACGCCCCACCCGCGCGTCGAAAGCGCGCACTCGGAAAATCAAGACCCAGCGAAGCGCGCTCAAGAAGATGCGCGGACGACCCGGCGAGTACGATTGAACACGCGGGTGCTTGCCCGCGAACACGCAGTCATCTCGCTCCGAACGAACTTGTCGGGAACTCCTTCGAGTTGCGCGGCCACCCAGCCGTACGCGCGTGGCGCCCGTTCGTCGCCCGAAATCTGGGGTGTTCACGGCTTGAAATTCGAAGGTTGTCCCTATCGTTTCACGCGCGTGAATCGACGACTCAATGGCCGAACTGGATTCCGCGCGCAGAACCCTCGCGTGTGCGTTCGCGGCCTGGGAGAGATCGATGGCGGCAAAGGCAAAGAAAGCGAAGAAGAAGGCGGCGGGTAGACGCCCCGCTACTCGCAAGGGTGCGAAGGCCAGGGCCGGCAAGGCGAAGAAGAAGATGGGCTGGGGCGGACGTCGACCCGGAGCCGGTCGTCCGAAGGGCAGCGGCAAGGGCCCGTCGCCGCATGCTCGGAAGAACCGCGTCGCCGTGATGTTCACCGACACCGAACTCGCGAAGCTGCGCGCGGTCGCCCGCAAGCAGCGCATCCCGGTCGCCACCGTGGCATACCGTTTGATCGAGAAGTCCCTCAAGCGCGCCTGACCCGCTCTTGCGAGATCCAGGCGGTTTTCCCGCGATTCACCCTATTTGAGGGAACCAGGCGCGGGAATTTCCCGTCAAAGCCCCTGTTTCCGGGCTGCGGGAAAGCAGCCTTGCAAGTAGACTCCCGCGCCCCGCTGGGACCCGAACGTTTCTCCGCGCGTGACCTCCCGCGCGGCTCCCCCGCCCGAAACGCTCCCCCGCGACCCACAGTGTCAACGCCGAGCCCTTTCGCACAGGCGGCGCCCCGGTGCGGGCGAACTCGAGGAAGTTGCATATGGCCAAGAAGAGCAAGACCGGTGTGCTGAAGCGACTGCGCGAAGTGAAGAAGGCCGAGAAGGCGGCGCTCAAGAAGGAAGAGATGCGCCTGCGCAAGGAGATGGGCCCGGGCCCGTCCAGCGCCGACGAAGAAAAGGGCGAACCCCGCATCGCCACCGCCGACGACATGGCGGGCTACGGCTTCCCCGTTGCAGGCGAAGAAGAGGAAGAAGAGGAAAGCGCCTGATCAGGGCGCTGTGCGATCAGCCCTTGCTGCGTGAGAGCCCCAGTTCCTCTTCCGTCTTCTCGATGCGGTGCTCGAGCCAGAAGATCTCGTAGTCGTTCTTGAGACCTTCTTCGGCATCACTCTGCAGCTGGGTGAGGGCCTCGAGGCGGATCGTGAGGGCGTCGCTGTTTCCGGGATCTCCAGCGAGGGCCATCTCGACGAGATGCAGGGCCCGCACCGGGTCGCTTTCGTTCTGGTAGCGGCGCGCACGTTCGAGGAGCGTGTCGACGCCGGTCATCTCCGCCACGTCGGCGTAGACGTCGCGTGCGGGAACGGGATAGAGCTCGGTGGTGGAATCCCAGTGGAACCAGGTGCCGTAGTACTCCCAGATCGTCTTGACCGCCCAGGACACGCGGCCGTGGTTCTGCGGCAGGTCGAGATGCGGCGGTAGCTGGATCTCCTGCATGGCCTGGTAGACCGTCTTGCCCGCGTTCATGGCGGCGATGGTCTCGTCGTGCACGTACTGCACGGCGTCCCGCGTGCGCACGAGCGACGCCATGATCTCCTCTTCTCCCACCGTCGGGTTGAAGTGGCTCGGCACGATCATCGCGGGGCGCAATTCGATGATCCGATCGAGGGAGCGGATGTACTCGATCGGCTTGCGCACCTTTTCGCCGCGCAGGGTCACGACGTTCGGAAACTGCGGAAACTGGGGGCCGAAGAAATCGCCCGAGAAGAGGATCCGCTCTTCGGGGAGCCAGAGGCAGATGTTGTCCGCGCCTTCGGCTCCCGGCGTATTCAAGACTTCGAAGCGCTTTCCTCCGACCTCGAAGGTGTAGTCGCGATCGGCGTCGACGAGCACGTCGGGCTCGATGTCGGTCCAGTCGAGAAAGCCGAGGTCGGGCCGTTCTTCGGGGAGCCAGGGGAAGAGGCGGCGGTTGCGCTCGTGCTGAAAGGGCGCGAGTTCGGCGAGATATCGCAACTCTTCCGTCAGTTCGCGGTGCGCAATGACCTCGACGCCTTCGTCGAGCCACACCTTGATCCCGCCCACGTGGTCGGCGTGGGAATGGCTGATGATCACGTGGGTCACGGGGCCTTCCGAGGCCTCGGCGCGCAGGGCCTTGCGCTGATCCGCGGCCTGGATCACGAGCCCCGTATCGAACAGCACGTTGCCCTCGGGTGTCGTGATCATGTTCACGTTGCCGACGCCGGTCGCCATGTAGATGTCGTCGGTGATCTTGCGGACTTCGATCGGGCGCTTGATGAGGTCGACCGAGGCACCATGGGTGCCTTCGAGGCCTGCTGCGCTGTCGGAGATCCTCTGCCGCGCCGCCTGCCCGACGATCTCGGCCGCCTTGAGCTTGGCGTTCTGCTGAAGGCTCGAACCCCCCTCTCCCGAGACGAACCAGTACGCGAAGCCCGATACCACCACCACGAGGCCGATTGCGATGGCTCCCTTCGAAGATCCCATGCCGCTCCCTCCTGGCGAGCGATCAGGACCGCGTGCGGCCGATCGCATCGAAGAAGCCAATGATGCTGCGAATCACGGCGTCTGGCTGCTCGCGATGGAGCATCTCGGTGTAACGCGCGGTTCAGGACTCGTCGTTCGAGCTGCCCGCCGTCTCGGCCACCGAGGGATGGATGCACGCCAGGTTGCGATCGCCCCAGGCGTTGTCGACGCGACCGACCGGCGGCCAGTACTTGTACTCGCGTGCCCAGGGTGCGGGGTAGGCGGCGAGTTCTCGCGAATAGCCGTGCGCCCAATCGTCCCCCGACACCTCGCGCGCCGTGTGGGGCGCGTTCTTGAGCGGGTTGTCTTCGCGGTCGAGTTCTCCCGCTTCGATGGCGCTGATCTCCCGGCGAATCGAGATCAGGGCATCACACAGGCGATCGAGTTCTTCGCGCGACTCGCTCTCGGTTGGTTCGATCATGAGCGTGCCGGCGACCGGAAAGCTCATGGTCGGTGCGTGGAAGCCGTAGTCCATCAAACGCTTGGCGATGTCTTCGACGACCACACCGCTCGCGCTTTCGAACTTGCGACAATCGATGATGAACTCGTGGGCGACGAGGTTGTCGGGACCGCGGAAGAGCACGTCGTAGTGCTCCTCGAGGCGCTTGGCCATGTAGTTGGCGTTGAGGATCGCCATCTCGGTGGCCTGCTTGAGCCCGCGCGCACCCATCAACGCGATGTAGACCCAGCTGATGGGCAGGATGCTCGGGCTGCCATAGGGCGCGGCGGATACCGCTCCCTCTTCGCTGCGCGGATCCCCGGGCAGGAAGGGTCGCAGGTGTTCGCGCGCTGCGATCGGTCCCATCCCCGGCCCGCCTCCGCCGTGCGGAATGGAGAACGTCTTGTGGAGATTGAGGTGGCAGACGTCGGCGCCGATCACGCCCGGTGAGGTGAGCCCCACCTGCGCGTTCATGTTCGCGCCATCCATGTAGACCTGTCCGCCGCGGCGGTGGATCGTCGCGCAGATCTCCTGGATCGGGAGTTCGAAGACACCGTGGGTCGAGGGGTAGGTGACCATCAGCGCGCCGAGGCGGTCGGCGTACTGTTCGCACTTGGCTTCGAGATCCGGCAGGTCGACGTTGCCGTCGCTGTCGCATGCGACGGCGACGCACTCGAAGCCCGCGATCGCCGCACTCGCCGCGTTCGTTCCGTGTGCCGAAACGGGGATCAAGCAGATATCGCGATGCCCTTCGCCGCGCGAAGCGTGGTAGCGCGCGATTGCAAGCAACCCGGCGAGTTCGCCCTGCGACCCTGCGTTCGGCTGCAACGACACCGCGGGAAGCCCCGTGATGCTCGCGAGCCAGCTGTCGAGTTGATCGAAGAGCTCCTGATAACCCTCGGTCTGGTCGCTCGGCGCGAAGGGATGCATGCGGCCGACTTCCGCCCAGGTGACGGGGCGCATCGCGCTCGTCGGGTTGAGCTTCATCGTGCACGACCCCAGCGGGATCATCGAGGTGTTGAGCGAGAGATCCTTCGCTTCGAGGCGGTGGATGTAGCGGAGCATCTCGGTTTCTGAGCGATAGCGGTGGAAGACCTCGTGTTGCAGGAAGTCGCTGGTGCGCGAGAAGGGTTCGTGGATGGGCGTCTCCGCGCGATCGAACCAGCCGGCGACTTCGCCCGCGTCGACGTCCTCACCCGCGAAGGCCGAAACCACGCCGAGCACGTCCCTGCTTTCGGTCGTTTCGTCGAATGCGATCCCCACGCTGCCATCGTCGCATGCGCGCAGGTTGATGCCGCGACTTGCAGCCGCATCGATCACGGCTCGTGCAGAAGCCACCCCGCGCACACGCAGCGTGTCGAAGAAGGGCTCTTCGCCGAGATCGAAGCCGCGTTCGCGCAGCGCCAGCGCGAGAGCGCAGGTGTGGGCGTGGATGCGCGATGCGATGCGCCGCAAGCCATCGGGCCCGTGATAGACAGCGTACATCCCCGCCATGATGGCCAGCAGCACCTGCGCGGTGCAGATGTTGCTCGTCGCCTTGTCGCGCCGGATGTGTTGCTCTCGCGTCTGCAGCGCGAGGCGATAGGCGGGTTCGCCATGGGAATCACGCGAGATGCCGACGAGACGCCCCGGCAGCTTGCGCGCGTACTTCTGCTGGGTCGAGAGGAAGGCCGCGTGCGGGCCGCCGAAGCCCATCGGCACGCCGAAGCGCTGGGAGTTCCCGACCGCGATATCGGCCCCGAAGGCCCCCGGCGGTTCGAGGAGCACCAGCGACATCAGATCGCAGGCGACGACCACCAGCGCACCGGCTTCTTGTGCGGCTTCGACGGTCGACCGCGGGTCGAGCACCGCGCCATCGGTGGTCGGGTACTGCACGAGTACGCCGCAGAGATTCAATGCGTTGTAGTCGATCGAGCTCACGTCGCCGACGTGCACCGTGAGCCCGATCCCGGCGGCACGCGTCTTCACCACGCCGATCGTCTGCGGATGGCAGTCGGCACTCACGAAGAAGTCGGTCTTCTTCGGCCCGCCGATCGAGCGGCACATCCCCATCGCCTCCGCAGCGGCGCTGCCCTCGTCGAGGAGCGAAGCGTTGCAGAGCGGCAGGCCCGTGAGATCGGCAATCGCGGTCTGGAAGTTCATCAGCACTTCGAGCCGCCCCTGCGAGATCTCCGCCTGGTAGGGGGTGTACTGCGTGTACCAACCCGGGTTCTCGAGGATGTTGCGCTGGATGATGGGCGGAACGACGGTGTCGCTATAGCCCTGGCCGATGCACGACCGCATGACGCGGTTGCGCGACATCATGCGTTGGAGGTCTTCGAGCAGTTCGAACTCGCCGCGTTCGTACGCGGGGGTGTGATCGAGGGCGAAGGGTTGCTTGAGCTGGATCGCTTCCGGCACGGCAGCTCGGCAGAGTGCTTCAAAATCCTCGTAGCCGAGCAGCCGCAGCATCTCTTCGATATCGCCTGCGCGCGGGCCGAGGTGACGCCGCGCGAAGGTGTCGACGGGCGCCTGTGCGCGGGGCGCGCCGGATGAAGGGGGCTGGCTCATGACCGATCCTCGAGGGCAGGAGATCGCGAAGAAGGGCGCAGTGTAACGCGAAACCCTTGGGGTGATCGGACGAGCCCGCGCGGCGGCGACACGTTCGCCGAAATGAGATGGCGTTACGCGTTCGCGCTCAAGCGTCGAGTCGCGATTCGCTTTCGAATAGGCCTTCGAGGTCGGTCAGGCCGTCGGAGGTGCCGAGCACGAGCAGGCGATCACCCGCGCGCGGCGCGAAGTCGGGTGAGGGCACGGCGTCGACCGCGCCGCGCCGATCGACGGCGACCACGCTCACCCCGGTCCTCGCACGAACGTCGAGCTCGGCGAGCGATCGTCCGCCCGCGAATCGATGCGGCACGGTGATCCACTCGTGCTCGCTCTCGCGCAGCAGGTCCACCAGCCACGGATCGAGTTCGAGGCCCGGGGTGCTGCGAATCGCTTCGTAGTCTTCGTCGCGAAGCGCCTCCGCGAAGTTGCGAATCGCCCCGGCGTGGAAGTCGAACTGCGCGAGGGCCTGGCGGACGAGTTCGATGCTGCCCTCGTACTCCTCGGCGACGACGCAGCTGGCGCCCACGGCTTCGAGGGGCTCCACTTCGTGAACGAAGCGGGCGCGCGCGAGAATCGGGAGGCGCGGCGCCGCGGCCCGCACGCGCGCCACGATGCGCCGCGTGGCCAGGGGATCGGAGATCGCCACGGTGACGAACTTCGCCTTGGCGACGCCCAGGCGCTCGAGGAAGGCCGGGCGCGCCGCGTCGCCGAAGACGATGTGTTCCCCCTGCTTTGCTGCCTGGGCGACGGTGGTCGCGTTGGCTTCGACCACGACGTAGGGGCGGTGTTGCGAGCGGAGGAGCTTCGCGAGGGTGCGCCCCGCCGGTCCATAACCCACGACGATCACGCGCTCGTCGTCGCGGGCGCGGTCGTGATGGGCCGCGTCGCGCTTCCAGCGGGTCTTCGAGCGCCAGCCGGCGGGAAGCCGCGTTTCGAGGGCCTCGGCGATCTCGGGGGCGCGGCGCATCATGAAGGGCGTCGCGATCAGGCTCACGATCGAAGCCGCGAGCACCGCCTGATGAAGGGTTTCGCTCAGGAGCCCCGAGCGAGCCGCCACTTCGGCGAGCACGAAGGAGAACTCGCCGCACTGGGCGAGCGAGATCCCCGCGAGCGCCCCGACACCGACCCCCCTTCGCAGGAAGAGCGCGCTCACCCCGGTGATCACCGTGCCCTTGACCAGCGTGGCCGCCAGCACGATCGAAAGCACCAGCGGCGCCTGCTGGATCATCACCAGGGGCTCGAAGAGCATGCCGACGGCGGTGAAGAAAATGCCGAGCACGACCCCGCGCAGGGGAACGACCTCGGAGAAGAGCTGATGGGCGTAAGGCGAAGAACTCGCCGCGACACCCGCGAGGAACGCACCCACCGCGAGCGTGAGCCCGAGTTCTTCGGCGAGGAAGGCCGAGCCCAATACGATGATCAGGGCGAGCAGGCTGAAGAGATCCGCCGAGCGCAAGCGCGCCATGCGATCGAGCGCACGCGGCACGGCGAAGCGCACGATGTAGAGCACGGCGGCGAGGGCGGCAGCGAGCTTCGCGACCGTCCACGCGAAGCTGGCCAGCGAAAGCGTTTCGCCCTGTGCGAGCAGGGGAACGAGAAGCAGGAGGGGAACGATGGAGAGGTCCTGGAAGAGCAGGATCGAGGTGGCGAGTTGGCCGTGGGGTGAGTTCGTCTGGCCTTGATCGCTGAGCAGTCGCAGCACCAGCGCGGTCGACGACATCGCGATCATGCCCCCGAGCACGAGCGCAGGGCCCTTCGAGAGGCCGAGGGCGACAGCCACCGCGTAGACGATCCCCATCGTGAGGGCGACCTGCAGCCCGCCACCGATCAGCGCACCGCGCCACAACCTCTGGGCACGATCGAGGGGCAGGTCGAGACCGATCTCGAAGAGCAGGAAGACCACTCCGATCTCGGCCAGCGCGCGCACGCGATCGGGCTCCTGCACGATGCCCAGGACGCCGGGGCCCGCGATCGCACCGAGCACCAGGAAACCCGCAATCGCGGGAAGCTTCAGACGTTCGAAGAGTGCGAGGCCCGCGGCTGCGAGACAGAGCAGCACGAGCACCTCGAACAACTGGATCGAATGAAGCGGTTCCAACCTGCACCCTTGTCGGCGATGGAGCGCGCCGACGAGGCGAAGGTTCGGTTCCGATCAGTTGAGGCGACTACCAGGGTAAACGCGGGGGAAGATCGGGGGGTTCCACGCCGGTTGCGTCCGATCCATCACCCATCGGTCGGGTACGAGAAAAGCTGAGCGTCCAATCGACGAAGCGTTTTCGTTTGCACGTGCGTGAACGTGCTTGCCGGTCGCCTGCGGATGGCTTGCGTGTGGCGTCGATCAGCTCGCGCCGTCGCCACTCATCACGGCGGGCAGCGTGCGCAGGAGGATCATGAAGTCGCTGCGCAGGGACCAGGTGTCGATGTACTCGAGATCGAGTCGCACCCAATCCTCGAAGCCGATCGCGTTGCGGCCGGATACCTGCCACAAACACGTGATGCCCGGGCGCATCGAAAGTCGGCGGCGCTCGAAGGTCTGGTACTCCGCCACCTCGACGGGGACGGGCGGGCGCGGTCCGACGAGGCTCATGTCGCCGATCAGTACGTTCCAGAACTGCGGCAGTTCGTCGATCGAGTAGCGGCGCAGGGTGCGGCCCACCGGCGTGATGCGAGGATCGTGGGCCATCTTGAAGACGGGCCCGTCCATCTCGTTCATCTCGTCGAGCTCGAGCTTGCGCGCCTCGGCGTCGGTCTCCATGGTGCGCAGCTTGTACATCACGAAGTGGCGGCCGTTGAAGCCGCAGCGCACCTGGCGGAAGAAGATCGGGCCGGGGCTCGTGAGCTTGATCAGCGCTGCCGAAACCGCGACGACCGGGGCCGCGATCGCCAGGCCGACCAGCGCGCCCACGATGTCGATGCCGCGCTTGATGGTGATCATGAAGCGGTTGTGGTGGACGGGGGCAAAGGAGAGCGCCGGCATGCTGCCGAAGCGCGTGGTGCGCGGTGCCGGGAGATAGTCGCCGAAGAGGTCGGAGAGCAGCGTGATGGGCACGCCGGCGGCCGCACACGAGTCCACCGCTTCGATGATCGAGCCGAGCATCGAACGCGGGCAGGCGACGATTACCTCGTCGATCACCTGGTCGACGATCAGATCGTTCATGTCGGAGATCTTGAAGATCTGCTCGTTCGGTACCGCGGCGCCTTCGCTCGGCAGGTCGTTGTCGACGAAGCCGATGATGTGAAGGCCCCAGCCCGGGTTCTGTTCGATCACGTTCTTCACGTAGGCCGCTCGCGGACCGGAGCCGACGATGACGACGTTGCGCGTCGTCTCGTTGCGACGCACCCACTTCGAGGTGCGGTACACGATTGCTCGCACACCGCACAGCGTGACGAGTTGCAGCGCCGTGCACACGATGGGCATGGCCACCGCGACGGGGGGCGAGAAGAGGAAGGCCATCGCGCACTGCGCGACCGCGATGCCGGCGCCGAGGGTCAGCAGCCGGTGCTGGATGACGTCGAGGCGATTGCGCCGCTGGAAGGCGTACACCTCGAGCACCTGGAAGGTCAGTGGCCAGGAGAGCGCCGAACCGATCCCGAAGGCGATCAGCGAGAAATTCGCACCGCCCGGCGCGCCCCCAGTGTTCAGCATGCCCGGAATGGCGAGGGTGGCGAGCAGCACCCCGGCGCACACCAGCAGGTCGACCAGTTGGTAGAGATGATCGAAGTGGGTGGAGTCGTCTCGCAGCAAGTTCGTTCGGCTCGCACGGGTGTGCGCGCAGGCCCCGCCTGACCTTCAAGTGGGGGGAATGCGGGCATGCGGATCTTCTGCGGAATTCTTCGACCGGCGCATGGCTTCTCGTGAGTTTTTCCGACCCGGGAGCGCGGCAAACGGCGGCGTGCAAGCCACCGGCAAAGTTCCGCGCAACTGCGAATCGGGTAGTCTTCTCCGCGCGAGCCATCGGCCGCGATCCAACCCATCCAGCTCATTGCACAGGGGAGTGCATGTCGGTTCTTTCTCTCACTTCGCCACGCGCCCGCGGTCTCATGGTGTTGACCGCTCATCCCGAGGGCTGCAGGGTCCTCGCCGAGCGGCAGATCGCCCGCGCGAAGGAGGCCTTTCCCAAGCCGCTACCCGCAGCGGAGGGGAAGACTGCGCTCGTACTCGGCAGCACGACCTTCGGCTACGGAAGCTCGACCGCGATCGCCCTCAAGGAGGCCGGCTTTTCGAAGGTGATCGGACTCGGCTACGAGACGCCGCCGACCTTCCGCAAGGAAAAGGTCGCGATGGCCCCGGCCGGCTGGTACCTGACGCATGCGCTGCATACGGCCTATCCCGAGCAGCGCACGTATTTCGCCGATGGGTTCAGCGATGCGACGCGCGATCGGGTCATCGATGACCTGAAGAGCGGCGGCGAGAAGATCGACCTGCTCTTGTACAGCGTGGCAGCGCCACGCCGTAGTCATCTCGGCGAGACCTGGAACTCGGCCCTCAAGGTGATCGGCGAACCGCTCACCGTCTGCGGCCTCGACTACGCGAGCGGTCAACACAAGGAAGTCACCCTCGAACCCGCGAGCGAACTCGAGATCGAACACACCCGCCGCGTGATGGGCGGTGACGACCTCGACCTCTGGGTGAACGCCCTGCTCTACGGCGGCTGCGTGAACACGGGCTTCAAGGTGGCGTCACTCTCCTACATCGGCCCCGAGTTCGAACCGCTGCGCCGCATCTACTGGGATGGAGCGCTGGGCGGTGCGAAGAAGCACATCGATATGACGACGGCCGCGCAGAATGCGCGACTGTCCCAGCGCCTGGACGGCGCCGCCTTCTCGAGCATGAACCCCGCTGTCGTGACGGGTGCCTCGGTCGCGATCCCCGCGATGCTGAAGTACATCGCCGACTATCTCGCCGTCGTCGACTCGGGCATCGGTGCCTACGACGATCCGCTGGATGTCGGCGTGAACTTCACACGCGCGCTCTACGACGATGGCGAGCCGTGGCGTGACATGCTCGACGAAGCCGGTCGGCTTCGTCTGGATGAGAACGAACTCGACCCGGATCTCCAGAAGGCCATCACCGGCTCCTGGGCCGATGCGAAGCCCGGCGATCCACCGCCGCTCACAGTCCGCGGCCTCGAACTCTTCAAGAAGGAGTTCATGCAGCTCTTCGGCTGGGAGGTGGACGGCGTCGATTACGAAGCCCCGGCCGAGTTCCTGCCCGATCTCGGCGAGGGAGTCGTCCAGCTCGTCGACGAGTAGGCGCTGGATCGTCCCCAACCGGATTCACATCCAGTTGGGGCTTCATCGGATTCAAGGCGATCGGCGGCTCAGCCACTGCGACTCTTTCGCGCAGAAGCGGTAGGGGCTGTCGGTGGCTTTCGAGATCCCGATCCTGGGGCTCGTGATCACGTTGATTCGAGATGGTGCGTCCCGCACCACCAACTCTCCCCGGATCACCGACGCGCCATCCAATTCCATCCCCACCCCGAACGCCTGCGTCAACCGCCCCGGGCCGGAGGCGATCAATCGATCGGTCTTTCCTTCACCGAGCCCCCGATTCCCCCGCATCGCGTCGACCCCTTCGAGCGGCTCGATCGCGCGCAGCAGCACCGCCGCGCCAGCGCCCGGGGCCTCGCAAACCAGGTTCATGCACAGGTGAATGCCGTACGAGCGGTAGACATAAAGCCGCCCCGGCGGGCCGAACATGCTGCGGTTCCTCGGGGTGGGGCCGCGGTGGGCATGGGAGGCCGGGTCCGCGCCTTCGCCCAGATAGGCCTCGGTTTCGACGATGCGGCCAGCGAGGAGTTCGCCCTCCGAGGTTCGCCGACAGAGAACGGCGCCGACGAGGTCACGCGCGACGTCGAGGCAGGGGCGGGCGTAGAAATCGGGGCCCAGGATCGAACCGAATTGCATGGGGAGGATCCTATGTCATCGCGCGACGAAGTCGCGTGATTCTTGAAGTGAAGTCGCGCGTCGCCGATAGATGACCGAACATCTCCCATTCCCCGCCCTCCCCGTCACCGAGAAGCCCCATGGCCCAAGCAATCGACCACCCCGACTCCGACTCCGAAGGCGATTCTGACGAACCCACCGCCCCGGATTCGCCTTTCAACGAATTCGGCATCAACGCGGGCTTCGTCGAAGAAATCCATCGCGATTATCAGGTCGATCCTGCGACGGTGGACGAGAGCTTCCGAGATGCCTTCTCTGGTGAGGGCGCGCCCGCGAGGCCGCAACCCGCGCCCGCGCAACCCGCAGCAACGAGCGGCATCGGAGCAACGCCAACTCCCGAGGCTCGACCGGCCCCCGCCCCCGCCCCCGCCCCCGCGCCCACGCCCATGGCGCCGACGTTGGAACAGGACGTCCGCCTCATGGTCGACGACAAGAACGCGCGGGTGCTTCGCCTGATCCACTCCTACCGCGCGCGCGGTCATCGTGTCGCCCACAGCGATCCGCTCTCGGTCCAGACGAAGTACTTCCCCGAACTCGATCCCGCGCACTATGGCTTCGGCAGCCAGGATCTCGACGAACACTTCACCGCGGGCGATCTCCCCGGTGGTTCCGTGCAGACCCTGCGCGACATCCTCGCGCGTCTGCGTAACACCTACTGCGGTTCGATCGGCGTCGAGTACACCCACGTGCAGGACCCCGGTCGCAAGCTCTGGCTGCAGCAGCAGATGGAACGCGACGAGAACCGCCCGCGTGTCGAAGCGGGGCAGCTCTCACGCATCTATCACAAGCTGTGTCAGGCGGAGATGTTCGAGCAGTTCCTCCACACCAAGTTCCTCGGGCAGAAGCGTTTCTCCCTCGAAGGCGGCGAGGTGGTGGTCCCACTGCTCGATCACATCATCGAGCGCGCGCCGCATCACGGCATCGTGGAATACGTGATCGGCATGAGCCATCGCGGTCGCTTGAACGTGCTGGCGAACGTCATGCGCAAGCCCCTCGATGTGATCTTCTCGGAGTTCCAGGACAGCCCCGACCTCGATCTGCCCTTCGGTTCGGGTGACGTGAAGTACCACAAGGGCTTCTCGATGGATCTGCGCGTGCAGACAGGTGAGCGTATCCATCTCTCGCTCACCTCGAATCCGAGCCACCTCGAAGCCGTGAACCCCGTCGTCGAAGGTCGCACCAAGGCGAAGCAGGTGCGCATGCGCGACGTCGAGGGTGAGCGCATCGTGCCGATCATCCTGCACGGCGATGCGGCTTTCGCGGGCCAGGGCATCGTGGCCGAAACGCTGAACCTCGCCCAGCTCGAAGGCTATTCCACGGGCGGGACGATCCACGTGATCATCAACAACCAGATCGGTTTCACGACGACGCCCGCCGAAGCGCGCTCGACGCTCTACTGCACCGACGTCGCGAAGATGATCCAGATTCCCATCTTCCACGTGAATGGCGACGATCCCGAGGCGGTGCTCCACTGCGCCGATCTCGCGATGTCGTACCGCGAACGCTTCGGCAACGACGTCGTGATCGACGTGATCTGCTACCGCCGCCACGGCCACAACGAAGGCGATGAGCCGGCGTTCACCCAGCCGCGCCTCTACGCGAAGATCCGCAACCGCGACTCGGTGCGAAAGCTCTTCAGGGGTGCCCTCGTCGAGCGAGGCGAAGTCAGCGAGGAAGAAGCGCAGCAGATCGAAGCGGGTGTGCGACACGATCTCGAGAGCGCCCTCGAGATCGCCAACGTGGGTTCGGTCGATCCTGCCGAACCCCACGAGCCGCAGGGGCCTTGGACGGGGTATTCGCGCACCCGCGTCCAGGACGACGTCGCCACGAGCGTTCCCGTCGAGACCCTGGCACAGATCGCCGAAGGTGTGGGCCGCGTGCCCGACTACTTCCGCCCGCACGAAAAGCTCTTGAGCCTGCTCCAACATCGTCGCAAGACGATCGCCGAGGGCACGCCGATCGATTGGGCGATGGGCGAAGCATTCGCTTTTGGCAGCCTGCTACTCGAAGGCACGCCGGTGCGGCTCTCGGGCCAGGACAGTTCGCGGGGCACCTTCAGTCATCGCCACGCGGTCTTCGTCGATCAGGACAGCGGCGAGGAGTACGTCCCCCTCGATCACATCAGCGGGCAACAGGCGCGCTTCGAGGTGTACGACAGTCTGCTCTCCGAAGCCGCGGTACTCGGTTTCGAGTATGGCTACAGCCTGGCCGACCCTGCGACGCTGACGTTGTGGGAAGCGCAGTTCGGTGACTTCGCGAACGGCGCGCAGGTGATCATCGATCAGTTCATCGGCTCGGCCCACGTGAAGTGGGGGCGCATGAGCGGGCTCGTGATGCTGCTCCCGCACGGTTACGAGGGGCAGGGGCCCGAGCATTCGAGTGCGCGCATCGAACGCTATCTGCAGATTTGCGCCGAGGATTCGATCCAGGTGGTGAACTGCACGACGCCGGCGCAGTACTTCCACGTGTTGCGGCGCCAGATGCGCCGCGGCTACCGCGCGCCGCTCGTGATCTTCACGCCCAAGAGCCTGCTGCGGCTTCCCGCAGCGACTTCGAAGATCGAGGATTTCACCGACAAGGGCTTCGAACAGGTGATCGACGATACTCCTGCGCACGCTGTGGCAGAAGGTGTGGAACGCGTCCTGCTCTGCAGTGGCAAGGTCTACTACGACCTGATGACCGAACGACAGAAACGCTGGGAAGGCGCGCCCGACAAGGTCGCCATCCTGCGCGTCGAGCAGCTCTATCCGTGGCCAGAAGAGCGCCTGCAGGCGCTGCTCCGGCAGTACTCGAACGCCGAGCGCGTCACCTGGGTGCAGGAGGAGCCGGCCAATATGGGCGCCTGGACCTTCGTCCGCGAACGCATCCAGGGTCTGCTCTCGGCGAAGGCCAAGCTCGCCTATGCGGGACGTCAGGATTCGGCGAGCACGGCGGTGGGCTCGACTCGCCTGCATTTGAAAGAGCAGGCCGCGTTGGTCGAGTCGGCGTTCGAAGGGCTCGACTAGGAGCGAACGAGCGCTTCAGTCGCGCGTGTTCGCCCAGCCTTCCTGCCAGAGCGCTTCGATGATCTCGCGCGCACGGTGCCCCCAGATCGGGTGGTACTCCCGGGCGCGCATGTCGGCGAGGCTTTCGCTGGCTTCCGTGGTGGCGATGACGTCGCAGTCGGCGCGTTCGAGGATCTCGCGCGTCGTGTTGTAGATCGAGTGTTTCCAGCCTTCCGGGCCGTCGAAGTGGCGCTCGATGTAGCGATCGCGGGGCAGGCTCCCGGCCTGTTCGTTGCTGCAGGCCACGATGCCCATGCGATTGGCCACGTAGTCGGGTACGTAGGTGATGCCGCGCTCGCGCATGCGTCGCGCATCTCGCCGCTCGTCTTCGAGGGGGTTGTTGGCGGCGCCGCACACGACGCTGGCTCGAATGCGTTCGACCGTCTTGGCGTCGAAGACGCCCCCCAACGCGTTCGCGCAGAGAATGTCGCAGGGTTCTTCGAGGATGCGGTTGTCGCCGGGTTGCGCGTGGCGGATCTCGAGGAAGTGCCCGGGAAAACGCTCCGCCAACACCGTGCAGCGATCCTCGTCGATCTCGCTCGCCACGACGCCATCGACTCCGGCCTCGAAGAGGCGCTCGATCATGAAGGCCCCGACGTTGCCCGCTCCCTGCATGGCGACCTGTTTGCCCGAGAGCGAACCGAGGCTGCGATGATCGAGGGCGGCCTGCATGGCGCGAACGACCCCGCGCGCCGTCATGGTGGAGGGGTTGCCCGAACCGCCGACGCGCTCCGGGATGCAGGTGGCGAAACGCGTGTGGCGATGGATCACCTCCATGTCGTGCGGCGTGGTGCCCGCATCTTCGGCGGTGATGTAGACGCCGCGTAGCGACGTTACGAACTCGGCAAACTCCCGGAAGAGCGTGCGACGTTCTTCGCGACTGCGCGGCGGTTCCGGCGGGCAGATGATCGCCTTGCCGCCGCCCCACCAGAGATCGGCCAGCGCACACTTGCGCCCCATCCCCACCGCGAGGCGCAGGCCGTCGCGCAGGAAGGCCTCGAGGCTCGCATACTGCCAGTGCCGCACCCCGCCCTGGGCCTGGCCACGTCGGGTGTCGTGGACGAAGGCGCCGAAGAGCGCGCGACTCTCGGGGCCCGCTGCGAGAAACACGGCCTCGTGGTCCGAACGATCGGCGCACCCCGTCTCGAGATAGGCGGATAGGTGATCGAAAGTCGGGTCCGACGCACGCGCGCCCCTCCTGTTCCCCCCACCCAGCACCATCGCGCGCGGAACGTTCCGTGCGAGGAGCGCTTCGACGATGTCGCTCGGTTGCTGGTCGAGAAATCGGGTCATGAGGTGGGTCGAGCAAGGCGGGAGGACGTTTTCGATCGGGCTCGGAGTTCTCGTCGGCGCAGCGAGCGGCGGACTGAAATGTCAGAAGCCCTTTCCGATCTCGTGCGACTTCGTGTGCCGGCATGCAGGATTGCAGGATCGGCTAGAATTCCCGGTGGTGAAGGGCGACCTCGAAGCCTCCGAGCAGCTGGCGCTGGATGTGACGCTTCGCCGGGCCATCGGCCCCGCAACGGCGATGTCGGGGCTGGCCTACGGCCTGTCGGCCATACTCCACACCTACGCCGGTGGCCCCGATCGTTCCATGGTCGCGCCGGTGGAAGCCTTCTCCTTCGTGGCGCTTCTCTCCCTGGGCCTGTGGCTGCGCGGGCGCGAAATCGGCGCTCGCCATGCACAGGCGATCGTCGTCACCTGGGCGGCCTTCATCCTGGTCAACAACGCGGTCTTCCTCTCGGTCCACGACGAGAGCCTGCACCCGGTGATCCTCTACATCCTGGTGCTCGGCGTGGGGCTGGTGCCCGCACTGCCGCTGAAGTTGTACGCCTCGATCATCATCGCGACGCTCGGGGTCTTCGGCTTCACCCTCGGCACGGCCGATACGCCCCTTCATCAGCGCTTCGAAGCGGGCCTCACCCTGGTGGCCGCGATCTGTTTCGGTGTCGTGATTCGCGCTCTGGCGAAGGAGTACATCGCACAGCACCGCAGGCTGCACGGCGAGGCCCTGCGAAGCGCGGAAGCACGCGATGCAGTCTTCACGCACTACCGCGAGATCACCGAGATGGCGAACGACCTGATCGCCGAAATCGATGAAGATGGCACCATGCTCTACGGCAACCCCGCTCACGAGAGAGTTCTCGGCTACACGAACGAGAACCTGATCGGCCGACGCTTCTCCGAGTTCCTGGCACCCGACGACACCGGTCGTGCGCGCGAATTCCTGAAGCGAATGCTCGAACGGCCGGTGGGGCCGGCCCGGGTGGGTGTTCGCCACGCGAATGGAGAGGATCGGGTCATCGAGTTGAGTTCGCGCCCCTATCGCGCCGCGAACGGCGAACACAGGATCGTCGTGACCTCACACGACGTCACCGAGCGAGCGAACCGCGAAGCCGAGCGCGCCCGCCACAGCGAAGAACTCGAAGACCTGGTCGCAGAACGAACCGAAGCGCTGCGCCGCTCGATGGCGGAATTGCAGCAGCGCGAGCGCCTCGCCGCAGTGGGGACCCTCGCGGCAGGGGTCGCGCACCAGATCAACAATCCCGTCGGCAGTGTTCGGATGAGCGCCGAGTTTGCACTCGGTACACCCGAAGGCAGCGAGGGCGAGACCGAGGTGTTGCGCGAAGCGCTTTCGACCAACGTGGCCGAGGCCATGCGCTGCGGCGAGATCGTCAAGAATCTCCTGCGCTTTGCGCGCGACGATCGTTCGACCGTCACGAAGGTCGAACTCTCCTCGCTGGTCGAGCGCGTCGTCTCGCTATGCCAATCCTACGCAGCGAGCCGCGAAGCGGTACTCGACTACGATCTCCAGGATCGCAATGTGGTGGTCGAAGGGAATTCCGTCGAACTCGAACAGGCCCTGATCAACCTGATTCGCAACGCCATCGAGTCGAGCGACCGCAAGGTCCGCGTGCGTGTTCGTCTCGACCGTGTCGGTCCCAATGCCGTGGTCGACGTGCGCGACGATGGGGATGGCATGGATGAGCAAGCGACGGACCAGATCTTCGATCCCTTCTTCACCACGCGACTCAGCGAAGGAGGCACGGGGCTCGGGCTCAGTGTGGCCCACGGCATTGCAACCGCGCACGATGGCACGCTGACGGCGCAGAGCGAGCGAGGAGTGGGAACGCGCTTACGCCTTTCGCTGCCACTCGCGCTAGAACGCACGACGGGCGCATCGTACGCCGAGTCGCCCCCCGCGTAGGCCGGGCGCCGGGCGCTATTTGTCGCGTTCTTCTTCCGCGCCTTCGGGCAGGGGGAGCACGGGCAGATCCTGGGGCATGGGGGCAGCGGCCTCGACGGCTTCCTCGTCGAGGCCGAGGCGATTCAGATCGTCGATCAATTCGCGAAAGCGGCCGATCTCGCGGCGATTCATGCTGAGGACGAGCCGCCGCAATCCAGAGAACTCGTCTCCCTCTTCGGGCAGCGGCTCGCAGACTTCGATCTCACCCTCGTCGAGGATCGAGACGTACTTCTCGTTCAACGTCGCGAGTTCTTCGACGTTCGGTGCGCGTCGCAGTCGCACCACCGCTCTTCCATTCACCCAGCGCGTCGAATGGTAGTTCGCGTAGAAGTTCGCGAGTTCGCTCGCCGCCTCTTCGACGTCATCGGTGATGAAGAAGAGCGAGGTGTCGTGCTCCGAGATCAATCCATCCCTGGCCAGGTGACCGACCACGTAGTCGCGCCACTCGGTCCAGTAGTTGCCCCCGGGTTCGTCGACGAACACGATCGGGACCAGGGCGCTCTTGCCCGTCTGGATGAGGGTCAGGGCCTCATGCCCTTCGTCGTGGGTACCGAAGCCGCCGGGAAAGAGTGCGATGCCGTGGCTCTCCTTCACGAAGGCGACCTTGCGCGTGAAGAAGTAGCGGTAGTTGATAAGCTTCGCGTCCCCCGCGATCGTGGGGTTGGCGCGCTGTTCGAAGGGCAGCTGGATGTTGACACCGAACGACGCGTCGCGACCGGCACCGCGCTGGGCCGCGCGCATGATGCCGTCGCCCGCGCCGGTGATGACCATCCATCCTTCTTCGGTCATGCGGTGCGAGAGTGCGCTCGCGGCCACCGCCGCGGGGTGATCGAGGTCGGTCCGCGCGCTGCCGAATACCGAGAGCTTGCGAATCGCGCGGTAGGGTTCGAAGACGCGGAAGGTCTGGCGCAGCTCTTTCAGCGCGCTGTTGGCGAGCTTGACGTCGCGCGCCGCCGTGCCGTCCGACACCAGGCGCAAACCCGTCACCATGATCTGCCGAACGCACTCGCGATCGGTGTCTTCTCCCGAAGCATCCGCCACGCGCCCGATCAATTCGTCGAGCAACGCGTCGATCTCGGGATCTCCAACCTTGTAACGACGTCCACCCCGCGGCATGAGGGCGCAACTGTAGCGATCACGGGCTCGGCGGGGGTAGCGGATCGCTGTCGAACAACTCGAATTGTCCCCGACGCGGACGGCGGAAGTGTCGGGTCGTCGGCTCGGGGAGCTCGCCGTCGAGGCCCGACTTGCGGGCGGCCAGTTCGAACATGGCGTGGATCTGCTCCGCGTAGGCGCCCTCCCCCCGCATGCGCGAATCGAAGCGCGGATCGTTGAGTTCGCCGCTGCGAATCTCGCGCACGCGCGAGAGCACCTTGGCGCGCTTCTCGGGGAAGTGACGTTCGAGCCAGGCGGGGAAGAGCGATTCGACGGCACCCGGCAGGCGCAGGAGGATGTGGCTCGCCGAACGAGCCCCCGCGTCGGCGGCCGCTTCGAGGATGGCGGGGATCTCGTGGTCGGTGAGACCGGGAACGACCGGGCCGATCAGCACTGCAACGGGAACCCCAGCTCGCGACAGCGTTTCGATCGCGCGCAGGCGCTGGGCAGGGTGCGAGGCGCGCGGTTCCATCACGCGATGCAGCGCCGCGTCGAGGGTGGTGACCGAGATGTGCACCGTGGTGGCTTCGGCTCGCGCGAGTTCGGCGAGCAGATCGACGTCGCGCGTCACCAGCGCGTTCTTCGTGATCATCCCCACCGGGTGCCGGCACTCGGCCAGCACTTCGAGACAACCGCGCGTGAGCCGCAGCACGCGCTCGACCGGCTGATAGCAATCCGTCACCCCACTCATGCCGATCACTTCGGGCCGGTAGCGCGGCTTCGAGAGTTCGCGCTCGAGCAGGGCGGGCGCGTCTTCCTTCACCAGGATGCGGGTCTCGAAATCGAGCCCGGGTGACATGCCGAGAAACTCGTGGGAGGGACGTGCGTAGCAATAGACGCAGCCGTGCTCGCAGCCGCGGTAGGGATTCAGCCCGACATCGAAGCCGACATCCGGGCTGTTGTTGCGCACCAGCACCGAACGCGTGGCGTCGCGCAGGTATTGGGTGCGGGGAAGTCGGCCGCGCCCGCCGTCATCTCCCTCTTCACCTGCTTCACCTGCAAGGCGTTCGCGCTCGCGCGCTTCGAGATCTTCCACGTGGTAGAGGCGCTCGAAGCGTCCGGTCGGGTTCTCGGCTGCGCCCCGCCCGCGCAGGCTTTCCTGCGCGGGGGCGCGCCAGCTGGGGGGCGCGTCGACGGGGGTGACGTTCCGTCGGCTCGAAGCGGGGGAGGAGGAAGGAGGCCGGGATTTCACCCTCACGAAAGTAAGACGAAAGTCTCGTGGAGTCAATCGCAGGGGTCGTTCGCGGGGTTGGGCTTTCTATTTGATTTTCAAGGGGAAACCCTGCATGCACTCGGCTGAACGCGACTTGACCCCGGGCGACCCGACCCGGAGACTCCGCCGCCTCAAGCGCGCCGAATCAGCCGGGAATGGAAGAGGAAACCCGATGGATCTCAGTTACAGCAGCGAGGCCGAGGCCTTTCGCGAAACCGTCGCCAAGTGGCTCGAAGCCAACTGGCCGCTTTCCGAGAGCGAGAAGGAAGGTCTTTCCTTCGAAGAGCAGTGCGCGGTGTTCCGCAAGCGTGCCACCGAGGCGGGCTATCTCAACCGCAGCATTCCCAGGCAGTACGGCGGCTCCGAACAGGAACCCGACGTGATTACCGCTCAGGTGATCCGCGAGGAGTTCAGCAAGAAGTGGGCACCGATGGAGGTGCGCGGCATCGGCACGATGATGCTCGTTCCGACTCTCCTCGAACGGGGCGAGCAGTGGATGAAGGACAAGTTCGTCGAAAAGACCGTGAACGGCGAGATCACCTGGTGCCAGGGCTACAGCGAACCGGGTTCGGGTAGCGACCTCGCGTCGCTCAAGACGCGGGGTGAACTCGTCGACGGCGAATGGGTGATCAACGGCCAGAAGATCTGGACCACCAACGCGGTCGAGGCCGACTACATGTTCATCCTCGTGCGCACCGAGCCCGACGCGCCGAAACACGCGGGCATTTCGTATCTCTTGATCGACATGAAGCAGCCGGGCATCGAGGTGCGCCCGCTCAAACAGATGACGGGAACGGCGGAGTTCAACGAGGTCTTCTTCACCGACGCGAAGACCCCCGAAGACTGGATCGTGGGCAAGCGTGGCGAGGGCTGGTTGGTTTCGCGCACGACCCTCAAGCACGAACGCAACTCGATCGGCGCGACCGAACAGACCGACATGCTCTTCAATCGTCTGGTGAAGCTCGCGAAGGAGACGAAGCTCGACGGCAAGCCCGCCATCGAGAACGCCGACATTCGCGATCGCCTCGGGCAGCTCGAGGGCTACATCCTCGCGCACAAGTACTCGGGCTTTCGTCAGCTCACTGCAGACATGAAGGGGGAAGACCCGGGCATCATCCGCCTGATGACCAAGCTCAGTTCGACCGAGATCGGTCACAAGGTGGCGAAGATCGCATTGGACCTGCTCGGCGACGACGGGATGTTCTCCGCGGGCAACCATCGCATGGGAGGCGGCCTTACGGGCAGCCAGCCCTGGATCGGCCACTACATGATGTCGTTGGGCATCGCGATCGCAGGCGGCACCGCGAACATCCAACGCAACGTCATCGCAGAGCGGGGCCTCGGGCTTCCGCGTGATGCCGCCGCCGATCAGAGCAAGGGCGCCAGCGCCGGAGGCAAGGCCTGATGGATTTCGATCTCAGCGACGAACAGAAGATGCTGCAGGAAACCGTGCAGCAGTTCATCGAGAATGAATGCCCCGCGCCTCGCTTGCGCGAGATCTTCGACGGCGACGAGGGCTACGACCCGGTGCTGTGGAAGGGGCTCGTCGAACTCGGCGTGGCCGGGCTCGCGATCGATGAGCAGTACGGCGGTGCGGGCCTCGAGATGCTCGACCTCGCCGTGGTGGCCGAGACGATCGGCTACGGCGCGTTGCCCGGGCCCTTCTTCAACCACGCGCTTGCCGCCTTTGCGATCGAGCAGGGGGGAAGCGATGCGCAGAAGGAAGCGTGGCTCCCCAAGCTCGCTTCGGGCGAAGCCCTGGGGACCATCGCGCTGTCGGATGCCGACGGCGGTTGGTCACCCGAACAGTGGACACTGGCTTCCGGCGATGCCCTCACCGGAACCAAGCCGGGGGTTCCCTTCGCCGACGTCGCCGACGTGATCGTCGTGGGCGTATCGGGCGGTGGGCTCGCACTGGTGACGAAGGACGCGGCGGGCATGACCTTCGAGGAGATCCCCATCGCCGATCGCACACGCCGCTTCTCGACGATCCAGTTCGACGGCACGCCGTGCGAGGTGCTCGGGAAGGGAGTCGAAGCGGCACCTCGGGTTCGCGACGCCGGCCTCGTCCTTCTCGCTGCCGACGCCTTCGGTGGCGCGCAGCGCTGCCTCGAGATGTCGGTCGAGTATGCGAAGACCCGCGAGCAGTTCGGTGTGGTGATCGGGCACTTCCAGGCGCTCAAGCATCAGCTCTCGAACATGGCGCTCCAGGTCGAGCCGAACCGGGGCCTGTACTGGTTCGCCGCCCACGCCTTCGATCATCAGACCGACCAATCCGAGCGCATGGCCGCCGTCGCGAAGGCGCACATCACGGACTGCTTCATGCAGGTAGCGCGTGACGCCGTCGAAGCCCACGGCGGCATCGGCTTCACCTGGGAGTGCGACCTCCAGTTCTGGTTCAAGCGCGCGATGTTCGACCGCGCCTTCCTGGGTACGCCGCCGACCCACCGCGCGAGAGCGGCCGAACTGGCGGGCTGGTAGCGGGCTGCAGCTGGATTCGCAAACGTCCCAGGCCAACGAATGCCACCAGGGTCGGAGTCGTTGCTTGCCCATCATGATCCGCAGGTATCCAAAGGCGGACCCAATGCTCGCGCTGCTCGCGCTCGTCGCACTGATGGGTGTGGCTTGCGACCAGCCCGCCGAGCGTCCTCCCCGGTTGCTGGTGATCGGGATCGACGGAGCTTCGCCCCGTGTGATGGATCGGCTCGTCGCCGAGGGGCAGGTTCCGAATCTCTCCGCGCTCGCGAAACGCGGCGCCTACGGCCCGCTTCGCTCGGAGCGCCCGATCTTCTCCCCGCGAATCTGGAACACCATGGCGACGGGGAAACATCCCCGGGAGCACGGGATCCTGTCTTTCGTGTCCGGGGTGGGCGAGGAGAGATACCTGTTTACGGGCGTCCACCGTGAGGTTCCCGCGATCTGGAACATCCTCTCCAATGCGGGGCGAAGTGTCGGGGTCGTCAATTGGTGGACGACCTATCCACCCGAGAACATCAACGGAGTGATGGTTTCCGATCACTTCTTCCCCGAACACATCGATGGAGTTCGCAGGATGTTCTCGGTCTCCGGCGAAAGCTCGGGAGCCCTCGTTTCGCCGGCCGAGTTCGAACCCCTTGCCCGGTTGGCCGTCGAGCGAAGCGCTGAGATCGAAACGCTCCAACATGACTTCGGTCCCGAAACGGCACTTCCTCCCTGGGTGACTCGAGCCGACCTCATCAGGCACTTCCGAAGCGACCATGAGATCGCCCGGGTTGCCCTCGAGGTGCAGTCGCGAACGGCCCCCGACGTCATGCTGGTCTTCATGCCTGGCATCGACCGTGTCTCCCATTGGCTCTGGGGATGTCTGGAACCTCCGGACCTGTATCCGCCGGGCCTGCGGCCCACACCGGAAGATCGCGAGGGATGCACGCGCTCATTGGAGACCTACTACCGCGTCACCGATGGGCTGATCGGTCAACTCGTTGCGGATTACTCGGAGCAGGACCACGTCCTGGTCGTCTCCGACCACGGCTTCGAAGCCGGGGAGAACATGATGCTCCTCACCGGAAGACACCGAACCGAAAAGGCGCTCGACGGTGTGATCTTCGCTGCCGGCCGATGGATCAGGCCCGCGTCCGACATCGGTACCACGAGCATCTACGACATCATGCCCATGCTGCTCAGCCTTTCGGCGCTTCCGATCGCAAGTGATCTCGAAGGGAAGCTCCCGGACTTCGTCAGCGCGCCCGATCTACCGCAGGTGTCGAGCTATGACGACACGCCGGTCGAACGCGTCCAGCACGAGGAATCCGGAATGGAGGACACCATCATCGAGCAGCTGCGGGTACTCGGCTATTTCGAAGAGGAAGCCGAGGCCGCGATCGATGAACGCGGTGGCCGCGACCCTTCCGCCGACTGACGATCCCATCGCTGCGCGCGAACACCCCGGCCGTCTTGTCGGCCGCCGCGAGTCGCCGAACCACCGCGCGAGAGCGGCCGAACGGGTGGGCCGGTAGCGGACGAAACGGGTCGTCTCGGGAAACGCGTCGAAGGATCTCCTTGAACTCGTCCAGTCTCGCTGGAGACGCGAAAGATCCAGCGCGTCTTCAATCGCGTCGTCTCGCGAAGTTGATTTCGATCATTTCCCAAAGAACACATCGTCTTTCAGTCGAAATGCCCACCCATTGGAGGGCGGTCATGGAAATGTTCGGACTGGGGTGCGTCTTCGCCTATTGCTGCACGGCGCTCTTCGTTGCCGTGAGAGTCTTGCGCCTGGCCACACAAACGGGAGAAGCGCCGGAAACGCTGATCGGGCTTTCGCTCTTGATTGGCGGGGCCATCGGTTATCCGCTGAGTGTGGTGGGGACCCTGTTGGCGACTGGACAGCCGGATCTCGCCTTGCGGTTGACGCTGGCTGGGACCCTTGCGCTCCACCTCAGCAGCTTCCTGGTCGCGCTGAGTTGGTGTGCCATCTATCACCGCGGGCAGGCCTGGAGTCGCTGGGTCGTGGTCGCGGTGTCGATCCTGCTGTTCTGCTCGGTCATCGACCGCAGTGCGTCTCTCGACGCCGAGACCCTGGTTGCGGCGGGGCGAACCGGCTCGGTCGGCTATCTGATCTCGCTGGCGATTCAGCTTCTGGCCCATGTGTTGAACGCTGCGTCGGGTATCCACTACTACTCGAAGCTTCGCCGACGCGTGCGAATCGACCTGGCCGACCCCATCGTGGCAAACCGCATTGGCCTCTGGTCGGCTACGTCGTGCTGTGTGGTGATTCAGTACGGTTACAGCCTCGCGTCGCCGTTCCTCTCGCGCTCGTTCGATGCGCTCGCCTACGCACCCGTGTTCGTCGGTAGCCTCGGCCTGTTCATCGCGAGCTTCCTGATGCTCGCCTTCCTGCCGCCTCCCTTCTACACCCGATGGATCCGCGGCGCAGCGGAGGCGTCGTGAGCTCCGATAGCCCCGTGTTCAGCGTCGTGACCGAGGCCCTCGAGCGGGAAACGACTCTCGATCGCGTCGAGTCACGTGGCACGGTACGACTCGTCCTGCGAGACGGAGGACTCGACTCGCAGAGCGTCGATGTGCGGCAGATGAAGGCGGTGATTCGGAACCTGCTCCCCGAAGCGCTGCGCGCACGTGGGATTCCGAATGAGGGCGAGGTATGCGCACGCCTCGACTACGCGATCGAATGTGAGGGTTTCGACACCGTCGAGCGGGAGAGCCCCGAGGACGTCTTCGCGCGGCTGGGCCGCTGAGGATCGCCTTCGTCGCGAGTCGGCTCAGTAGTCTCGCGAAGCGACGACATCGCTGCGGGCGAACACGCCGGTGGCCTTGTCGGGGTGCCGCGAGTCGCCGAACACGCCGATCAGGCGGTACGAGAGATCTTCGACGCCTTCGCGGTATTGAAGCTTCCGGATCACGTACGCGGGTGCGTAGACGTCGTGCCAGTAGTCCGGGTTTCCCGCGTAGGTCTGACGTGCGACTTCGGGGTCGAGCAGGCCCACCATGTCGACGACTTCGCTCGTGGCGTAGTAGCCGACATAGCCGATCGAACCGGCGGCCACGCGGGTTTCGGGTGGGACGCGTTCTGCGAGCCAGCGGGACGCTGCGCCGAGACCGCCGTCGAGATCGTTGCCGTGCCAGCGCATCGCCCAGCGGTTCGCGCGCACCTGCTGGATCCCCATGCCGTCGACCGCGATCAGCGCGACCGCGAGCAGGGCGTAGACGGGCCATCGCGGTAGCGCGCGTTCAACCAGCCATCGGGTCGAAGAAGCGAGGCCGCAAGCCGAGAGAGTGAAGAAGCCGACGTTGAAGGGGGTGTAGTACCAGGGCGCGCGTGGGAGACCGAGTGCGATGAAGAGCAATACGAGCACCGCGCAGCAGGCCAGCAGGGCGTTCACGGCAGTGGGCTTTCGCTCGAGAGAGAACAGGCCGAGCAGCGCGAAGGGGATGGCATACCAGAAACCCATCACCACATCGGGAATGCGTGAAACGTAGGTGCCCCAGTTGTTCGCGGTGAGCAGCTTCACTTCAGCCGAGTCGGGAAGCATCGAACCCTTCGTGATGTAGAAGAGGGTGCCCACCGAGATCACGATCGCGGCAGCGATCGCACCGGGCACGATCCAGACTCGAAACCACGCCTGCAGGTCATCCCGGCGCGCGAAGCCGAGATCCAGTGCTGCGAGCACCGGCCCCACGAGCACCGCCTCGGGACGCACGAGGTAGAGCAATCCCGTCAACAGCCCCACGGCGCGCAATCGATCGGTCGCCCAGGCGAGACAGGCCAGCATCAAGAACACCAGATACAGCGGTGTCTCCATCCCGCTGAACAGGTGATAGACCGCCACGAACTTCGCGCTCACGAAGGCGGCTACCGCACATCCCGCGAGCACCGGATCGATCCCGCTCGAAACGAGCACGCGATGGAAGAAGAACACGCCGAGCGCCACGACGATGGCCTCGACGACCTTGACCACCGGGAAGATCGCCTGCGGCTCGGCGGGATCGAAGAAGCCGAGGTAGAGCAGGCTCTGGATCACCGTGTGGAGCGCCGACGTCACCGCGTGATCGTTCGCCCCGGTGTTGAACGTCCAACCGCCCCCCGTCGCGATGTTCTTCGCATAGGTGAGATAGATCATCGCGTCATCGAGGAAGAAGCGTTGTTCGAGGCTGAACGCGATGCTCAGGAGCAGCGGCAGGCCGAAGCACGCGACTCCGATCCCCATGCGTATCCGGGGATCGCTCATACCCTCGCGCCCCTCCGCGCCCGATGTCGAAAACGCCAACACGTACGCGGCGTATCGGTGGAGCGTGCGCGTCGATGAAGGGCTTTGGAGCGGGGAGCCCTACGACGAGATGCGAAGCGTCCGCAGGCGGTTGAGCGCGGCGCCGATCTCGAAGCGCCGCGGGCGCGCGAGCGCCCCCGGGTGCTCGCCGCGGCGCGCGAAGGGGTCGAGGAAGTCGAGCCCCTCGTCGTCGAAGCGTGCTTCGAGGGCGTCGAGAATCGCCGCGACGGTCACGCCCTCCCCCATCAGCTCCCGGGCCGCGTGGTGGATCGCGAGGCCCACTGCGCGGGTCTGGCTCGGATCGACGAGTTGCTCGACGCCGCGCAGGTTCAGGTCTTCGCGACCGAAACCCATCGCGTCGACTCCGCGCACGTCGATCTTCACCGCGCGTCTGCCCCGGGATGCATCGATGCTCGACGCTTCGGGTACGCGGCCGCGTGGCGCTTCGATGGGGGCGTCCGCTTCGCGCTCGCGACTTCCCGGGTTGGCTTCGGCGATCTTCTTCGCATCGGCGGTCGCATCGTGCGGGCGGTAGTCGCGCATCGCGATCACCTGATCGGCGGCTTCGAAGTAGTCGCCGCAGCCTCCCATCACGAGCACGGTCGAAACGCCGAGCCGTTCGTGCAATTCGGCGACGCGATCGACGAAGGGGGTGATGGGTTCGTGGTCGCGGTGCACCAGGGCCTGCATGCGCGCGTCGCGCAGCATGAAGTTGGTCGCGCAGGTGTCCTCGTCGAGCAGCAGGCCCTTCGCCCCCACCTCGATTGCCTCGATGATGCTCGCTGCCTGGCTCGTGCTTCCGCTGGCGTCGTCCGTCGAGAAGTCCCGTGTGTCGCGATCGCCGGGAAGCGAACCGATGAAGGGGTGGATGTCGGTGCGCGCCACGCGGCGGCCGTCCTCGGCGCGGATCTTCACGAGATCGGGGCTGGCGACGACGTACTCACGTCCATCGCCGGGGACGTGGTCGTAGACGCTACGCTCGAGGGCCTTCAGCAGGGTCGACTTGCCGTGGTAGCCGCCGCCGACGATCAGCGTGATGCCACGCGCGATCCCCATGCCGCGGATCGTGCGTGCGTGGGAATCACCGAGCGGATACGGGAGGTCCAGCGAGACCTCGAATGCTTCGGGGGATTCGAATGGGACGACTTCGTCGCCTTCGAGTGGAATGTCACTGGCTCCGCTTGCCCGCGGTAGGCGAGCCCCATTCGCTACGAATGCGACGAGCCCGCGCTCGTCGAGCTGTGCGCGAATAGCCGCCTGATTCCGAACGCACTCGACGAAACCGGTAAGCGCGTCTTCATCGAGCGAGTCTCGCAGCAACCCTGCCCGCGCGATTCGCGGGAGCGTTTCGCAGAGCAGCCCCTCGGCCTTGCGGCCGAGAATGCGCCGCCCGGCCGCCGGAAGCCCGACTTCGACGCGCGCCTCGATCCACTCGGGCGTGAGCACGGCTGCACTCCGCTCGATGACCTCCTGCCCGCCGGCGTCGATGCGGATCGTTCCGCTCTTGCCGCTGCCACCCCGGTCGGCGGGATGCTCCGCGATCGCATCTCGAACCGCGCGCGCCACGAAATCCTCGACGGCCACGCGCGCCACGTCGTCCAGCACCCACTCCCGATCGAAACCCGCGACTTCCATCGGCATACGCACGCGGAGTTTCGAAGGCGCCGCAAAGGGATCGCCCTGAACGTGATCGATGAAGAGGGTGAGGTCATCGAACGCATACGCCCCGCGCAGATCCTTGTACGCGGGATAGCCGCGCCCGTCGATCCGCTGGCATTCGCGCGCAAGCGCGCTGGCGTCGCGACTCATGCGGCGGGCTGGCGCTCTGCCTCGGCGTGTTCGGCCTGACCCGTGCAGTTGCGCTCGTGGAGTTCGGGGCAGCCCTTGCGCGCGTATTCGCAGGCGCGGGTCTCGTCGGCGAGGCGGGTGGCGAGGAACTTCGCGTAGTCGCAGCGCGCACGGATGTCGTCGCGGCTCATCACCGCAAGCGCTTCCTGGTAGTGACGATCGGCGTCTTCCAGGCGGTCGCGCTTGTCGTATACGCGCGCCAGGTTCCAGTGGTTGAAGGGGTCGTCGGGGTTGATGGTGACCGCGCGCTCGAGCTGGGCCTGGGCTTCATCGTCGTTGCCCGTCATGGCGTAGAAGGCGCCGAGGTTCGAAGCGACCCGGTGATCGAGGGGATGGTGGCGCTCGATCACCTGCAGGTAGGCGAGGCCCTCATGGGTCGCACCCGCGCGCTGGAAACGCCCGAGGATCTTGAACC
This sequence comes from Myxococcota bacterium, assembly GCA_028278345.1. Taxonomy (GTDB): domain Bacteria; phylum Myxococcota_A; class UBA9160; order UBA9160; family UBA4427; genus DUBZ01. The sequence continues at coordinate 64,277 of JANQEL010000151.1, forward strand.
ATTGATCGAGCATCGCGCGCGATTGGAAGAGCGAGAGCGATTCGTCGAGCTTGGCCTGGGCTTCGCGGTAGCGGCCGGTGAGCACGAGCAGATCGACCCGACCGATGTGGGCGTCCTGATCGTCGGCCACGAGCGCAATGGCCTGTTCGTAGTGGCCGAGGGCCTGTTCGAAGCCCTCGTGCGAAATCGGTGGGACGCCGCCGCCCACCTGTGGCGGGGCCTCGGCCTCGGCGCGGCGCATCGTCGCGATCGTCACATTGGCGAGGCATTTATGGGCTTCGACGTGGTGGCCCTGGTCGGGGGTGCCGAGCCAGCCCTCGCACAGGGCTCGCGCATCGTCGACGGCGCCGCCGGCGAGCAGGGGCGCCCAGCGGTCGAAGGCTTCGCGTGCCATGCGGTCGCGATCGACCGGGGCTTCCTGTCGCGCCTGGCCTCCAGGCGGCGGGGCCGCACCGACCCCCGACGCGTCGTCACCGGGTGCGCCCGCATCACTGCAGGCGAGAAACACCGCGGCGCCGAAACCCAGAGCAACAAGAACCCACCACCCGCGCTTCATCGCGCCCTCCCCCGATCTTCCCGAAAGCCGCGCGCAAGCGTACCTTTTCCACATGCATCAGACGATCTCGTTCGGACGCGCCTTCTGGCTTCCGCTGGCTGCGGGCGTGGTGTGGATGATCTGCGGCGAAGCGGCGGGCCCGCTCGGCCTGGTCCTCGCACTGCCGCCGGCCTTCATCTTCATGGTCGCCGCGTTCTTCGGCCTGCAACCCGCCGAAACGAAACGCAGCACGGGTTTTGCCGCGTTGGGCGGAGCGGCGGGCATCCTGCTCGGCGTGCTTTCGCTCCTCTTCTTCGGCTTCGTCGAAGGTCTCGTGTTGATGGGCCTTTCGGCCTGGACCTTCGTCGATGCGGGCGAGCGCGGCACGACGGCCCTCGAAGCGGTCGACGGCATCCCCGCTCCGCAACCGGGTCTGGGCTTCCACGCCGCAGTGGCAATCGACGAAGCCCTGCTCGGCGCCATGCTCTTCATGATTCCCCTGCCGGCCAGGGGCGAAACAGCGCGCATCGCGCGCGAGGTCGACGAAGCGATCGAGATGTACGAGAGCTTCGGTTGGCTCGAGAAGCCGGTCGAGTATCACCGCGCGCCACTACCGCTCGAACTTCCCCAACTCCGCAGCGCCAGCACGCGAACGCTTCGCGGTCGCATCGACTACGAAGCGATGAGCTTCGACAGCGAGTACGAGCCGGCGCTCGGTGAGCCGGGGCGCGAACGCTGGCTCGACTACTACCCGAACCGCACGGCGCGCGCGCACGTCATGCGACACCCGGGTGCGCCGCGCCCGTGGCTCGTTTGCATCCACGGCTATCAGATGGGCAACGCGCTGGTTGATCTCGGTGCCTTCGACGCGCCCTACCTGCACGAGAAGCTCGGTTTCAACCTCGTCTTCCCCACGCTCCCCCTGCACGGCCCGCGCAAGATCGGTCGCATGAGTGGTGACGGCTTCCTGAGCGGCGATGTGCTCGATAGCATCCACGCGGAATCCCAGGGGCTGTGGGACATCCGGCGAATCCTGGGTTGGGTGCGTGCGCAGGAGGCGCCTTCGATCGGCGTCTATGGGCTTTCGTTGGGTGGCTACACGACCTCGATGCTCGTTGGCGTCGAAGACGGTCTCGACTTCGCGATCGCGGGCATTCCGATGACCAGCATGGCGGGGACCTACTGGAACCATCTTCCCGACATGAGCGTGCGCGAGTACCTGGTGAACGGGCTCACGAAGGAGAAACTCGACGTGGTGACCCGCGTCGTCGATCCGACGCTCCTCACCCCGCGCGTCGCCCACGATCGCCTCGCGATCTTTGGTGGCGTGGGCGATCGCCTGGTGCCCGCCGAACACGTCGCCAACCTCGAACGCCACTGGCAATCGCCCGCCAGCGCGTGGTACCAGGGTTCGCACGTGACGTTCGGACGCGAACCCCACGTCCGGCGCTTGATCAGCGACACGGCGCAGACCGTATTCGACGGGCGCCTCAGCGCGGCGCCGTCGAATGCGTTGCCTACTCCGTCCTAGCTAACTGGCTTTGCGATACATCGCGACCACGGCGGCACCGCCGAGGCCGAGGTTGTGTTGCAGCGCCAGCTTCGCCCCATCGACCTGCCGCTTGTCGGCTTCGCCGCGCAGCTGCCAGGTGAGTTCGGCGCATTGGGCGAGGCCCGTGGCACCGAGCGGATGACCCTTCGAGATCAAGCCGCCGGAGGGGTTCACCACGACCTTGCCGCCGTAGGTCTGCGCGCCCGAGTCGATGAACTCGCCCGCCTTGCCTTCTTCGCATAGACCGAGGGCTTCGTAGGTGACGACCTCGTTGGCGGCGAAGCAATCGTGGAGTTCGACGACGTCGACGTTCTCCGGGCCGAAGCCCGACTGCTCGTAGACCTTCTGGGCGGCGGCCTTCGTCATGTCGCTGCCCACCATCTTGATCATGCTTCCCTCGTAGGAGCTCGGGAAGTCGGTGGTCATCGCCATGCCGAGGATCTCGACAGCCTGATCGCGCAGGCCGTGGCTGTCGACGAAATCCTCACTCGCCACGATGGCAGCCGCGGAGCCGTCGCTCGTGGGGCAGCACTGCAGCTTGGTGAGGGGCTCGTAGACCATGGGCGCGGCCTTGATCTCTTCGAGGGTGTACTCGTCCTGGAACTGCGAGTACGGATTGTTCACCGAGTGCTTGTGGTTCTTGTAACCGACCTTCGCGAAGTGATCGGGGGTCGTTCCGTACTTCTCCATGTGCTCGCGACCGGCGTTGCCGAACATCTGGGCGGCCGGCGGCGCCTTGGCGTCGAAGCCACGCGCTTCGTTCATCACGGCAAAGTGCTTGTCGAGGGCCATCGTGCGATCGGTGTATTTGATGCCGAGGCTGCCCTTTTCCATCTTCTCGAAGCCCAGCGCCATCACGCACTCGGCGAGGCCGCCTTCGACGAACTGCTTCGCCATGTGGAGGGCGGTCGAACCCGTCGAGCAGTTGTTGTTGACGTTGTAGATCGGGATGCCCGAGTGGCCGAGTTCGTAGAAGGCGCGCTCGCCCGTCGTCGAATCGCCGTAGCAGTAACCGACGGCCGCCTGCTCGATCTCTTCGAAGCGGATGCCCGCATCTTCGATCGCCTTGGTGCCGGCTTCCCGCGCCATGTCGGGGTAGTCCCAGTCGCGGCCACCGGGCTTTTCGAACTTGGTCATGCCGACGCCGACGACGAATGTCTTCCTGCCCATCTCTTTCTCCTGTTTCTTCTCTTTCTATATGCGGAAATGATCTCGGATCAGGCGCAACACGAGCGAATCGGAAAACAGGCGCTTGCCGAGAGGCACGAGCTTCGAATCCGGGCCGACGGGATAGCGAAAGCGGGGCTTGCCCGCAGTGAGGGCCTTCGCGATCTCCTTCGCGACCACTTCGGGGCCGGGTGCCTTGGGGAGGGATTCGCGGATCACCTGCTCACAAGTTGCGATGCGCTCGGCGTAGTGCGAGCGCTCACCCTCGCTCCAATCCATCGCCGCGTTGAAGGGGGTGTTGATGTCGCCGGGTTCGATCAGGCTCACGCCGACGTCGTAGGGGCGCACTTCGTTGTAGAGGGAGCCGGCGATGGCCTCGACGGCCGCCTTGCTCGCCGAGTAGTGGCCCTGGAAGGGAATCGGCGCCCGACCGGCAAGCGAGCCCACGAGCACGATGCGTCCGCCGCGTCGCTCCCGCATCGCGGGCAACACGCGCCGCACGACCCGCAGCACGCCACCGATGTTCGTATCGAACTGACGCTGTGCGGCTTCCATCGAGGTTTCTTCGATGCTGCCGAAGATCCCGAAACCTGCGTTGCACACGACGCCGTCAATCACGGAACAAGCCGCTTCGACCTGCGAGACGGCCTGGTCGACGGACCTCTCGTTGCAGACATCCATCTCGACCCACTCGATGCCACTGTCGAGTTCGGCTTCGGGCTTGCGACGACTCGTGACGAAGACGCGAAACCCCGAACCGGCGAGCAGCTGTGCTGACGCGAGACCGATCCCCGATGTTCCGCCTGTGATCAGCACCGTGGGCATGAAAAGCTCCTAGCGATAGACCCAGACGATACCGAGCACGAAGAAGAGGTTGTAGATCGAATGCGCGATGGCACCCGGCACCAGGCTTCGCGCGCGCTCGAACGCGAACGCCCAGACGAAGCCACTCCAGAAGGTCATCAGGAAGCCCGGTAGCGAGTAGAAGTGGATTGCGGAGAAGAACACCGCGCTCGCGAGGGCCGAGGTGCGGGCGCCGTAGCGCGTGCGCAGGGTCGCGTAGACGAGCCCGCGAAAGAAGAGCTCTTCGAACACCGGCGTCCACACGAGATAGTCGACGGCGGTTTCGAGCACCTCGCGCGTCGAGCCCCAAATCAGGGTCTCGTCGAGCCCTTCGGCCCAATGGCCTTCGAAGCCCATCGCCCAGGTCGACCACGCGAGTGCGGACGTGCCGAGCAGGTCGATCGAAAGTGCCACCAGGGCCACGGCGAAGAGCGTCGGCACGACTGCGTGTTCGCGCGCCCAACCGAAGAAGGAGAAGTCGCGCGCCCCCGTCGCCTCGTCCCGCGGCACCAGATGGCGAAGCACCAACCACAGCATCGGGAGGGACGCGAGCAGCGTTCCCCAGGTATAGAAGGGATCGAGCCAGGCGGGGTATTCGAGGGTCTCGCCCAAACGGCGGATCACGACGTTGTAGAGCCGATTCCAGAAGTCGGCGCGCACGATCACGGCCAGGCCCAGCGCGGTCGACCACGGCACCTCGAAATTCCCTGGAGCGGGCGAACGGCTTCGCAACCAGAAAAGAAGCAGGAAGACACCGCAGAGGATCAGCATCGCGTTGGCCGCGTTCAACAGATCGACACGACGCAACCAGCGATAGCCGCGGCGTTCGATGTCCTTGGCGAGCTCGAGCGCCTGGTCGTGGGCTTCGCTGTTCTGCAGCAGATGAACGGCCGCGCGTTCGAGGTGCCAGTCTTCGAGTCCGGCTTCGGCGAGGCGCTCGAGGGGCTCGACGCTCGGGTTCTTGGCGCGCGCCTCCGCCCCGTAGATCGCGCGAAACGCCGCTTCCACTTCGGGGTCACCCAACATCGAGATATGTGCGATGGCGTCTTCGACCGCTCCGGTCTCGGCCAACACCACGGCGACGCGAAGCTCACTGCGTAAGAGCTGTTCTTCGCTTTCGATCCCCTGGGCCACGCGCACGCGAACCTCGCGCGCGGCATCGCGCTGCATTGCGACCGCGTACTCGAGGGAATCGCTCCGCGTGCCGTGCCACGCACGCCGCAAATCGGAGAGCGCCCCCTCGTTGTCGAGTACCTCGGCGATCTCGAGGTCGCGATTCACGATGCGCGCCGTGGTGCTACCGGGGTCGTAGAGTCGACTCGTCGGTTCGCCCCCGATGTGCCCACCCCAACCGTCGAACATCACGAATACCCACGCGATCGCGTAGAGCACCGTGATGCGCGCATCGAACGGGTTCGCCAGCAACGTGCGTCGCGTACCTTCGGGCGGTCTCTCACTGCTTTCCACTACCGCCATCGCGCCTACCGTCCCTCGCGCATCAGCGCCGAAGATAGACGCGCCAGATCACGGGCCAGCCGAAGATCAGGGGATGCTGTCGCTGCCGGGGCGTGAGCTCGATCGGTTCGCCCGTATGCCGTTCGAGTTTGAAGATCGCGTACGGCACCCAGTCGCCGAAGGTGAAGGCCGTCTTGAGCAAGCGCATGAGGGCGAGCGCTCGCGCGATCGGTCGCGAGAGATGCCAACGCCAACGCATCCAGTGACGACGCAGGGGCGGCATCTCGACTTCGTACGCCTGCCCTCCCCCACGCGCGCTCGCGCGTTCGATGAAGCCCGCCTGCTTGAGTTCCTCGAACGCCAGCTTGGCCGCCTCGTCGTAGCGCTCGGACGCGCTCTCGTAGAGGGTCGAAGCGATGTCGTCGCCTTCGGGCCGGCGCTCGGCGCCGTAGGTCAAGCCGAAGGCCTGCTGCCACAGGGCCGAAAGCGAGAAGCGCTGGGAGCGACCCGTCGCAGGCAGGAAGACCATCAGGCGCTGGATCAGGGTCACGATCGCCTGCGCGCCGCAGCGCGCCGCGGCCTCGCGGGCTTCGTCGTCGCGCGCGTAGACGATCCGCGCCGGTTGGGCGAAGCGCGCCCAGATGTAGGGATGAATGCACTGGGGCTCGACCGCGGATGCGAAATCCGACACCGAGAGCACCGCGTACTTCGCGCGCAGCGTCGTGCCCTCGTGCTCGGTTTCGATGTAGAAGACGTTGGGGGGCAGGATCGCGTTGCCGATCGCGAGCCAGGCCTCTTCGTAGGTGTCCCGATAGCGGTCGACGAGTACGTAGAAATCGAACACCCCCTCGTCACTTCCGCGGCGCAGGCACGAGCCGTAGAAGAGAATGCTCGAAACGTCCCCCCGTTCGTCGCGAATCGCCCGCGCGAGGGCGTGGGCGCTGGGAGAGACTTCGCCGGCCAGTTCGCGGCCCACCAGGTCGGTGAGCGGCGCTTGCGACTCGAGGGTCATCGCGGCGGCCATCCCGTCGGCATCCGGCCGGCGATCAGCTGCGGACGAACTGGACCGTGTCGTCCGCCGTCAGCTCGACGCGGCGCCCCGGTTCGGGGTCGAACAACTCACCGTCGACCGTGAACCCACAATCGAGGCAGAGCTCGACGCGGCCGGCGTTTCGACTGGTGAACCCGTTTTCTTCGGTCACGTGACTGCGCGGCTTGCCGCGCAGGATGCCGGTGAGCGCGCTCGGGATCCGGTAGCCGTCGCTGGCGATCGTCGACCACTTCACGCCGCCGGCGCCCTCGCCCCAGAACGGACGCATGCCCGAGAAGAGGCGGTCGAGGGAGCTCGCGATGCCGAGGTAGAACTCCCCGCGCTCCTGGGGTTCGCCGTCGATGATCACCTGCACCTTGTCGGGAGACAGGATGCCTCCGGTATCCCCCACCGCGACGCGCCCGACGAGGCCCGCGGTCACGAGGGTGGCCCCGATCGCGCCCTGGATCTTTCGCGAGCGCTCGTTGTCGAAGAGCTGGTGGTTCAGGTGGATCGCCCGGTGGATCACGCCGAGGCCGAAGAACATCCCGTATTCGGTGGTGCGATCGAGGCCGTAGCGCACCCGCAGCACCGGCCGGGGCGTGATGCGCGGCCCGAGATCGCCCTTCTCGATGTCTTCCAGCAGGCCCGCCATGCCGCGCACGGCGTCCTTGTCGCAGCCGATGTCGCAGGCCGTCATGTTGGTCCGGCCGCCGCGCAGCGGGGCGATCATCGGCACGCGGCCCTCGAAGACGTTGTTGCCGAGAATCTCGGAGAGCGCGTACTGCAAGGTGCCGTCGCCGCCGTTCACGATCAGCAGATCGACTTCCTGGCGGGCCAGATCGGACAGCGCCTCGGGGACCACGTCGGCCGAGCTGGTCTCGGCGTGGATCACGTCGGTGCGGTTCCCGATGAACTGGAGAAGCCGCTGTACCTGCGCGTCGTTCCGCCCCGCCCGGAGGTTGTTCAGCAAGCCGATACGCAAATGGAACTCTCCATTCTCGATGTTGGAACGCGAGGTTGTGAGGGATGGGGATCGCTGTGGATCCTGCAGGTACACCGGGGAGTGCCGTCAGGCACACATCGCAGTTTCTTGCGGTTCGGGTCGTACCCGGGCTGTCACGGCTTCGTCACGGGGTTCAGGAAACTGACGATCGCGACGCCCTGGCTCTGGATTTTCGTGGGCTCCGAGTCCAAGGACGGCGGGATCGTAACCTCAAAGGTGGCGAGCGACCATACACGCCGAGGCTTGGTGGAAAGACGCGCGACGAAGCGAATCGGTCCGGGGAGATCGTCGAGTGCCTCGTATTTGAGCAGGCGTTTTGCCGTTCGAGCGTGGCCCTCGACGCGTGGTTTCTCAGCTTCTTCGGATTTCGGAGGGTTGGGGGAGAGGGTGTAACGAGCGGGAATCCAATATGGGCCCTTATCCCCTCGTTTCGCGGCGCCTTTCGTAGCACTTCGGCCCGCGACTTCAATCTTCGACGTCGTTCCGAGCACCCGTATGCAGCGACTGAGCGTATTCTCACTGGTTTCTGTGGCGTTCTGGCCTCCCTTGGGGCTCCCGCTGGGGAAGGGCTCGGGTGCGAAGGCCAGGTCGCAGCGGGGCTCGAGCCACGCCGCCCAGCTCCGCCGGCGGTTCTTGTGGTCGAGGAACTGGACCGCGTAGAAGGGGTGGCTGCCCTGCTGGGCGTAGAGCTCGAAGCGGCGAAGGGCGAGGTCGGTCTCGTCCTTCGTCGCGACCGTGTGCGTGAGGCTCGCCTTTCCCTCCAAGGCGATCTCGTCCGCCCCTTCGAGTTCGAGGGTGCCGGTGGCGGTGGCGCCCAGAGCGAGCAGATCGACCCGGTAGCGCTTGCCCGTCACCTTGCGGGGCAGAGAGGTGAGGGCGTTCGGGGCGAAGTTCAGTCGGATTCGCACGTCCTTCTTGTTCACCCGCAGCCGATAGCGGGGTGGGTGCAGGTCGAGGTGGCTCTTTCCGACGTCGAGGTCGAGGCGATCCTTCGAGAGGGTCCAGCCACTTTCGAGGCGACCGTTGCGGAATTTGACGGCCTCGCCGCCGGGGGTGATCACGTGGCCGATCGCGGTGGCGTTGTTGTCGCCAGGACCCTGATTGGTGATCTGGAAGCGCGCGAAGATGCGATGGCCGCTTTCGAGTTCGGCGGTGAGGTCCCAGTACTGGGAGGCGTCGTTGTCGCCGAGATTCGCGGCCGCGGGTGAAGCAAGGGGGCGGGCCGGCGTCGCGTCTCCCCAGGCCGGCGAGTCGAGGACGACCCCGCCCAAGAAGAGCGCGAACGCGATGCGCAGGGCGGGATGCGCCAGGGGCGGCCAGCGCCGCAGCGAATTCATGAGGTCTTCGAACCCGTGCCGACGGCTTCCGGTTCCTCGTACCACGAGCGGATCTCGATGCCGCTGCGCCGCATCGCGAAGGCCTGCACGATGCGCACGGCGGGCACCACGTTCGCGACCACCGTCCACGCGGCGACCGCGAGAAAGCCGAGATCGGGCCGCGCGAACGCCATGGCCACCGAAAGCAGGATCAGGTTCGGGTTTCGCCGCGCAATGATCGTGCGGAAGAAGGCGTCGAAGGGCTGCCAGGTGAAGATCTCCTGCTTGAAGAAGAGCAGGAAGACGCCTTCGAGCAGGCGCCCCGTCACGTAGCCCACGAGCACGATCGCCGTCGCCATCTCGATGCCCGCGAAGTTCGCCGACACCCCCCATGCCCAGGCCGCCCACCACAGCGGCGGATGCACGAGATCGAGGCCGTGGTCGAGCACGTCGCCCAGGGTGCTCGACGTCAGCGTGCAGCGCGCGAGCTTGCCATCCACCGTGTCGAGGAAGGTCATCAACCACGCGGGCACCAGACCCGCAACGAACCAACCCTCGTAGAAGAACCAGGTGGCGAGCGCGGTGAAGAGATAACTCCAGGCCGTCACGGTGTTGGGCCGCACGCCGCGCCTGGCGAGGGCGCGCGTCACCATGCGCGCCGGGATCGGCCAGACCCACTTCGTCACCAGATCGGTGATCCCCTTGTAGGAGGCCTTGAAGATCGCGTTCTCGATCTGGCGCACGTTCTCGGCCTTCGCGCGCAGGACGAAGGCGGGAAAGAACTTGCGTAGCTTCGGGTCGTAGTTGGGTGCGAGTTCCTCGGCCCGGACGAAGCGGTAGGCGGGGTCGGCGAGGGCGTCTTGGGTGCTTTCGCCGCCGCTGCGCTGGTATTCGAGGCCCCGCACCGCGGCCACCGCGGCGGCGAGGTTCGTGGCGTCGACCAGGGCCGCGAGGGGTTCAGGAGGCCCCTCCGTGGGAAGCCGGTCGGCGAGGACGACGTTCTGGGCTTCGAGCAGCCCGGCGATCAGGCGCTCGTCGTAGACGAGCTCGGTGCGCAGCACGAGGTAGCGCGCGGGGGCCGGGTCGAGGGGCGGATAATCGCCGGTATCGAGGATGTCGCAGCGCGCGGCACCGAGGCGCTCGGCGGTTCGCTGCAGCCGCTCGATCGGCTCGAGACCGAAGATGCGCGGTGCGGGCTCACCCGCGCTCAGTTCCTGCTCCTTGCGCAGCAGCAGGACGCGGAGTTCGAGCGGCGCGTCGTCGGACATGGGTGGGCCACGCTATCACACGCCAGTTTGCTGAGATAGGCTGCGCGCCACTCACACCCACCGAGGCCGGCTTGATCACCCTTGCCCATCTATCGGACCTGCACGCCACGGATCCGAGCGACGCCCCCTTCGCGTCGTTACTCAACAAGCGCTTCTTCGGCTGGCTCTCGTGGCGCTTGCGGCGCAGCCGTCGCTACCGACGCGAAGTCGCCGAGGCGTTGATCGCCGACCTGAAGGGCCAGACCGCCGATCACGTCGCGCTCACCGGGGATCTCACCAACATCTCCCTGCCCGACGAGTTCGAGGTCGGGGCGAAGATCCTGGATGCGATCGGGCCTCCGGCGGACGTGACCCTGGTTCCTGGCAACCACGACGCCTACGTGGCGACCCGCTTCGACGCGGGGTGGAAGCTCTGGGCGGACTACCTGGCTTCCGATCCAGCTGAAGTGCCGGAGGGCGCCGCGGTCGAGCCGCTCCACCGCGAGGCCTTTCCCGAGCCCCTGCCCACCGTGCGCGTGCGCGGCCAGGTCGCAATCGTGGGCGTCTGCACCGCCGTCGCGACGCTCCCCTTCATGGCGAGTGGGCGCGTGGGTCGCGTGCAGCTGGAACGGCTGCGCGAAGTGCTCGAATCCCTGCGCGAGCGCGGGCTGTGCCGCGTGGTTCTGGTCCATCACCCGGTGGTCGATGCGCACGTGAGCCCGCGCCGGCGCTGCTTCGATTCGAAGGCGCTGCGCGCGGTGATCGCGGGGGCCGGGGCCGACCTCGTGCTGCACGGGCACAACCACCGCAGCGAGTTCCACAGGCTCTCGACCGTCGATGGCGAGATCCCCGTCGTCGGTGTGCGTTCGGGTTCCTACGCGGGCCCGAACGAAAAGAAGACGGCCCAGTATCACCTCTACGAGATCGAACCCTCGTCGGGGGAGCGCCGCTTCGACGTCACCCTGCGCGTGCGCGAGTGGTCACCCCACAGCCGCGAGTTCGAGGAACACGACGGGCCGCGCGCCCTGCCCTAGTCGACTTTCCCGGCCAGGATCTCGTTCACCAGCTTCCAGTCTTCGAGCTTGTCGACGTCGACTGCGGCTTCGGCGATCGGGATCTCGAGGGCTTCGACGCGCACGCCGATGGTTTGTGACACGCGTTCGAAGGCGGCGGCGAGATCGAGTCGCTTCAGCAGGAACGGCACGAGGGATGCGAGCCCGAAGTGACGCACCAGCTTCCACGGCTGCTTGCGATCGTGTTCGGCGCGCCGCCAGAACTCGATCACCGGCTTCGCGTCTTCAGTCATCAATGCGAATAGATTGGCGCCGCTGTAGCGCGCGCCGCGGAAAGGGAGATAGGTGCGCTCCGCATCGGGAAAGCGCGCCGTGATCACCTGCTCGGAGACCAATCCGACGAGCACGTCGGCCCCGCTCTCCGCTGCATTCGTGAACACGAAGTCGAGCATCGCGCGATCGAGCAGTGCGTGGTCGGCAGTGGTGAGCAGCAGCGGGCGCTTCGCAGCGCCGCTTTCGGCTGTTTCGGCCAGGGCTTCGAGACCCCCGAGAACGCTCTGGCTCGGCGTCTCTCGCGCCTCGACGAGGCGGAGATCGTGGCTTGCGATCATGTTCGCAAGCTCGGGAATCTGCTCGACGAGCTGCGGAGAATCGCTGCAAAGCAGGAGACTTGCGACGCGCGGGTGTTCGCGCAGGGTGCGCAGCACGCGCAAGAGCATCGGTTCGCCCGCGATGTCGAGCAGCACGCGGTGCGCGGCGCCGGCGGCCTTCGCGAGTTCGTCGTTCGGGTCGCGCCGACCCGCGAGCACGAGCACGTCGAAGGGCGAATCGAGGGGTAGATCGAGAGACGATACCTGCGCGGTCATCGAACCATCCAGGCGGCACCGCGCTCATCCACGGTGCGCGACATCGACGCGACTAGACGCCGACGAGGTGCGGTTGGTCGAGTTCCGAGAGCGACTTGCGCACGAAGTCGAGATCTTCGGGACAGTCGACCTCGCCCCACCAATGGCCGGTGATGCGCGCGGTATCGACGCGGTGCTCGGTCGCGATGTTGCCGATCACCTTGAGGTACCAGTTCTTGAGTCCGTCGCTCGTGCGGATCGCGTGGTCGAGGGCGTCCTTCATGATCTTCACGCCTTCACCGCGGAAGACGAGCAGCCCGATCGATTCGGCGTCGACGTTGTTCACATCGAGGTGCTTGCCGATCTCGGTGAGACGACCGTCGGCTTCCATCAACACCTTCATGTCGTCTTCGTCGTAGCTGTCCTTCTCGTTCACCGTGACCGTGATCGGAACGTCGGGGCCACTCAGCACCTGTTCGAGCAGACTCACTTCGAAGAGCGTGTCGCCGTTCAGGATGATGAAGTCCTGATCCATCTCGGGGCGTGCGAGCCAGACGGTCGCGAGGTTGTCGCTCATTTCGAAGAAGGGGTTGTAACAGGTGCGCACGTCGATCCCGGCGACCGGTCGCGTCTCGAGCACGTGTTCGACCTGGTCCGAGCGGAAGCCGACCATCACGGAGGCTTCGCGGATTCCGCAGGCGGCCAGCGCGCGAAGTTGGACTTCGAGCATCGACATTTCGCCGCGCACGGGCAGCAGGCACTTGGGCGTGTTCTCGGTGTGCGGGAGCAGGCGTCTGCCCTGACCGGCGCTCACGATGATGGCTCGCATGGATTCGAGGTCCTCCGGATGGGATACCTGTGTGGGTGTGCGGCGTCCGGCGGGTATAGGGATCGACCTGTGCCGAGATTCGGCCCGGTGCGCAGCGCCATGCGAGGTGGGCTCGCGGGCGGGGGGAGAGTGGACGAGCGCGTCCGGTCGGTCCGATCCAGAACTGTCTGGGGGATGAACTGCCGGACTGTAATGGAATTCCCCGAGCCGAACCAACGAGGATCGGGGCTATAACCCTACGAATCCCCAGAGGGGTGGCGACGGAGGGTCATTTCGCGGGGGGATGGAGTTCTCGCAGCGTGGCGTCGACGGCGCGCACTTCGGCGAGCAATCGATCGAGGGCCTCGAAGTCGATCTGGCTCGGTCCGTCGCACGGGGCGCTCTCGGGGTCGCGGTGGGCTTCGATGAAGAGCGCGTCGATCCCCACTGCAGCGGCCGCGCGGGCGAGGGGTGCGACGTGTTCGCGGCGTCCACCCGATGCACCGTCGCGGGCGCCTGGTTGTTGCACCGCGTGGGTCGCATCGAAGCACACCGGCGCGAAGGCGCGCATCTCGAGCAGCGACGCCATGTCGACCACGAGTTCGTGATAGCCGAACTGTGCGCCGCGTTCGGTGAGCATCACGTCGCGACACCCGAAGTGGGCGAGTTTCTCGACGATCGCGGCCATGTTGGCCGGCGCGATGAACTGTCCCTTCTTCACGTTGACGGGAAGCCCCGTGGCCGCGCAGGCCGCCAATAGATCCGTTTGGCGGCATAGAAAGGCAGGTACCTGTAGACAGTCGACGACCTCACTCGTCGGAGCGGCCTGCCAGCATTCGTGGACGTCGGTGATGAGCGGAAGGCCGGTCGACTTCTTCACGCGTGAGAGGATCTCGAGACCTTCTTCGATGCCCGGTCCGCGAAACGCATCGACGCGAGTGCGATTCGCTTTATCGAAGGAAGCCTTGAAGACCAGGGGAAGGTCGTTCTGCGCTGCGCTCTCCGCGATGGCTTCCGCGGCTTCGAGAGTCGTGGCTTCGTCTTCGACGACGTTGATACCGCCGATCAGGGCGAGCGGTGCGCCGTGGCCGATCGCGACGTTCCCGATGTGCACGCTCCATCCTCCCCGATTCGTCTCCGGCGGCGCTGCCGCCCTCGTCGTCGTTGTCGGAAGCGACGACCGGCAACGTTAGGGCAGGGCTCCCCAGGGGGCGAAGCGCGGCCACCAGGAGCGGGCTCTCGCAGTCCATCGGGTGGCGATGAGGTCAATCGAAGCATGAGGGCTACGCTCGCGCCCGCCATGCGGCTGTTTCTCGTATTCGCACGCAAGTACCCGGTCTCCACGGGTTTGATGGTGGCCGGGCTCGTGCTCGCGTCCCTCGCCGAGGGCATCGGCGTCGCGGCGCTGATTCCGCTCTTTTCGATCGTCTTCTCCGGAGCCGAAGGGGGCCAGGCCAGCGCTCCCACGGGCGAACTCGAAACGCGCATCAGCAGCTTCTTCGAGGCCGTGGGTTTCGAAGCGACGCCGGTGGTGTTGGTCGCCGCGTTCGGTGTCTTCATCTACCTCAAGGCGGGGCTCCTGATCGCCGCGAAGCGCCAGGTCGGATACACCGTCGCGCGGGCCGCGATGGATCTGCGCTTGCGCCTGCTCGACGCCATGATGAACGCCCAGTGGCGCTACTACGTCGAGCACCGCATGGGGGTCGTGACCAACGCGATCTCTTCGGAGAGCGAACGCGCCGCGAAGGCCTTCCTCTTCGCGTCCACCGTGCTCTCGCTGCTGCTCAACGCCGCCATCTATTCGGCGATCGCGTTGGTGATCTCCTGGGAAGCCACGCTCGCGGGGTTCGCCACGGCGATCGTCGGCATGTTCGCGCTGAGCGGCCTCGTTCGCGCCACGCGAAAGGCCGGCCTGAAGCAGACCCGCCTGATGAGTTCGTTGATCGCGCGGCTGTCCGATGCGCTGCAGGCGATCAAACCCCTGAAGGCGATGTCGAAGCAGGATCGCATCGGTCCACTGCTCGAGAAGGACAACAAGAAGCTCAACAAGGCCGCGCGCAAGCGCGTGCTCGCCACCGAAGTGTTGGCGGCCGTGCAGGAGCCGATCACGGTGACGGGGCTCGGGCTTCTCGGCTGGATGTTGCTCTCGCTCTTCGAGATGCCGACGTCGCGTTGGGCCATTCTCGGCCTCGTCTACTTCCGCTTGATGAGTCAACTCGCACGTGCGCAACGGCAGTACCAGAAGCTCACCACCCAGGAGAGCGCCTACTGGGCAATGGAAGACACGATCCAGCGCGCGGTGCAGCATCGCGAGGCCGACCACCCGGGGCTCACGCCCACCCTCGAGCGTGGGATCGAGTGCCGCGACATCTCGATGCAATACGACGGTCGCACGCTCTTCGACCACGCGAACCTGACGATCCCGGCTGGTCGCATCACGGCGATCGTCGGCGCTTCGGGTTCGGGCAAGACGACGCTCAGCGATCTCATCATCGGTCTGGTGGAGCCCGACTCGGGTTCGATCGAGATCGATGGCGTACCGCTGCCCGAGATCGACATGGCGTCCTGGCGCAGCCGCATCGGCTACGTGCCGCAGGAGATGTTCCTGCTGAACGACAGCATCCGTCGCAACGTGACCCTCGGCGAGAAGGGGATCGACGACCGTGCGGTCGAGCGCGCGCTTCGCCGCGCCGGAGCGTGGGACTTCGTGTCGAAGCTTCCCGGTGGTCTCGGCAGCCCGGTGGGCGAACGCGGTGGTCTGCTTTCAGGTGGGCAGCGACAGCGGATCGCGATCGCGCGCGCGTTGATCCACGAGCCCATGCTCCTCGTGCTCGACGAAGCGACGACGGCTCTCGATCCCGAATCCGAAACCGAAGTGTGGAACTCCCTCAAGGAGTTGCGCGACCAGGTGACGGTGCTCGCGGTGTCGCATCAGAACGCACTGACCGATGCCGCCGATCGCATCTACCGGGTCGAAGGCGGCAAAGTGGTGCGCGTCGAGCCCGCTGCCTCCGGTGCGTGAAGCGATGCCGCGCGTATGGCTGCTCGCCGACGCGCGTCCGGGGAACCTGAGCCAATCCCTCGGGCTGCTCGATGCGTTGGGTTGGACGTACGAGCGCAAGGATCTCGTATGTGGTCCGCTCTCGGTGTTGAGCAATCGCGTGTTGGGTGCGCGTTTGGTCGGCTATCGCCGAGCGAAGTCGAGTTCGCTGGCGCCACCCTGGCCCGACCTCGTAGTCGCATGCGGAAGGCGCACGGCACCGGCGGCGTTGTGGGTGAAGAAACGCAGCGGTGGACGAACCCGCGTCGTGGTGCTCGGACGCAAGGCCGGTGATGCGGCGCATCTCTTCGACCTCGCGATCACGCCCGAGTACGGACGCGGCGCACCACATGAACGACGCCTCGAGATCGCAGGTCCGCTTCATACGATGACGCGCGCGGTGCTCGATCGCGCGTTCGACGAATGGAAGGATGAACTGCTCAAGAGTGGCGATGCGCCGCGCGTCGCGTTGCTCGTCGGTGGCACTTCGGGGCAGTTCCGATTCGGTGTGGAAGAGGCGCGTGAACTCGCCGCGCGCACGAGCGCACTCGTTGCGAAGCAGGGCGGGAGTGTCTTCCTTTCGACGAGTCGTCGTACGGGGCGTGCGCAGAGCGACCTGCTCGAGCGCGACGTCGAACGCGTCGCCCACCGCTATCTCTGGTCGCCGACCGCTGACGAGGCGAACCCCTACCGCGGCTATCTCGCCTGCGCAGATGCCTTCGTGATCACCGCGGACAGCGAATCGATGATCGCCGAGGCTTGCGCGACCGGGAAGCCGGTGCACGTCTTCCCCCTGCCGACCCGCACGAGTTATCGCGCGCTGAAGATCATTCGCGCCTTCGCGGTCGAACGTGCGGGTCTCGCGCATGGACGGGCGAATCCGCGTGGGATCGTGGGTCACCTCTGTTTGTATCTGATCTCGCGCGGTTGGATTCGACCGGCTCGCGACATGGGCATGGTGCAGGGCGAAGTCGATGCCGCAAGCGGCTTCGTTTCGGTGACGGCGCGCATCGGTGATGCGGAGAAGGCGGCGGAAAGGGTGCGGGCGCTCTTCGATCGCGAGTGATGGGGCGCGCGCTGGCTAGCGATGCGGTGTCAGAACGGAAACGCCCTGCTTCGCTACGATCGATCCATGCGCCGGCTACGTGCAGCTCTGGCTCATCTCACATCTCTGCTCGCGGTCACCGTGTTCCTGGGATGTGTCGGTGAGAGTGGCGGCGACGACGATCGAAACGCGGCGCGCGAGGCCTGCGAGGAGTTTTCGAACTCGATCGTGGGTTCGAGCTCTGCGCCGACCTCTTCGAAGAGCCCGACGGCCGCTTCAGCTCCGACGCCGACTGCATGGATGCCTATGTCGACTACTTCGAATGTCAGATCGACACTGGCTGTGACGCCGATTGGGAGGAGCAGGAGGGGTGTTGCGAAGAATACCTCGAGTTCCAGGGGATCTGTTTCTTCGACATCTGGTTCGGGTATCCGCAGCGTGAACGAGGATTCACGTCCAGGAGCGAGGGCAGGTCTTCTTTCGCTCGTGACCTGATGTGTCACGGGTTTCGCGCATGTTCGTTGAGTGAACGCAGTAGGCCGAAGTGCGCAGGTTGTCGCGGATGAACGTCTCGAAGACGAACTGATTCGGCTGGCTCGTGCGCAGGGGGCGTTGCGCGAGGTATCGGCGCGGCTGGCGGCGCGGTTCGTGGCGACGCAGGGGTGGAGCCAGTTGGGATTCGCGCGTTTGGGTGACCATGCGCGCGAACGGTTGGGAACATCGGCGCGCTCGGTTCGGGATTGGGCTTGCGTGGGGGCACGGTTGGACGAGTTGCCGGAGCTGCGTCGTGCGCTGGCGTTGGGGCGGTTGCCGTGGAGCAAGGTGAGGTTGCTGACACGGTTCGTTGAGCCGGAGAACGAGCGCGGTTGGATCGGGTACGCCGAGCAGCAGAGTGTGAAGACGCTCGAGGGGGAACTGCGTGCGGTGGATCGCGGGGCGCTCGAGGCCGGTGCGATGGAGCGCGCGCAAGAGGAGAAGGACACTCGGGTTCGGATCTCGGTGCCGTTTCCCCTTGCGATGAAGTGGCAGCGTACGAAGAGGCAAGCGAGTCGGATCGAGGGGGTGGAGCTGTCCGCCGGCGAGGTTCCTGCGGGACACGGATCCGGAGGTCTACGAACGCCATCGGGAAGATCCGGCGTGGTTCGCCTCGCCGCATGTTGAGGGGGAAGACAAGGACCGCCAGAAGTGTGCGCGAC
>JANQEL010000155.1 GCA_028278345.1 Myxococcota bacterium
TGGATCGCCGGCCGCTCGCGGGGTCGGGAAAGCGTGAAACGCAACTGGGGCGTCGTTGACACGCCCCTGCGGGACGCTAATCTGCCGCCCGCTTTTTCGGCTGGCCTGTTCGGGATGGGAAACGTCTCGCGTAGGTGGCTGATTCAGCAGGAAAATCGGTAAGTAAAAATTCAAAGCAAGACTCGGGACCGCCTCCTCGCGGTCCGCTTCGGGAAGGACGGTGAACTCCTCCTGAAGATCCGTTCGCTTCGGTACTCGAGAGAGGAAAAAGCACCTCGGAATCTCGCCAGAGGGTCGCGGGCAAACGTACGACGCGGCCAACTTCAGACATCGAATTCATTTCGCGACGACGCGATCGGGTCTGGGGCAGCTGGTGGTTCCTTCGTGCATGCCGACGAACAGCTCGAACGTCTCGGGTACAAGCACTCGCTGCGGGCACCCGGCAAGTCCCTGGGCAAGGGGTCGCGCCGCAAGAGACATCGCTTCGAGTGATCTTCCGGTCTCATCGTCGCCACGAGGCGGGGTAGGGGAGATGTGTCTCCGAATCTGTTTTTCGGAGTTCTTCAAAGAAGCCCTCTTTCTATCTATAGAGCCCGACTATTGGGCTCCATCGGAGTCGAGACCGCCACATGCCCACCGTGCAACAGCTCATCCGCAAGGGACGCAGCCTCAAGCGCAAGACGTCGAAGTCGCCGGACCTCCAGAAGGCGCCGCAGAAGCGCGGGGTCTGCCTTCGCGTCTACACGACCACCCCGAAGAAGCCCAACTCGGCCCTTCGCAAGGTGGCGCGTGTTCGCCTGACCAACGGTCGCGAGGTCAACGCCTACATCGGCGGCGTCGGCCACACCCTGCAGGAGCACTCGGTGGTGTTGGTGCGCGGCGGTCGCGTCAAGGATCTCCCCGGTGTCCGTTACCACATCGTGCGCGGCACCCTCGATTCCACCGGCGTCGAAGGACGCAACCGCGGCCGCTCGAAGTACGGAACGAAGAAGCCGAAGTGATTTCTGTTTCCGGAAGTCGCGCGTTGGCGACTTCCTGACCTTGAGAATTTCCCTCTAGTCGTAAGACCTACAGAGAGACCCCGAAATGCCCAGACGTCGAGAAGTACCGAAGCGACCCATCCAGCCCGATCCCAAGCACGGCGACAAGACGATCGGCCGCTTCATCAACGTGATCATGATTGACGGCAAGAAGAGCACCGCCGAAGGCATCATCTACGGCGCGTTCGACATGATCGAATCGAAGATGCGCTCGGATCCGTTGGCGATGTTCCGCCGCGCCCTCGAGAACATCCGCCCCCGCGTCGAGGTGAAGTCGCGCCGCGTCGGCGGCACCACCTACCAGGTGCCGATCGAGATCCGCCCCGAGCGCGCGTCCTCCCTGGCGATGCGCTGGCTGAAGGAGAACTCCCGCAAGCGCCCCGGCAAGAACATGGCCGAGAAGCTCGCGAACGAGATCATCGACGCCGCCAACGAGCGCGGCGAGAGCGTCAAGAAGCGCGAAGACACCCATCGGATGGCCGAAGCCAACAAGGCCTTCGCCCACTATCGATGGTAGGAGCCAACCCGGGCTTCCTGCAGTTGCAGGAGGCCCGTTTTCGCTTCCCCGATTGAAGAACACGGAGCACGGCGGGGAGCACACGAACCAAACGGCACGAGGCAGAGGAAGAAAAGGAAAGAACCATGCCTCGTACCGTCCCGATCGAGCGAGTCAGAAACATCGGCATCATGGCCCACATCGATGCCGGCAAGACGACGACAACCGAACGAATCCTCTACTACACCGGTGTGAACTACAAGATCGGTGAGGTGCACGACGGCGCGGCCACCATGGACTGGATGCAGCAGGAACAGGAACGAGGCATCACGATTACGTCGGCGGCGACCGCCTGCACGTGGCTGGACCACTCCGTCAACATCATCGACACGCCCGGCCACGTCGATTTCACGATCGAAGTCGAACGGTCCCTTCGAGTCCTCGATGGGGCCGTTGCTGTTTTCTGCGGTGTGGGTGGCGTGGAGCCGCAGAGCGAGACGGTCTGGCACCAGGCCGATCGCTACCACGTGCCGCGCTTCGCCTTCGTGAACAAGATGGATCGCATCGGCGCCGACTTCGAAAACGTCGTCGACATGATCAAGAACCGCCTCGGCGCGAACCCGGTCCCCGTGCAGATCCCGATGGGCGCCTCGGACGAGTTCGTGGGCGTGATCGACTTGATCGACCAGCAGGCGATCACCTGGAATGACGACACCCTCGGTGCCGAGTTCAGCCGCGACGAGATCCCCGCCGAGTTCGCCGACGCCGCCGCCGAGGCCCGCGAAGCGGTGATCGAAGCCGCGGCCGACTTCGATGAAGACATCATGGCGCACTACCTCGAGGGCGAACTCGACGCGATCGAGCCCGACGCCATTCGGGCTGCGCTTCGAAAGGGCACCCTCGAACTCGAGATCGTCCCCGTGCTCTGCGGCAGCGCCTTCAAGAACAAGGGCGTGCAGCCGCTGCTCGATGCGGTCGTTCAGTACCTGCCTTCGCCGGTCGACATTCCGCCGGCGACGGGCATCCGCACCAAGGACGAGAAGGAAGTGCCGCGCAAGGCCGACGACAGCGAGCCCTTCGCCGCGCTGGCCTTCAAGATCATGAGCGACAAGCACGCCGGGCACCTCACCTACCTCCGCGTCTATTCGGGCCACGCGAAGACCGGCGGCCAGATCGTCAACGCCAATACCGGCGACAAGGAACGCGTGGGTCGCTTCCTCAAGATGCACGCGAACAAACGCGAGGAGATCGACGAGGTGTTTGCCGGTGACATCGTCGCCGCCGTCGGCCTCAAGAAGGTCTCCACCGGCCAGACGCTCTGCGCGGTGAACGCACCGGTCGTCTTCGAGACCCTCGAGTTCCCCGATCCCGTGATCTCGATTGCCATCGAGCCGAAGACCGCGGGCGACATGGACAAGCTGAGCCAGGCCCTCGAGCGCCTCGCCCAGGAAGATCCCTCGTTCAAGGTCGGCATCGATCCCGAAACGGGCCAGACGATCATCTCCGGCATGGGCGAACTCCACCTCGAGATCCTCGCCGATCGCGTGCGCCGCGAGTTCAACGTCGACGCCAACGTGGGCAACCCGCAAGTCTCCTACCGCGAGACCGTGAGCCAGCCCGCCACCGTCGAGATCCGCCACATCCGCCAGACTGGGGGAAGCGGAGAGTTTGCGGTCGTGAAGCTCGAGATCGAGCCCGGCGAAGCCGGCTCCGGTGTCACCTTCGAGAGCAGCGTTTCCGCCGGCAAGATTCCGAAGGACTTCCAGCGCGCGGTCGAGCAGGGCGTGAAGGAGTCGGCGGAGAGCGGCGCGATCGCGGGCTATCCGGTGGTCGACATCAAGACCCGCCTCGTCGATGGCGAGACCCACGACGAGGATTCGTCCGAGCGCGCGTTCAAGATCGCGGCCTCGCTCGCGATGCGCGACGGCCTCACGGATGCGAAGCCGAAGTTGCTCGAGCCGGTGATGGCCGTCGAGATCGTCACTCCCGAGCAGTTCGTCGGCGCCGTGCAGGGGGACATCAACGCCCGCCACGGCCAGATCCTGGGTGTCGTCCTTCGCGGAGAGACCCAGGTGCTCCAGGTCGAGGTTCCGCTCAGCAAGATGTTCGGGTACGTGAGCGACCTGCGCTCGATGACCCAGGGCCGGGCCAGCTACACGATGCAATTCGCGCGGTACGCGCAGGTCTCGAAAGAAGTCGCAGAGAGTTTCGGCGTCGCCTGATCGGGCGCGTCCATAGAAGAAAACAGAAGGGGAAAACCAAGATGGCCAAAGAGAAGTTCGATCGATCGAAGCCTCACGTAAACGTGGGAACGATTGGTCACGTTGACCACGGGAAGACGACGTTGACGGCTGC
>JANQEL010000156.1 GCA_028278345.1 Myxococcota bacterium
ACGTAGGTGCCGCGCAGCGCGAGCCCGCCGTCCTCGAGATAGATCCCGAACTGCTTGGCCAGCTCCCCCGTCTTGTCGGAGCCCATCTTGAACTTGACGTTCTCGAGCTCCTTCTCGACGGTGTGCCAGGCCAGGTGGGTGAAATGGGTGTCACAGCTGACGGTGATCAGCTGCGCGCCCAGCTTCTCGAACCGATCCTGCAGCCCTGCCAGGGCCGCGAATTCGGTCGCTCAGACGAAGGTGAAGTCGGCGGGGTAGAAGAAGAGGATCGTCCACTTCCCGCTCGACTTCAGATCCGCGAGGCTGACTTCGCCGAAGTCACCCGAGCTCGGCTCGTAGGTCTGGAGTGTGAAGTCGGGCATGGCGCTCCCGACCTGAATCGTTTCGGTCAACGTTTCTTTCCTTTGGTTGTGGTTTGGTTCTACGACTCGCGTCGCTCACGCATCCGGTGCGGCGGTGCGTGGAGCAGCACGGTATCAGATTTCCCGGCAGAACTGGGCGATGTGGGCCGCGGTGTCTCGGCTGATGTCGGGGCAGCACATGGCAAAGATCTCGGTGCCGTGGATGGTGCCCATCACCTGGCGGGCGCGGGCGGGGACGCCGGCGCGCAGCAGCAGGCGATAGAACTCGAGGCCCTCGTCGCGCAGGGGGTCGCATTCGTTCACGCTGATGACGGTGGGGACGAGGCCTTCGACGTCCTCTTCACTGGCGAAGCTCGGCCAGGCGAGGGGGTCGCGCTTCTCGAAGGCTTCGATGCCGTAGACGATGGTGCCGGCGTCGGTGTGGAGATCGAGCAGGATCTCGTTGTTCTCGATCGAGGAGGGGAAACGCTCCTGCGGCCACTCGCCCGCGATGTAGGGGCACAGCGCATAGAGGCCGCGGATGCGATCGAGGTCGCCGTCGCGCTTGAGCTTCATCCCGGTGGCCAGGGTGAGGTTCCCGCCACCGCTCTCGCCGGCGATGATGATGCGATCGCGATCGATGCCGAGGCTCTCGGCGTTGTCGTGCAGCCACTTCACGCCCGAAACGCAGTCGTTGAGACCGGCGGGGTAGGGCGCGACTTCGGGGGCCGACGAAGCCACCATCGCGTTGCGGAAGTCGACCATCGCCACCGCGACACCCTGGGCCGCGATGATGCGACCCCACGAGCGGTACATGCCGTCGAAGCACGACATGATCACCATGCCGCCGCCGTGGATGTAGTAGACGCACGGCACGGGCTCGTCCGATTCGGGTCGGATGAACTGCACCTTGATCGTGTTGCCGTCCGGCTGGGAGGTGAACTCCTTCGTGGAGATCTCGAGGCCGGTCGAAGGCGCGACGTCTTCGTTGTCTGCGAGGTCGAAGAGCGGCTGCATCGCTTCGCGCGCGGCGGTGGCTTCGGGGGTGTTGGCATTGGCGACGATATCTTCGCGCGTCTTGCCCTCACCCAGGACGCCGACGGGCATGGTGCCCATCAGGGCCTTGATTCGCGGATCGATGCGGGGGTCGTCGGTGAGCTTCGACATCGGGGTCTCCTCGTGGGTCCGGACCGGGCGCGGTCGGGATCGGACGCACGAGCTTACCCAAGCGGGGTGGCCCCGCTGCTCGTATCGAAGGGGCTAGAACTCGACGACGTCGGTCCCGATCTGCACGTCGACGAGCTGCTCGATCACGAGCCCGTCGGGCAGGTTGGCCACGAAGGTGTGGGTGCCCATCTCGACCATGATCTCGTCGAAGGGCGCGCGGCCGATGCTCTTGCCATCCACGAAGATCTCGGCGCCTTCCTCCACGTCGATGGTGAGGCGCGCGTAGGAGCCGGGGTTGCTGATCTCGGCCGAATCCCCCGATTGGAGGATCAGCGGACCCTTGGGTCGCTTGGCCGCGGGGGCCCGCTTGGCCACCGGGGCGGGCTGGCGCGGTGGAGGCGGCGGCGGCGGTTCGGCCGCGGCGGCGCGCTCGGTCTCGAGTGCGATCACCGGGTCGGGCATCGGGCCGGCGACCAGGGAGGGGCGTGCACCGCCGCGCGACGGGGGAGTCGTCGTGGCGCGTGGCGAGCTCGGAGGTTCGGGTGTGGTCGCCACCTCCGAGGGGGTTGGCGTGGTGCTCGGAGGGGGCGTCGCGGCTCGCCGGGTCACTACGTTGGCGGTAGTCGGCGGGGGTTCGACGACGTCGGGGATCGCGGGTCGGGGCGCCGGTGGTGCGATCGGATCGAGGGCCACCGGGGGTACCGCTTGCTCTTCGAATTCGACCGGCTCCGTCTCGATCGAGGACTGCATCGCAAGGAATCCACCGAGCATCAGCAATGCCGTGATCGAGGCGGCGATCGCGACGACCGGCCGATTGGTATCGGTGCTCGGGTGCGCGGCGGGCGGCGGGGCCTCGACCGGATCGCCCTTGGGCGTCGTCGGTGGAGGGGGGACCGGCTGGCCGTCGCGGACGACGCTCTGGGGCTGCGCCGCCGGCTTCGGGCGTTGGGATTCGAGTAGCCCGCTGCTGAGGCTGCGTCCGAGTTCGAGATCGATTTCGAAGTTGGGCTTCGGCCCGGGACCACTGCCGAGCAGCATGCCACCGAGGCTTCCGGTGCCCGAGCCCTGGGCGGCACCGCCCGGCTGCATCGGGAAGGCCGGCGGGTTCGGTTCGACCGCGTCGTCGCGCGGCATCCCGGCCGGGTCGATGGCCCGCGGCTCACCCGGCGCCGGCGGGGCGGGTTCGGGCGGGCGCGCATCCTCGTGCTCGATGCGCACGCTCAACGCCGCCTCGCCGTCCTCTTCGTAGCTGCGGAGCAACTCGGATGCGCGTCGATTGATCTCGCGGGGGAGCGCCGCCTGGGCGCCCTCGCTGAGCCACGCCACGGCGCGATCGTCGAGGCGCTCGCGTACCGCCGTGGGCACGTCGGCCCGGGCCAGGCGCAGCCGCACGTAGGCGGTGGCTTCGCTCGGATCCATCGATTGGCTGAAGCTGAGCGTGGTCACCCGCGCATTGGCCGCGATCGCTCGTGCGAATTCGTCGGCGCCCACTTCGTCGGCCACGGCGAAGATGACGGTGAGATGGGGCGCCGCACTCTGCGCGGCGCTCACGAGCTGCAAAGAAGATGCGATCGGCGCGAGGTTCGCGTGGTCGACGAGGACGAGCAGCCGCGGTTCTCCGCGCGAGGCCGTCGAAGCGGCCTGCACGAGGGCGGCCGCGGGATCTTCGGTGGTGGCCTCCGAGAGTTCGTCGAGCACCCGGTGGGTGAGTTCCGGCGCCGGCGCGTCCGTCAGCGGCAGATAGGCCACGCGGCGCTCGTCCGCGAAGCGTTCGGCGAGCACGCGCAGCAGCATCGTCTTGCCGATACCCGACGGGCCGTGGAGCACCACCGCGGGTTCACCGTCGCGGATCAACTGCGCCAGGCAGCGCAGCACCTCCTCACTCGCCCGCCGGGGGATGTACCCGTGCGGGTCGCACGACTCCTCGAACAGCGTGGTCAGGCTCGGAGTGGGCAAGGCGCTTTCCCTCGGCTCCGACGCTGCCGGTGGGGGGCGGGGTCGAGAGCGAGATCAGGGTAGTACCGGACCTGGAGTTTCCCCCGAGCCCAGTATGAGATTGTCGCATTTTCCCGTCCAGAAACAAGGACTTGAGCATGCGTCAGCACCTTTCGGGGTGCTCCGGAGTTGCCGGTCCGCGAGCTGGTCGGGGCACTCCGCGAGACCGCCCCAGGCCCCGCCTGAGGCCCGCCCCCCGCGCCCCGGAAGCGCTCGTTATCACGCATGAATCCCCCCTTCCTGCGCAGGTCCGGCGCAGTTTTTCGATTTTTTTCGGGGTCGCTCCGACACAAACGCGTTTCTCCCACCACATAACCGCGAACCAGCTCTGCCCCCCTTCCCTGTGTGACACGTCGGAGCCTAGTAGGAATGTTGAATCAAGCTGTGCGCCTTTGCGCGGAGAGGAAGCTCGCCGCGGTTCGCGCGCTTATGTGGGTGCCCATGACCGTCTTACTGGTCACGGTGGCAGTGCCCGCAAGCGCCGACCCGATCCTTCCCCCCACGGATCTCACTCTCGACGATCTGGTCGGATCCGATCTGTCGCTGACTTCCTTGAACGAGCTGGTCGTCTTCACGAATTGGGCCGTCGAGATCAACGGCGGCTCGCAGGACCTCGAGGACTACGCGATCCAGGCCCTCTGGGATGGTTTCAAGATCACGAGCGAGGCGGCCCCCATGGCCGACGTGCTCGAAGTCGTACTCAGCTACGACGTCATGACCCTGCAGGAGAACCTGGCCCTGCACACTGCCGGTTTCACCGTGATCGACAGCGATCGCGGCATCACCTCCATGCTCGAGGGCTTCAACCCGATCAACCAATCGATCCTCGAAGACGCCCGGGTGGGCAAGTTCGCGGGTTCGAATCTTCCCTTCTGGAACTTCACCGAGCTCACGCGCAGCGCGGCGATCGTCCAGACCATGACCATCAACGCCGAGGAATTCGGCGGCGAGTGGATCGTGCGCAATCGCTTCAAGGGCATCGAGGTGGATCACATTCCGCCGCCGATTCCCGAACCCAATACCGCACTGCTCTTAGGCGCCGGCATGATCGGGCTAGCGCGGTACGCGCGTAGTCGGAGGTCGCCCACCAGCTAGGGTGCATTCCCCGCTACTCGCGGAATTCTTCGAAGGGCCCGCGCATCAGCCAATGATGCACGGGCCCTTCGTCGTTTCAGGAGACCGATACAGGGGCCGGGACGCCCCGAGCGACGAAGTCGGGCAAACGACTCTCATACGCATTGCCTGCACAGCCGATGCGTCCCGGTGATCCGAGGATAATCAGGTGCGGAGTCCCTAGACTCCGCTCTCGCAGTACGCAGTACATGGGCCCGGGTGGCGAAATGGTAAACGCGGACGACTTAAAATCGTCTGGCCCTCGGCCGTGCAGGTTCGAGTCCTGCCCCGGGCACCACACTTCTTTCCTTCCAGGGGGTTGCGCGCCCGATTTCGGGCTCGTGAAAGCACCTTCGGTCGGTGCTCGAATGCGACGGTACTGTTCGGTTGGACGTTAGGAGCGAGAGAAGAGCACTCCTCGGTGCGTAAGAGCCATAGGCAGGTCTGATCGGTCGGATCACACGGATCAGACTGTGGTAGCTCTTGCGCCGGGCGCGTTGCGGATGCCTACGGCACGAAGTTTCCCGTATCGAAAACACCGCATCACGCGAATGCGCCGGTCCACGGCCCCGTAGTCTCGCCCTTGGCGCGTCGACTCAAAAGTCGCTGCGGACCATGGGGGTCCGCCAGATGAAGAGCTCGTCGCATTCGACCTGGATGCTGACGACCCTGGCTTCGTCCGCGACGACCCGGCTCAGTTCTTCCGACGCAACATGAACGGCGACCAACTTGCCATCGGGCGAAAGAAATGGCCTTGGGTCTACGACCAGGTGAAGACGGTCGTTCTGGTTCCCAGTTACCTCCTCTATGCCACGCGTCGATAGGTAGACACGCTTTTCATGGGCCGTTACCTGTACGACTGGGATGCGGTGGAGTTCTCGCGACTCCAAATTCCGTCCACGGGCGAATTCATTGGCGGTTCTCGCGGTTGTAAACATCGGGATGATTAACTCGCCGCCAACGGTTGCGTAGACAGGAACCGGCATCGTGACCATCATCGTTGGATGTTGTTCTTCGGGCAGATTCCCCGGCTTCGGCTGCAGCGTGTTCCACGACTTCTCGAATATGTCGTTGAGGAGTTGATCGAATCCGGCCTCGAGCCTTTCGACAAAGTCATCTACGTTATTTCCTTCGTCCCATGTCCATTCGAAGGGCTTTCCTCGCCCCCTTAGCGACTCCCTATCCGGCAAGAGGAGCGCATTCATCGAGGGCATTGATGCGGCCAGATCGGTCGATGTGAGTTCGAAATGACCTGTGCCGCTGATCCAGCCGTGATGAAAAGACGCGTTTCGGTAAGCGTTCAATTCATCGTACCAATCAGCGTAACTCCGGAGGGCACGGATCTCCTCTACGTCGCAATCCGCGGGTAGGGGGTCCTTGATGAGAGCACTGGTCGTCCAGGGAGTGTTTCGTGCCTTCTTCGTGCGAACGCCATGGCGCCTGGCGATCAAGTAGACGAGCTCGTCAAGGCTCGTGCGCAGAGCCGCCGTGTATCCCTGTAACTCGAAATGCAAATAGCGCCCGAGTCCATCCCACCAGATATCACCGGGTGCAAGCTTTCTTCGTTCGTCGAGTTCCTCGCGAATGCCGCGAAATCTTCGCAAGTGATAGTCGGCGCGCAAAACGGTTGCAGACAGCGAGGCGAGGATGAGCTTCCGCTCGTCGTCTGGAATCCCAGAGAGACTCTGCGCGCTCTCGAGGCTCCGCACGTGATTGCCGCGAAGTGTGTCTCGAATTCGCAGCCCCGCGGGATCCGGTGGTTGGAGAAACATGCCGCCAGGGAGCAGACCCGTGATGCATTGTCCGAGAAAAGGCCCCGTGTGGTCGGATGTCGATGACCCAGCTCGAGTCCGCTCGCTCGTCGTGCGCTTCTTCTGTTTCCCTGACTTGCGCTTTCGGCGCCGTTTCCCCGCCATAGTCATGAGCATACCTTGGCGTGCGGCTCCTTTGGTGTTGGTTGCTATGACAAGCCCGCGAATCTCGGTCGACGTTGCGCGGGACAAGCGCGAATTCGGGAGATCTCTCTTGTTGCGAGGACCAGTGGCGTCCTTAGTCCGCTTCGATTCGCGTGTCCGACGCCCCGTCGGAGTTCCCCACGTGGTTCCCCGGGATCCATCTATTTCATCAATGATTCCGAGAGTCGAGTACGGTTCGAGTCCTGCCCCGGGCACCACTCATTCTTCGGCTAGGGCGCGTCGGGGCCGCGGTAGACGGAGACCTCGACCGCGTCGGGCAGGTGCGAGTAGTACTCGATGCTCGCTTCGCGCGACTCGCTGTCGTAGCGGCCGCAGGTGCGCACGTAGTCGACGTAGGCGTGCGGGGAGAAGAGGTCGCCCGTGTTGTCGGCCACGACGATTGAACCCGGCCGCAGCAGGCCGTGCTTCTCGAGCAGCTGGAGATCGGTCTTGTAGAGATCCTTCCAGTGGTCGAGGAAGACGAGATCGAACGGGCCCTGCAGCTTCGGGATCTCGTCGCTCGACGAACCGACGCGCACGTCGACCCGATCGGCGAAGCCGGCGGCGGCGACGTTGTCACGCGTGGCCTCGGCGTTCTGCGAGCTGACCTCGACGGACACCAGGTTTCCGGGCGGGGCGAGGCGTTGGCAGATCATGATCGCCGAGTAGCCGCAGTAGGCCCCGAGTTCGAGCACGCGTGCTCCGTCCGGCAGGCGTCCGATCATCTCGCTCAACAGCGGACCCTTCTCGGGGCCCACGCTCATCAGCCATCGCTCTTCTATCGCATAGCGGTCGAGCGCGGCGAGCACGCTGTCGGCATCCCCCGGTGTCGCGTGTCGGGCGACGTAGTCGCGCGCACGGAGAGCGCGCGGCGGTGCGCCCTGCAGTGTGTCGATCAGGGTGTGAAACGTGTTGCGAGCGTTGAATGCCCACATCCGGGGGTGGAGAAATCGCCAGGGGAGCATGCCTTTCGATGAACCTCCCAACTGGATTCGAATCCAGTCGTACGGGGCTAGGGCAGCCCCGCTTCGTCCGTGATCGGTGGATTGGTGAGGCGGTGTTCGGCCTCGCGGATGCAGGCATCGACGTAGGTGCGCAGGCGATACATCTCGTCGCCGGACAGTCCCTGGCCGACGAGCCCTGCTGCCCAGATCGCGGCCGCGAGCACGAGTGCCCCGACCGGAACGAGCAGCGCCCACGGCGTCTCGCCCAGGGAGAGCTGGGCGATGCCGAAGAAGAAGCTGATGGTCGAGGCGACGATCAGCGTTCCGACCGAGAACACGATGCCCGTCCAGATCTCCGGTCGCGGTGAGAAGGTGCCCCATACGCGCACGGTTTCGTCGTCCGGTGCGCTGCCATCGACGGTGAGGTCGAGGTAGGCCGACCAGAAGCGGCGTTCCGCCCTGACGACGCGAAGTGAGGCGTTGCGGCTGGAGAACTCACCGCGAATACCCGACTCGTCGGAGTCGAGCCGCTCGCGTAGAAGCTCCATCACGTCCTCGGTGCGACAACGTGCGTCCACTGAAAAGTTGGGTCGCATTCGGGGCAGAGGCATCGGATCCCCCGTGATCGATGCGAGACTAGCAGGTTATAGTGAACCGGTTGCCGCGCTCGCAGCTGGCGCGGGCGATCAGTCGGAGGTGAATCGATGCTCTCGCACATCCGTGTCCTCGATCTCACCGATGGTGCGAGTGCGCTCGCCGGACAGATCCTCGCCCAGCTCGGTGCCGAGGTGATCCTGATCGAGCCTCTCGAAGGTGTTGCTTCGCGGCACATCGGCGCCTTCGCCGACGATGTGCGTGACCCCGAACGCAGCCTCGAGTTCTGGGCGGGGCACCGTGGCAAGCGGTCGATTGCTCTCGACCTTCAGAGCGAGGCGGGACGCGGTGAGCTTGTGGATCTCGCCGGTAGTGCGGACGTATGGATCGAAGACGGTTCGCGCGGAGACCTCGGTGCCGACTTCGCTCCGGATGCGCTCGCCGAGATTGCACCCGGTCTCATCACGTGTTCGATCAGTGCATACGGCGCTTTCGGTCCGAAGTCGGATTGGCCCGCCACCGACCTGACGGCCACCGCCGCTTCGGTCACGATGAACCTCACGGGCGAAGCCGATCGCGCACCGCTCGGCACCAGCGTCCCCCAGGCTTTCTATCACGCGGCCGGGGACGCGGCTTCGGCGATCGCAATCGCCCTCGAAGAGCGCAGGCACTCCGGGCGCGGACAACACCTCGACGTTTCGGCCCAGGTGTCGTTCATGCAGGCGAATCAAACGGGCGTGCTCGCCTACGGATGGAACTCGACGCCGCTCAAGCGGACGGGCGGGGGCGTGAGCTTCGCGGGCTATCCCATTCGCTTCATCTACGAGTGCGCCGATGGCTTCATGAACTTCACCTTCCTCTTCGGCGAGCCCATCGGGCACGCAACCGCGCGCTTCTTCGCGTGGATGGACGAAGAGGGCTTCGGGACCGAGGAGACCCGAAACCGGGATTGGGTCGGCTACGCGGCGGCCGTGATGAACGGCGAGACGAACGTCGAGACCCACCTGGAAGTACTCGAGGCGATCGAGCGTTTCACGCGCACGAAGACCAAGGCGGAGATCCTGAAGGCCGCCTTCGAACGCAACCTGTTGATCGTTCCCCTGAACGACTGTCGCGATCTCGTCGAGTCCGAACATCTCGCGGCGCGGGAGTTCTGGGTTCCGATCAAACATCCGGCGATGGATCGGGAGGTACTGCACCCCGGTGCCTTCGCGCGGTTGACGGCGACACCGCTCGTGACGGATCGGCCGGCACCGCGCCTGGGAGAGCTGCAGCTCGAAGCGGGTGGTGTCCGACGATCGGAAGACGAGCCGATTCGAAAGAACAAGGGCGGGGCAGGGGGTGAGCGACGACTTCCCCTCGAAGGCCTCAAGGTGCTCGACTTCACCTGGGTCTATGCGGGGCCCGCGATCACGCGACAGCTCGCCGACTTTGGCGCGACGGTGATCAAGATCGAATCCCCCACCGCGCCCGAGGCCCTTCGCTCTATGCAGCCCTTCAAGGACGACGTTCCCGGTGGCGATCGCTCGGCCAACTTCTCGAGCGTCACGCTGGGCAAGAAGAGCCTCGGCCTCGACATGAACGCGCCCGGGGCGCGCGACCTCGTGCTCTCCCTCGTCGACTGGGCCGACGTCGTCGTCGAGAACTTCTCCCCTCGCGCCATGAAGAAGTGGGATCTCGACTGGACCGCCCTGGGTGAGCGCAATCCGTCGCTCGTGATGCTCTCGAGTTCGCTCATGGGTCACGCGGGGCCCCATCGCCTGCTCGCCGGCTATGGGACGATGGGCTCGTCGATTGCGGGCTTCGGATACGTCACCGGCTGGCCGGGCGAGCGCCCCTGCGCTCCCTACGTGGCGTATACCGACTACGTCTCGCCGCGCTTCGCGATCCCGACGCTACTGGCTGCGGTCGATCACGCTCGGCGAACCGGCGAAGGCCAACACATCGACCTCTCCCAGGCCGAGGTGTCGATGCACCTT
This sequence comes from Myxococcota bacterium, assembly GCA_028278345.1. Lineage (GTDB taxonomy): Bacteria > Myxococcota_A > UBA9160 > UBA9160 > UBA4427 > DUBZ01. Next base: position 10,089 of record JANQEL010000156.1, read on the forward strand.
CTCGGCGCACCACTGCTCGACTACACGGCGAACGGCCGCATCATGGCCGCGCGCGGGAACGCGCATCCCCACTACGCCCCTTCGGGCGTCTATCCCGCCGCCGGTGAAGACCGATGGATTGCCATCGCGGCGCCCGACGATGCGACATTCCGGGCGCTCGATCGCGTGGCGGATCTCGCTTGGGGTGCCGACTCGCGATTCGCGACTGCGGACGCGCGCGTGACCAACGCGGAGGCACTCGATGATGCGATCGCTGCGTGGACGGCGACCCACGAACGCGAAGCCCTCGAAGCCCGACTGATCGAAGCGGGCGTCCCCGCACACCGGGTGTGCGATTCACGCGACGCCTTCGAAGACCCGCAGCTCGCCGCACGTGAGCACTTCGTCAACCTCGACTACGGCGAGTGCGGGTCGGTGCCCTACGAAAACGAGCGCGTCCGCTTCTCGGCCACGCCGGCGGTCCTCCAGCCATGTCCCACTCTCGGGCAGGACAACCAGATGATCCTCTCCGAGATCCTCGGCCTCGACGACGAGGCGATCACCGAACTCGTGATTGCGGGCGCGATCCAGTAGCGAGCTAGAGCTTGCGGATCTGCCTGTCGGTTCGCGCATCGACGATGGCCAGACCGCGATTGATCGCCTGGGCGCCGAGCCAGCGAAGGGGTTCCGGCGGCCAACTGCGAAGCTTCCGCTTCAGTGCACGGGAGTGGGGATGCGCGTTGCCCAGGATCTGTTCGGCGAGCATGGCTCCGACCTGTGTCGCCTGCGCGATGCCGTGGCCGTTGAACCCGATTCCGAAGTGCACGTTGTGGTGCGAGCCTTCGACGCCGAACTGCGGGAGTAGGTCCATCGTCAGCCCGATCCAGCCTCCCCAGAAGTTCGCGACCTTCACGTCGGTCAGCATGGGAAAGCGCTCGCGGAAGGCGCGCTCGATCGCGTCGAATGCGCCCGGGTCGTATCCCGGTGGGAGTGCGCTGCCGTAGCGGTATCGAACGACCTTGGAGCCCCCCGTCAACGTTCCGTGGGCGGTGAGACGGAAGTTCTCGAGCGCTTCATGTGCCGTGTAGATCCCCTCGCGCCCTGGCCAACCGAGTTCGTCGAGTTGCGCCTCGCTCAGGGGCTCCGTCTCGAAGAGGGAAACACGCAGCGGTGCGACGTCCCTCTTTCGACGTCCCAGGTGCTTCGTATAGGCGTTGGTCGCGATCACCGCGTGGTTCGCGGTGACGTTGCCGCCCGGCGTTCTCGCCGTGACCTTCTCCCCATCGTCCAGGCCGAGGACGCTCGTGCCCTCGAACAACCGGACCCCGGCGCGCATCGCGGCCGCGCGAAGCCCCGCGACGTAGCGGCCCGGGTTGAGCGTTCCGCCCCGTTCCTCGAGAACACCGCAGAGGAAGGCCGGCGGCAGGCCGCGCTCCCGCATCTCCCCCGGTGCGAGGTAGCGAACCTCTGCGCCCAGACCGCGCGCCGTCTGCGCCGCCTTCTCGAGGGTGGGGGCGTGCTTCGGATGGAGGCCCGCGACGATGTTGCCGCTCGCCACGTAGTCACAATCGATCTGGTTCTTCTCGATGACCTCTTCGGTGAACTCGACCGCGGCATCGGCGAACCGAACGAGCGCCGAAGCGCGCTTCTGGCCGAAGATCCGCAGCGTCGTCGGAAGATCCTTGCCGATCGTCGGAGTCAGATGGCCTGCGTTGCGGCCACTGGCGCCCGAACCGGAGAAGTCCTTCTCGAGCACGACGACGTCGACCCCGGCCGCGCGAAGCGAAAGGGCGGCCGAGAGGCCGGTGTAGCCACCACCGATGATGACGACATCCGCCGCGAGATCGCGATCGAGGGCGGGTTGGGGATCGGAAGGGGTGGAGAGCCAGGGGCTCGTTTCGACGAACGGGTACGGCTTCGACATGACGTGTCCTCGTGTTGTGAGCCGGCTAGGAGAGGTCGCACCCGGGCACCAGGGCCGAGACCACCACTCGCAATCGACGCCGCAGGCCCTCGGAGTCGAGTTCGCGACGCGTGAGTCGTTCGAGTTCGTAACCTCGCATGAGGTCGAGAAGTGTTCGCGCCGCGTCGAAGGCACGCTCGGTGCCGAGGGATTCCAGCTCGACCGCCAGCCGCGAGAGCATCCAGTCATCCCAGCGGTGCAGTTCTTCGGCGATGGCGGCATCGCGCGAAGCGAACAACGTGAGTTCGTACTCCGCGCGGATCATGTTCGGGTCGGCGAACTCGCGCTCGGTCAACTCGACGAGGTACTCGACGATGCCGTTGGCATCGAGGTCCTCGAAGCGCTCGGCGAGCGCCGATTGCGCTGCCCGCGTGCGCTCGAGGAAATGCCGGAACGCCTCTCGCAACAGATGCTCTCGCGATTCGAAGTAGTAGGTCGTCGAACCGAGCGGAACGCCCGCAGCGGCGGCGACGCGCCGATGGGTGACTGAATCGACGCCTCCCTCCGCGACGAGGCGCAGGGTGGTCTCGAGTATCTGGCGTCGCCGCTCCTCCGAGCGGGTGCGGTTCGAGCGGGTCGGGTTGGACGGGGCCGTTGACATGTGTACTATCGTACAATAAAAACTGGACGATGGTACACCCCTGCCGAAATCCAACTGATCGAGAGGCGATCGAGCGAGTTCACGGCCTGGCGACTCGTCTGGCCCAGCCGCTTCGATCTCGACCCCGGCTCACCGGGAACACGGCACTATCTCGAGGCTGCGGTCGCGGCCATCACCCAACTGCCTGCGACGAACACGGAGGACCCAGACGATGGATTGGTCCAGGGAAGATCTGATCCAGATCTACCGGCGCATGCGAACGATTCGCGCGTTCGAGGAGAAGCTCACCGAGCTGGTCTCCGCCGGGAAGATCGGCGGCTTCATGCACCTCTACGCGGGCGAAGAAGCCATCGCGGTGGGGGTGTGTGCGCACCTCGGCGATGACGACCACGTCGGTTCGACCCACCGCGGTCACGGTCACTGCATCGCGAAGGGTGTCGACGTCCATGCGATGATCGCCGAGCTCTTCGGTCGCGCGACCGGCACCAACAAGGGGAAGGGCGGCTCGATGCACATCGCGGATGTCGACCGCGGAATGCTCGGAGCGAACGGCATCGTGGGCGGCGGGATTCCCCTGGTGACCGGCGCGGCCCTCACGTCGCAGGTGCTTGGGAAAGACAACGTCGCCGTCGGCTTCTTCGGCGATGGCGCGACGAACCAGGGGCAGTTCCACGAGTCGCTCACGATGGCGCAGAACTGGAAGCTCCCCGCGCTCTACGTCTGCGAGAACAACGGTTTCGGAGAGTTCACGCCCACCGAGTTCGTGGTGCCGGTGAAGGACATCGTCGAACGCGCGGCCGCTTACGGCATGAACGCCGTGATCGCCGACGGCATGGATTTCTTCGACGTCTACGAGAAGGCGGGCGAGGCGATCGAGCGGGCGCGGCGCGGCGAGGGGCCGACCCTGCTCGAATGCAAAACCTACCGCTTCTACGGCCACTTCGTGGGCGACCCGACGCCCTACCGCAACAAGGAAGAGGCCGAGGATTGGATCCAGAACCGCGATCCCCTCGACATCTTCGAAGGGCGTGTCACCGAAGCCGGGGTCGTCGAGGCCGGCGACCTGCGCGAAGTCGACGGCGAAGTCGACGCGATGTTGCGGGACGCCGTCGAAGTGGCGGATGGCGCTCCCCTTCCCGAAGTGGCCGACGTCCTCACCGACGTCTACGTGAGGTACTAGCCATGGCCCGCGAACTCGGAACCGGTGCGGCGATCAACGAGGCCATCGCGATCGCGATGCGCGACGACCCCACCGTCATCGTGATGGGCGAGGACGTCGCCGGCGGTGGCGACCGCGAGAAGGAAGGCACGGAGGAGATGGGCGGCGTGCTCGGCACCACGCGCGGGCTCGTCGGCGAGTTCGGCATGAATCGCGTCCGCGATACGCCGATCGCCGAGATGGGGCTGCTGGGTACCGCCGTGGGCGCCGCCGCCACGGGCCTTCGTCCGATCGCCGAGCTCATGTTCATGGACTTCCTCGGCACGAGCCTCGACCCGCTGCTCAACCAGGCATCGAAGCTCCGCTACATGTTCGGCGGCAAGGTCAGCGTGCCGCTCACCGTGCGCACGGTGACCGGAGCGGGCATGCAGGCGGCCGCGCAGCATTCGCAGTCGCTCTACTGGATGACGACGGGGATCCCGGGTCTCAAGACGGTGATCCCGTCGAACCCCGCCGATGCGAAGGGCCTGCTGCTCGCCTCGATCCGCGACGACGATCCGGTGATCTTCTGCGAATCGAAGGGCATCCTGAACCAGCGGGCCGACGTGCCCGAGGGCGACTACGAAGTGCCGATCGGCCAGGCGAACATCGTGCGCGAAGGCAGCGATGTCTCCCTCGTGGCGTTCGGTGCCACGGTCAAGATCGCGCTCAAGGCGGCGGACAAGCTGGCGGAGCAGGGAACCAGCGCCGAGGTGCTCGACCTGCGCTCGCTCTCGCCCCTCGACGAAGCGGCCATTCTCACGACCCTGGAAAAGACGGGCCGCATGGTGATCATCGACGAGTCGACACCGCGTTGCTCGGTCGCACGCGACGTCGCGGCGATCGGCGTCGACAAGGGCTTCGACTTCCTGCAGGCCCCGATCAAGTGCGTGACCGCGCCCCACACCCCGGTTCCCTTCAGTGGTGTGCTCGAACAGGCCTTCATGCCCTCGCCGAAAGACGTGCTCGAAGCCGTCGCGCAGATGGGCTGAGGTCGACGATGGGAAACGCGACGGGCATCGCGATGCCACGCCTCGGCATGACAATGGAAGAGGGCACCGTGATCGAGTGGCCGCTCTCGATTGGGGACTCGATCGAGAAGGGCGAGACGGTGCTGATCATCGAGTCGGAGAAGGCCGAGGTCGAGATCGAAGCGATGGCTTCGGGGGTGCTGCGGCACATCTACGTCGAAGAAGGGGAGACGGTTCCCTGCGGTACGCCATTGGGCGCGATCACGAAAACCGTGGACGAGCCCTTCGACGCCGAGGCGTTCCACGCGGAGATCGCGGTGGTCGAGGGCGAGAGTGAGGCGGAGGCGTCGCCGGAGGTGACTCTGGATGTCGCGGCCGCGCCGAAGGCGTCCGAGCGTGGAGGGAAGCGCAAGCCCATCGTCCCGGCGGCCCGCGCCCTGGCGAAGAAGCTCGGCATCGATCCCGAACTCGTTCCCGGCAGCGGCCCGGGCGGGCGTGTCACGAAGCAGGACGTCGAAGCCTTCGCCGCGAATCGCGAGGCGCTCACCCCGGTCGCCGACGGTGTGTCCCTCGAGGTACGGGTCGCGGGAGAGGGCGATCCCGTCGTGCTCCTCCCCGGATTCGGCACCGACCTCTCGGCCTTCGCGATGCAGACCGGGATGTTGAGCGAGCGTTTCCAGGTGGTCGGCATCAACCCGCGCGGCGTCGGGCTTTCGGATGCCCCCGAAGCAGACACGTACCCGGTCGCGCAGACCGCGGCCGACGCTGCGGCGTGTTTCGAGGGCGAAGCCCACATCATCGGTGCGAGTCTCGGGTCGGCGGCCGCGATCGAACTTGCACTGAGCCATCCCAAACGCGTTCGCTCCCTCACGCTGATCACGCCCTTCGTCGCGGCCGGTGCAAGGCTGTGCTCGGTGGCCGATGGCTGGTGCCACGTCGCGAGGGAGGCCTCGCCAGAAGGTCTCGCGTCGATGCTGCTTCCGTGGTTCTTCGCACAAGGCACGCTCGGGGATGACACCGCTCGCCAACGCATCCTCCGTGGCCTCACCCAGACCGTGAAGCGCGTCCCCGCCGCGACCCTCGACCGGATGAACGCGGGACTCGTCGCGTGGAGCGGTTCGCGCGAAGCCGATCTTTCGAAGATCGAGGTCCCGACCCTGGTGATCGCCGCCGCCGAAGATCTGCTCACGCCCGGTGCCGACGAGATCGCAGCGGCGATTCCCGGCGCGAAGCTCGTCCACGTTTCCAACGCGGGGCACGCGGTTGCGATCGAAGCGCCCGAAGCCGTGAACGAGGCGATTGCGACCCACCTCGGCTGAGAAATGTCGCCCTAGCGGGACTTCCCGCCCGGTCGCTTCTTCGGCGCCATGCGTTCGGCGCGATCCTCCGGCATGCCGAACGGCGCGGTGCGCTCGATCAACAGTGCGTCGGTGCGCGAGCGACCTGTGTGCGAAGCGATCAGCGCCTTCGCGATGCGGTTCGTGCCCCGCGAGTTGGCGGCGATTTCGGTAGCGAGTTCGTTCACGGTGGCGTCGAGGTCGTCTGCGGGAATGGCGCGGTCGACGAGGCCGAGCTCGGCGGCCTGGCTACCCGAGATGCGTCGGCTCGTGAACATCAACTCCTTCGCGCGGGAAACGCCGATGCGTTCGGGCAGTCGCACCGACATGCCCCAGATCGGCGCCAGCCCCCACTGGCCGTGGGTGTCACCGAGTTGAGCGTCATCGGCCGCGACGAGCAGGTCGCAGCCGAGGGCGAGTTCGAGGCCGCCGGTGAAACAATGCCCGCGGATCTTCGCGATCGTGGGCATCGGCAGGGCTTCGAGGGCGTCGATCGTCTCGGGTTCGAAGTGGCGGCTCGGCGCCTTCTCGCCCGTGGCGATCGATTCGAGGTCGTGGCCGGCACAGAAGGAGCGACCGGCGCCGGTGAGCACCACGCAGGCGACCGATGGATCACCCGCGATCGAGTCGATGTGGGTTCGCAGATCGACCATGAGCGGGATGCTGATGGCGTTGAGCTTCTCGGGGCGATCGAGGGTGATCGTCGCGACGCCCTCTTTGTCTTCGCGCTGGACCAGCATATCGTCGTTCCTCCTAGAAACCGTTGAGGCGTGCAAAGCGACGCGTGTGATAGGACGCGTCGCCGAAGAGCGCAGCGCTCACGCGTGCGCGTTTGAAGTAGAGGCCGATGTCCTGCTCCTCGGTCATCCCGAGCCCCCCATACAGTTGCAGGGCTTCCTCCGTGACGTGCCGCGCCGTTTCGGATGCCATGGCCTTCGCCGCGCTCGCGATCAGCGAACGCTCGGCGTCGCTTTCGTCGAGGGCGGCGAGCGCCGCTTGCACGACCGAGATCGTGCGCTCGACGTCGGCGAACATGCGCGAGCAGCGATGCTGCAGCGCCTGGAACTCGGCAAGCGACTGATCGAACTGCTGCCGCGTGATCAGGTACTGCACGGCCATCGCGAGTGCTTGCGCCGAAACGCCGGCGAGTTCGGCGGCGAGGGCCGCCGCGCCGCGGTCGATCAGCCCTTCGAGCAGTTCGTCTGCGGGCAGCGGATCGCCGAGCAGGGCGTTGCTCGCGAGTTCCACCGAATCGAAGCTGATCTGCGAAGCCCGCCGCGCGTCGATCCACGGTGCAACGTCGATGCCGACGCCGGCTGCATCGGGAGCCACCTGGAATACGCCGAGTCGGTCGTCTTCGCCTTCGACCCTCGCGACCACCAGGAGCACGTCCGCCACGGCGCCGTCGAGGACCGCCGTCTTTCGCCCCGTGAGTTCGAAGCCATTCGCAGTGCGTCGAGCGCACGTCTCGATCTCCGACGCTTCGAAGCGCTGGCCTTCCTCCAGGGCGAGAGCCGCGCGACGCTCACCCGAGGCGAGGTCGGGGGCCTTGTCGATGGATTTCCAACCGTCGACCAACGCAATCGCCGAAGCCGCGAGCACGCCGCTCGAGAGCAACGGGCTCGAAACGACATGACGTCCCTCTGCTTCGAGCACGACCCCGAGTTCGCGGAAACCGAGTCCCGCCCCGCCGACGTCCTCGGGCGCAAGCAGCCCGGGCCAACCCAGGCCACTCATCTCGCTCCACAACTTCTCCGACCAGCCGCGCGGGTCGCCCGAATCGCGCAGCTCGCGAATCTCCGCCATGGGCTCTTCCTCGTCGAAGAACTGCAGGGCCGCCTCGCGAATCATCTGCTGGTCTTCGCTCTGTGCCAGCGACTGATCTGGGTTGCTCGCGCCGCCCCCCGACATCCCGAGGACGCGCTTCGAGATGATGTTGAGCTGCACTTCCGAAGTGCCGCCCTCGATCGTGTTGGCGCGCGAGCGAAGCCACTGCCGGGGGATCGAGGCCATGTACTCGCTGGTGTTCTCGTCGTTCCACATCAACCCGTCGTGCCCCAGCAGATCGACGAGCAGGCTGTAGCGACGCTGGTTGGTCTCGGAACTCGCGAGCTTCATGATCGACGACACGCGCGCCGCGTCGCCGCCGCGTGCGCGCGCACCGGTCAGTCGATTGGCGCGTTCGTCGATCATCTGCCGCGCCACGCGATCGCGAAGACCCGCGTCGCCCAGCGCGCCCGATTCGTCGACACCGATGCGTTCGCGCGCCACTTCCGCGAGGCTCTTGCGACCGGCCGAACCCGTGAGTGCACTGAGCCCACCCGAGGCGAGCATGTTGCGCTCGAACTGCAGGAGCCGCTTCGCGATCGGCCACCCCCCGCCTGCCTCGCCCACGAGGTTCTTCTTGGGCACTTCGACGTCGGTGAAGAACACTTCGCAGAAGGGCGACTTTCCCGAGATCAGGATGATGGGTTTGATCTCGATGCCGGGACTCGTGAGGTCGACGAGCAGAAAGCTGATTCCGTCGTGCTTCGGTGCGCTCGGATCCGTGCGAACCAGACAGAAGATCCAGTTGCTGCGGTCGGCCCCCGACGTCCAGATCTTCTGGCCGTTCACCAGGTAGTGATCGCCCTTGTCTTCGCAGCGCATCTGTACGTTGGCGAGGTCGCTTCCGGCCTGGGGTTCCGAATAACCCTGGGCCCAGAAGGTTTCGTTGCGCGCGATCGGCGGCAGGAATTCGAGCTGTTGTTCAGGGGAGGCGTACTCGAGCAGCACCGGCGCCAGCATCTCGCGGCCGCCACTCACGTTGCGACGGATGCCGCGCTCGCGCAGCGCCGCCTCAAGGCGGCGCGATTGATCGCGATCGAGGCCCGAGCCGCCGTGTTCGGGTGCCCAGGTGGCAGCCAGCAGGCCCGCCTCGCCGAGCCGGTTCGACCACGCTCGCGTGTTGGAGGCTTCGGGGGCGTCCGGAGCGTCCAGCCACGCTGCGAGTGCCTGGTCGAATTCTTCGCCGGTCTTGTCCTGGAACATGTTCTGGGTCTCCGCCTGTCGAGCTTCATTTGATAGGGCATGCAGCCAGCCGCGTCAGCGTGCCTGGGCTCCATGAGTTGTTCGGATGTGCTTAGCTGGAGGGACGCAGAGGAGAGGAGAGGCGATGAGTGAACCCGGAACCGAGGCCCTCCAGTGGGAGATTGGAGAGGCGCGTGTCACGCGCGTGGTCGAGCTGCCTCCGTTGGCCCTTCCGGGCCTCTTGCCGGACGCGACCCCCGAGGCCGTCGCGCCCTACGAATGGCTTGCGCCCTTCGTCGATGAAGAGGGGGAGCTGCTGCTCAGCATCCACTGCCTCGTCATCGAGGTCGGCGAACGATCGATCGTGGTCGATACCTGCATCGGAAACGACAAGCCGCGCAACCTGGATTTCTGGAGTCACCTCGATACGAACTTCCTGGAGCGCTTCGCCGACGCCGGCTTCGACGTCGAGCGTGTCGACACCGTGCTCTGCACGCACATGCACATCGACCACGTCGGTTGGAATACGCGGCTCGAAGGTGGCAAGTGGGTGCCGACCTTTCCCAACGCGCAATACCTGTTCAACGAGAAGGAGTGGGCGCACTGGAAGGATGCCGACGACCCCACCGGGCCGGTATTCCAGGATTCGGTGCAGCCCATCTTTGATGCGGGGCTCGCAACGCTCGTGGCCAGCGATCACCAGGTCTGCGAGGGCGTTCGCCTCATGCCGACCGAGGGGCACACGCCGGGCCATGTCTCGGTCGTCGTCGAATCCCAGGGCGAGTCGGCGTTCATCACGGGCGATTGCATCCATCACCCCTGTCAGATTGCCCACCCCGAGTGGGCGAGCGCAGCCGACAGTGACTCGAACCAGAGTTCGCAGACACGACGAGACCTCATCGACCGCTACGGCGACCAGGCGACGATGATCATCGGCACCCACTTCCCGGCACCCACAGCGGGCCGGATCGTGCGCGACGGCGAGCGACACCGCTTCGACTATTGAGGCTCGATGTAGTTCAGCGCCAGGGCCGCGCGCTTGTCGAGGCTGTTGTGGAAGGGAAGGACTTCCTCGCGGATCATGTGCTCGAGGCGCGGGGCCATCCAGGCGAGGTGTTGGCGTTCTTCCGGCGTGGCCGAGCGCAGGCGGTAGAGCAGGTTCGCCATCAGCTGTTCGCGCAGACCGTCGAAGTTGACCTCGAACATCATTTCATCGAACAGGGCTTCGCCCCGGTCGCTGGTGAAGATGCGGCGGACGATCTCGCCGTGCTCGACGTCCCAATTCTCGCCGAGGTCGATCAAGAAGGAGCAGTGCTGCCGCACGCCCTCGAAGCGATCGTCGTCGTTGAAGCGCTTGCGAAGTTGCGAGAGAGGGCAGAAGTCGAAGGCGCGGCGCGCGGCGCCGGGTGCGATGTCGACCAGGTCGAAGCGCGCGCGCGAGTCGACCTCGAGGTTGTGCATGTTCTTGAAGTCGCCGACGGGAAGGGTGGTGCGGTCGATCGGAACGACGCCGTCCTTCGGGTTGGCGATCGACATGGCCGAGCAGTCGAAGGGAATGAACGCGCCGCGCATCTTCTTCAGGAAGGGGCTGCCGTGGAGCATCTGCACCGCACCCGGCAGGAGCCACTGCGCGACTTTCGGCATGCTTTCCTTGGTGAGCCGGTCTTCGCCAGCCAGACCGAGGTTCTCGGGGCTGCGGTCGATGCCGTCGAAGGGGGCGCCGAGGCCGATCGCGAGGGCCACGGGGCTGTAGCGATGCACGCGTCCACTGCGCGGTGAATAGAGGAAGCGGCGCGCGTCCTTCACGCGCACCCGTCGCATTCCGCGCTGCATCGTACGCAGGGCCACGATCCCGCCCTGGCTGTGCCCGATCAAGATCATGCGCGGCGCAAAGGCGTCGAACATGCGGTTGATGATCTTCATCGTCTTGTCATCGGAGAGTGGCTGGCGAATGCCCTCGTTGTTCACCTCGTAGTCGGGCAGGAACGAGGCGAACTCCTTGCGGAAGCGGGCTTCGACGTCGTCGAAGTGGCGCGCGATGGCGGCCTGGCGCCAACCGGCCAGTGGCCCATCGGCGATCTCGTAGCTCTCGTCCATCAGCCGCTCGAGGAAGCGGCTCTCGGCCATTCGGGTCGCGATCTGTTGGGCGACCTCGGAGTCGTCGAGGGCGAAGAGTTCGCGGATCACGTGGGGCCGATCGGCGTCCCGATTCACCGAGCTGTCGATGTGATCGACGATGCTCTCGATCGCGTGCTTGAACTTGATCGCCCGGGTGAACTGCACCTCTTCGAGCTTGCGGCGTGAACTCTCCTCGAGGTCCTGGGCGGCCATCACGCCGAGGTTGGTGCGCGAGACGACCCGGCTGACGCGCTGTTCGCTCTCCAGATGGTCGGTGAGCCCGCGGCCACTCGAAGCGGGCCCGAAGGTCCCGGCGATGAACTCGACGAGGTAGTTCTTGGGCAGGATCGAAGGGCGAATCGGTGGCGCGTCTTCGACGACCTCCTCGCTCTCGCGCGTGGTCTCCTGGTCGCGGCTCCTCCACGTGAAGGGCGCGGGAAGATCGAAGGGAATGCTCATGACCCCCAGATCATAGGTCTTCGATGCGGATTACGTGATTGGGGCAGTACTGAACGGCCTGTTGGACCTTGTGCCGCAATTCTCGTCGCGGTTCTTCCTGCAGGAGGCACACCTCTCCGTCCACTCCGAGCTCGAATACCTCGGGGGCTTCTCCCGTGCAGACCGCGTGGCCCTGGCACAGATCCTTGTCGATCACGACGCGGAAGGGGCGTGCTGCCGCAGTTTCCTGCTCGCGGGCCTCTACGGCCCGCGCGGTGTCCTGATCGACCATGACATCCTGGCGGCGCCTGTAAGCTACACGACAGGGCTGCTTCAGGTGCACGACCATCTTCGAGTGATCGTTCGCGTAGGTGTGGTCGGGCTGGACCGCCTCGAACTCGAAGCGCCGCAAGAGGATCGAGAAGATCCCCTTGAGTTGCATCAGTGCGAAGGCCGAGCCCACGCACTTGTGTCGCCCGCCGCCGAAGGGAATCCAGGCCCAGGGGTTTCGGGCGTCCTCGCGGCGGTCACCCAGGTAGCGCTCGATGTCGTAGCGATCGGGGTCCGGGAAATGGTCGGGGTCGCGATTCGAAACCGCCGGTGATACTGCGACCAGCTTGCCTTCTTCGATGGTGTAGTCGTGGTAGTGGAAGTCCTTCATCACCTTGCGCATCAGGATGATGAGGGGAGGGTGAAGGCGCAGGGTCTCCTTGAGCGCGCCTTCGAGCAGCGGGATCTCTCGCAGGCTCTGGAAGCTCACCTCGCGACCGTCGGCGTAGATCGCGTCGAGTTCGGCGACGATCTTCGCGTTCGCTTCGGGGTTGCGCAGCAGCTCGATCAACGTCCACGAGGCCGCGCCCTGGCTCGTGTGATGCCCGGCGAGCATCATGCCGATGATCATCCCCGTGATCTCCGAGCGGCTGTACTTCTTGTCGCCATTCGGCTCGATCAGCGAATCCATCACGGCGAGCAGATCGCGGCAGTGGCGCTTCTCCTCTTCGCGCGTGTCCAGGATCTCGGTGATGAGGGAAACGAGCTTCTCCCGCGCTGCGTCGCGCTCCCGAAACGAAGGCAGGTTCATGTAGGGGTTCACGTAGGCGAAGGCGTCGGTGCCTCGCTCGACCCCCTGGAAGGCCTGGGCGAACTCGGCGCCCTTCTTTGCCAGGTCGTCTCGAAACTCCTGACCGATCAGGGTGGCGGTCGAGGTGTAGGTGGTGAGCTCGCCGAAGAAGTCGAGGAGATCGATCTCGCCTTCGTCGCCCAGGCGATTGCACATGGCCTCGGTCTCGCGGGCGATCACCTCGGCGTGCCCGCGCATATGCTCGTCCTTCAACGCCTGGGTGCGCAGGGTTCGCTTGCGCTGCTCGACGGGCAGATCGAAGACGACCCCCTCGCCGAAGATCGGCTTCATGAAGGGGTAGGCCGCGCCCTGGTCGAGCTGGTCGTCGGGGGCGCGGAAGAAGGCCTCCTGGGCTTCGGCGCCCGAGAGCATGACCACCTTCGTGCCGGCCCAGTCGCACTCGCCGATTTCACCGCACTCATCCTTCATGCGTTGGAAGAGCTCGATCGGCGCTTCGCGCATTTCGAGCAGGTGGCCGAGGCCGAGATCGTCCTCGGCGCCGGAGACCTGCGGTATGGGGGTCGGGGCCGACTTGCCGGGGGCTTCGCTCATCTCGAGGCTCCTCGTCGTGTTCAGTGCCGTCTGGGCGCGACGAAGAGCATATACATTTTGCCTACATTGTAAATGGTATCTGCGGATGGCCGGAGCCGGGACGAGCAGCGGCGGCGCCTACGGCAGCGGAGCCGCCTTCATCAGGCGCGCCCCCGAATGGCCACCATCGATCGCGAAGTCGGCCGCGGTGCAGGATCGGCTCTCGTCCGAGGCGAGGTAGAGCACGAGGTAGGCGATGTCGTCGAGCCGCTCCTCGACGCCGCGCCCGTGCTGGCTGTGGAGGATCGGCCAGTTGAAGTCGGAGTTGAGGGCGGCTTCGGGGTCGATGCCTTCCGGCAGGACGCTCTTCACCATGCCGACCCCTCCGGCCTCCGGGCAGACCGAGTTGACCCGGATGCCGAACTGCCCGAGTTCGACCGCCGCGACCTTGCTGAGACCGCGCAGCGCAAACTTCGTCGACGCGTAGGCCATGACACCGTTCTTGGGCAGGTAGCCGTCGACCGACGCGATGTTCACGATCGATCCGCCGCCCTGCGCCTTCATGGTTTCGAAGACGGCGCGGATGCCGAGGAACGGGCCGATCTGGTTCACCTCGTTGAGGCGACGAAAGTCGTCGGCCCTGGTTTCGAGCAGTGTGCCGAGGTGGAGCAGGGCGGCGTTGTTCACCAGCACGTCGATGCGACCGTCGCGTTCGACGATCTGGTGGACGGCATCGCTCCACTTCTCTTCGCTCGTCACGTCGAGATGGATGAAGCGCGCAGCTTCACCGAGCTCCTTCGCGACGCTCTCGCCGAGTTCCTGCAATACGTCGGCGATCCACACCTTCGCGCCTTCTCTTGCGAAGGCCCGTGCGGTGGCCTCGCCGGTTCCGCGCGCTGCACCGGTGATGATTGCGACCTTTCCCTCGAGTCGTCCTGCCATGCTTCTCTTCCTCGTTGCGGTTGCCTTTCTCAGCCCCCCTTGTTGCCATACTTGCGTCGGTTGTGCTCGGCGAGAAAGGCTGCGGCACGTGCGCGAAGCTCAGCGGGGGCTTCGGGAAGAACGACCGGTCCGTTCTCTTTCGAGGGCAGGGCGATCGTGGCTTCCGCGAGGGCGGTCTCGACACCGCGTTGGTTGGTGGCGACCACCGCGAGGTCGACGACGGGTCGTCCTTCTTCCTCGTACTTCCGCACCACTTTGCCGCCGAAGGTCTGCAGATCACCGAGGTAGTTGAACTTGCGGATCTCGTCGCGTTGACGGAGGACGAAGGCCTCGTCTCCCATCCAATCGGTCAGCACGTGATGCAGCCAGAACTCCCGCTGCAGCCCCCAGTCGTAGGCTTCGGGGTTGCCGACCTCGCGGGCGAGTTCGCTGTCCCAATGCACGCGCGCTTCGGTGTCGTAGACGCCGTGACGGTTGCGCGAGTAGGCGTTGCGTCGGTTGAAGCGGTCCTTCGCCGCGATGCGCGACGTCGCGAGCATGCGAAATGGCGCGAGGCCGTATCCCGCGCAGTGGGTGAGGATCACGTCGGTCACGGTGAGCGGGCCCTTCTGGAGCGAACCGAGCGACTCACCCTCTTCGACATCATCGAAGTAGCGCGCCTCCCCGCCGCGGGGCGCTTCTTCGAGATACGACGCATCGATCTCGGCGATCTGTTCGGCGCTGTAGTTCGCGGGTTCGATGTCCTTGTACTTGCCCTTCTCCCGCGCCGTCTTGCGCTCGGCCATGATGCGCAGCGCGCGATAGATGCCGACCACCTCGGCGCGCTGGTTGAACTTCACGTAGCGGCGAACGATGTGGACCGTGCGCCCGCCGAACTCGCTCGGCTTCACCTCGCAGCTCTCTTCCCCCTCGAAGCTGTAGAGGGTGTCCCCCGGATACATCGGGCGGTACCAGTGCCAGGTGCCGCCCGACATGTAGATCTGACAACCGGCGAAGAGCTTGCGCGCCTTGCGGCGCGTCTCCTTCGGAATGCGCGTGCCGAGCAGCGGCTTGTTGGTGATGGCCGTCATGATCGACGGCGCGATCACGTTGCCCCAGCGCGTGGTGCGCGCGTAGTCGGGGTCGACGTAGAGCGGGTTGTCGTCGCCGATGCTGAGGGCGAAGTTGCGAATCGCATCGACCGAAAGCGTCGCGTGGTACTCCTGGCCCGTGCTGCCCTCTTCGAGGCCGTTCATCTCCTGCTGCGCGGCGATGTCCTCGTCGGTGATCTGCCCGTAGTTCGCAGGGCGTTCCTTGCGCGTGCGTTCGCTCATGGGGGCTCCGGGCAGGTGGGGCGGGGGTGGTCAGCCGTCTTCTTTGCGCGTGCGGTTCGCGACTTCTTCGCGCACCTCGTCGGTGTGTTCGCCCACGGTGGGGCAGGCGCGACGCGGCACCGGCGCGGCGCCGTCGAAGTCGACGGGGCTCGCCGGGGATCGAATCGCGTCGAGGGCCTCGGAGGCGGGGATCTCGATGAAGGCGCGCGCCGCATCGGCCTGGGGGTCGGCGACCAGATCGTCGAGGCGATTGACGGGAGAGAACCAGACGTCCTCGGCATCGAAGATGCGCGACCACTCTTCGAGAGGGCGCTCTCGAAACGCGTCGTCGAAGAGCGCGATGAGCTCCGCGCGGTGTTCGAGGCGCGAACTCGCCGTGGCGAATCGCTCTTCTTCGGCCCAGGCGGGATTTCCCAGGGCGCGCTTCAGCTTGGGCCAATGGCGATCCGCTTCGAGACACAGGAGCCACAGCCAACGTCCATCCGCCGTCGGATAGGAGTTCTGCAACGGCGCGGGCGCTCGCGTTCGATGCTGCACCGGTGCGTTCTTTCCGAAGCACAGCCGCGTCGCGACGTCGGTGCTCACGCAGTAGATGCCCGTGCGCAGGAGCGACGTCTCGACCAGTCGCCCTTCGCCCGTTCGCTCGCGCGAAAGCAGCGCCGCCGAGATCCCCGCCACGAGATTCATCGCCGTGATGTGATCGCCGAAGGCCGGCGGGATCGTGGGCGGTGGCTCGTTGGGAAAGGTCATGCGATCCGCGAGCCCGGAACGCGACCAGAAGGCCCCCATGTCGTAGCTCGCGCGATTGGCCTCGGGGCCTTCGGATCCATAGCCCGTGATCTGGGCGTAGATGAGCTGGGGGAACTTCGCGCGGACGCGGGTGGGGTCGAGCTCGAGTTGTTCGAGGGCTCCGGGACGGAGGTTCGTCACGAAGACATCGGCTTCGCCGAGCATTTCGTCGACCAACTCGCGATCGGCCGGTTGCTTGAGGTCCAGCGCGACGCTTCGCTTGCCGCGGTTGTCGAGTTCGAAGAAGGGCGCGCGTCGCACCTTCATGCCCAGCGTCTTGAAGAAGTGGCGCTGGGGGTCGCCATCCTTCGACTCGATCTTGATGACGTCGGCGCCCCAGTCGGCGAGCACGCCGGCCGCGGCCGGTGCGGCGATCCAGACCCCGAGCTCGACCACCCGGGTGCCGGCCAACATGCCGGGCGTCGTAGCCGGCTCCGCGCCGCTCACGATCCACCCCGGGGACGATGAAGCGATCTCTCGTTCGGCATACGCAGCGCGACCTCCAGGGTGGTGGGTTCGATCGAGCGTTCGAATCGCGCGCGTCCCGACTTGCCTGCCGCCGCGAGTTGAGCGAAGGAATCTAAGCCAGAAGAACCCACACCGGCAGACCTTCACCCGAGGGCGACACAGGAGACGGTGCAATGAAGCAATTGGGCGGGCGAACGGCCTTCGTCACCGGAGGCGCGAATGGCATCGGTCGCGCCATCGCGCGCGCGCTCGCGGCCGAGGGCGTCGCGGTCGCCATCGCCGACCTCGATGCCGCGGCGGCGAAGAACGTGGCAGCCGAACTCGACGCCGCGGGGCACCGTTCGCTCGGCGTGGAGTGCGACGTCACCAAACGTGAGAGCCTCGAGCGCGCTCTCGCTGAAACGAACTCGGCCTTCGGCCCGGTGCACATCCTCTGCAACAACGCCGGTGTCGCCGCGGCGGCGCCCTTCGAGGCGACGACCCCCGGCGATTGGCAGTGGGTCTTCGGCGTGAACGTGATGGGCGTCGTGAACGGCCTGCAGATCTTCCTGCCCCACATGCGCGAACACGGCGAAGAGGCGCACATCGTGAACACGGCTTCGATGGCGGGGCTCTTCCCGGTCGGGCGCATGCCGACCTACAGCGCTTCGAAGTTCGCCGTGGTCGGCCTCACCGAATGTCTGGCTCTCGAACTCGAAGGCAGCCCGATCGGGTTGACTCTGTTGTGCCCGGGCATCGTGAACACCGATCTGGCGGCGAGGAGTCGGGCGCAGCGCCCCGCCGATGCCACGGGCGTCGATGAAGACTCCGAGCGCATGCTCGAGGAGGGGGCGCGCATGGGCATCGATCCGGCCGACGTCGCTACGTGCACCGTCGACGCGATTCGCAGCGGCGCGTTCTACGCCTTCTCGCATCCAGAGCTCGTGTCGCAGTTCGCGGAGCGCGCCGAACGGATCGCCGCGGCCGCGAAGGGCTGAGCCCCTCGCAAGGCCGGCGTTTCAATCGTTCGGGATCAGCCCGCCTTCGCGCATGTGCTTGAGTTCGCCGTCGTCGTAGCCGAGCTCGCGCAGCACCTCTTCCGTGTGTTCCCCCACCAGCGGGGGGAAGTGCCGCCGCGCGTCCTGGGGCGTCTTCTCGAAGCGGGCGGCGGGGCGTATCCCGCGGTACTTCCCGGCAACCGGATGCTCGAACTCCATGAACGATTCGTTGTGCTGGATCTGGGGATCGTCGGGCAGCTCTTCCAGGGAGAGCACGGGTCCGCACGGCACGTCGTTCTCGCGTAGCCGGTCGATCATGTCCTCTGTCGTGGTCTGTGCAATGAAATCGGCGACGACGGGCGCCGCAACCTCCAGCGTCTTGCCGGTGGCGCGCGCCTGGTCTCCGTAGAACTCCGGGTCGTCGGCCCAGTCGTGGCGGTCGATCGCGCGGCACAGGCCGCGGAACTCGTCGGCGCTCGCCGCGAAGTAGACGAGGTGACCGTCGGAAGTGGATGTCAGCTGGTACATCTCGTAGAGCGTGCGTCCAGGCGGTTGCGGATCGCAAAGCCAGGTGTGCCTGGTTCCGCCGTCGGGCCAGAAGAAGAAGAGCGAGGCATCCACCATCGGCACTTCGATGTGCTGACCACCGGCCCCGCGCTCGCGAGCGAAGAGAGCAGCCGTGATCGCCTGCAGGGCCGTGTAGGCGCTCGACTTGTCGCAGACGATGTTGCGCACGAGGTCCCGCATCGGGAACTCGGGGTTGAGTTGCACCGCGGTATGTCCCGACAGGCCCTGGATGATGGGGTCGTAGACGCGACCCTGGGAGTAGGGGCCCGTCGGGCCGTAGCCCGAGATCGAGCAGTAGACGAGATCGGGATTGATCGCCTTCAGGGCTTCGTAGCCGAGCCCCATTCGATCCGCGGCCCCCGGCCGCCAGTTCTGCACGAAGACATCGGCTTCGGCGACCATCTTTTTGACGATTTCGCGGCCCTCGTCCTGGCCGAGGTCGAGCACGATGCCGCGCTTGTTCCGGTTGCAATTGATGAAGAACGAGGGCAGGCCTTCCTTTGCGAACAGCGGCAGACGAAGTGTCTCGCCCATGCCAGGCGGCTCGACCTTGACCACGTCCGCCCCCTGGTCGCCCATCATCATGGTGCAGAGGGGGCCAGAGACGACGGCCGAGACGTCTACGACCTTGATGCCTTCGAGGGGTCCTGCCATGGGTGCCTCCTGGGTGGGTCGGATCATTCTACACGCGTCGCGAGCGCTCCGAAGACTTTCTATGTTCGTCCGCTCGCCCACGATCCCACCCGCAGGAGCCCCCCGGATGTACGAAGAACTGAAGCAGGCCTGGTCCACCCTCACCGCACCCGGTGCGCAATTCGAGATCGTCGAGACCGATGTGCGCGGGCAGAAGCTGCGCGAGTTCAAGAACGCGCCCCCGACGGTGCGCGCGCTGTGGCAAATGACTGCGGCCCACGGCGACAAGGACTACCTCGTCTACGACGATGAGCGCTGGACCTACGCGGACGCCCATCGCGAGGTGGCGGGGATCGCGAACTGGCTCTTCGCCAACGGCGTCGAGCCGGGCGACCGGGTGGCGATCGCGATGCGCAACTACCCCGAGTGGCTGCTCGCTTACTGGGCTTGCACCAGCGTAGGCGTCGCCGCAGTCGGCGTGAACGCCTGGTGGACGGGACCCGAACTCGTCTACGGCCTCGGTGATTCGGATCCGAAGGTCGTGATCGCCGACGAAGAGCGCATGCAGCGCATCTTCGAGCACCGCGACGAGATCGGCGACCGCAAGCTCGTCGGCGTACGCCCGACCGAGAGCCGGGAGGGTGTGGTGCCCTTCGAGGAGCTGCGCGAGTTCGGAGGATCGCTGCCCGACGTCGAGGTCGATCCCGACGACGATGCGTGCATCTTCTATACCTCGGGCACCACGGGCAAGCCCAAGGGGGCGCAGCTCACCCATCGCGGCTGCACGAACAACCTGATGAGCCTGATGTTCGCGAACACGGTGGCGCCGACGGCGTTGGCCGCGGCGAACGGCGGGAAACCGGCAGCGGACTCCGCGGCCGCCGCTTCTCCCGCAGCACTCGTCGTGACGCCGCTCTTCCACGTGACGGCCAATAACTGCGTCGCCTATTCGATGACGGCGATCGGCGGCAAGCTCGTCCACACCTACAAGTGGGAGCCCGGAGAAGCCCTGCGCCTGATCGAGAAAGAGAAGATCACCACCTTCAGCGGCGTGCCCGTGATGGCGCGCGAATTGATCGCCCATCCCGACTTCGCGAAGCGCGACACCTCCACTCTCAAGGCCCTCGGAGGAGGTGGGGCGCAGTTGCAGCCCGACCTCGTCCAGAAGATCGACGACTCGGTCGCAACCGCGCGCCCGGGTACGGGTTATGGCATGACCGAGACCTGCGGGATCATCACCTCCGTCTCGGCCGATTTCTTCGTCGACAAGCCGGCGAGCGCGGGGCCCGCCATGCCGACCTTCGAGACCAAGGTGATCGATGCCGACGGCAACGATCTTCCCGCCGGCGAGAGGGGCGAGCTCTGCGTCCGCGGATCGCAGGTGATCAAGGGCTACCTGAACCGCCCCGAAGCCACCGCGGAAACCATCCAGGACGGCTGGCTGCGCACCGGCGACATCGCCTACCTCGACGAGGATGACTTCATCTTCATCGTCGACCGCGCCAAGGATATGGTGTTGCGCGGCGGCGAGAACATCTATTGCGCCGAGGTCGAGGCCGCGATCTTCGAACACGAAGCGGTCGCCGAATGCACCGTCTTCGGCGTCGCCGACGATCGCCTCGGCGAGGAGGTCGGGGCCGGGATCGTGCTCTCGGAGCCCCTCGAAGCCGACGCCCTGCGCGACTTCCTGCGCGAGCGACTCGCGGGCTTCAAGGTGCCCCGATACATCTGGTTCATCGAAGGCGCGCTACCGCGAAACGCCAGCGGCAAGTTCGTGAAGCGCGAACTTCGCGACAGCCTCGACACGGCCGAGGCGGTCTAGCCCGTCGGCTCAGGGAAGGGTCGAGGCGACGACGTTGCGCACGTCGTCGTGGGCGAGCAGCTCTTCGAGGGCGTCGCCGTCGAGGAGCGTCGTGCGCAAATAGGCGAGTTCCGGCACCTCGATCTCGATGCGGTAGATCTCGCGCGGCCCGTCGAACACCCGGCGAATTCGCAGATCCTGCTCGTCCCGTCCCTCGACGATCTGGTGTCGCAGCGACTCCACGATGCGCATCTCACGCCCCATATCCAGCGGAAACGGGTCGTTTCCAGCGGTCGGCGCAGCGCCGTATGCGCGTCGACCCTGGTGATATCCGATGAGCTTGTACGAGCCGGGTGGTTTCATGAGAAGGCCGATCATACCCGTTCACGCGCGGGCCATTCAAGCGTTCGTGAATGTGCAACTTCGCGGCGCTCGACATGTGGAAGGTTTCGTGCAAGGCGCCGTGCAACCGCGTCGATTCTCGTCGTTCTCGCGATTGCATTCTCATTGGAATCGCGCGCGGATCGCGGGTTTCGACTAGGCAAGCTGAATGCGGCCCGGCAGTGGGGCAAGCATCTCAAGGGATCGCCCGGTGACGTCGAAGAAGACCGACGTATCCCTGTGCAACTTCGCACCCCATGCAGGCGGAACCCCTGTGAGTGAGCTGCCTTCAAAGCCCTATCCGGGACCGCTCAGTCTCAGCGACGAGTTGCGAGAACAGCTCGAACTCGAGGCCAACGACTCCCTGCGCGTGTTGCAGCGCGACGTCCGCACGGTCCTGCTGGAGCGCGTGCGCGAGACGTCCGGTTTCGCGGTGCCGTGGGATCGCGACCTGGTGCTCAGCGCGAACGTGCGTGCCTTCCCGTTGGCGGATGTGCTCAGCATGCTCCATCGCGCGAACAAGAGCGGCTTCCTGCTCTTCGGTTACGCGGATCACGAGAAAGCCGTCTACCTCCACCGCGGTGAAGTCGTCTTCGCCGCTTCGAATCAGGGCGTCGACCGCCTCGGCGAGTGCCTCTTCCGCAGCGGCATCCTCACCCTCGAGCAGCTGCAGGACGCCGAGCGCCGCTGGAGCCCGAACGCCCGCCTCGGCAAGATCCTCGTCGAACGCAACGTGCTCACCCCGCGCGAGTTGTGGAATGGCGTGAAGCTCCAGGTGGAAGAGATCGTCCGCTCGCTCTTCGCCTACACCGAGGGCAGTGTCCACTTCTGGGAAGGCGAAGTGCAGCCCGACAACGTCGTGCGGCTCACGCTTCCGACGCGCAAGCTGATCTCCCAGGGCCTGCGACGCCGCGACGAACTCCTGAAGTTCCTCGCCGCCCTGGAAGACCCGGCCGTGCGCCTCGAGATCATGGGGACGGGGGCCGACGGTCTATCGGGCAACGCCCATCGCCTGTGCGACCAGCTGAAGGAAACGCCGCAGTTCACCGTGGCCTGTCACGCGGCGGGGCTCGATCCGCTTTCGGGCGCGCGCATCGTGCAGATGTTGCGGCTCGCCGGTTCCGTCCAGATCGAACGCGTGGACGACGAAGCCGCCGCGGAAGCGGGGACCGACCCAGGCACGGCGCTGGCAGAGTTGATCAAGGGCCTGCTCTCGCTGATGGCCGAGCTCGCGACGCCCCTGGTCGCGACCGACGGCGCCGAAGCGGTGCAGGAGCGCATGACGGTGCTGCTCGAAGACACGGCGAGCCGCTATCCCGAACTGCTCGCCGACGTCGAGCTCGGCTTCGCCGGTGGGCTCGACCCCGCCGAGATCGAAGCTCGCGCCCGCAAGATCGGCGGCGACCGCGAGCGCTACGTGCGCTCCGCCCTGGGCGAGATGATCACCTACCTCGAGTTCGAGCTGCGCAACCACCCGCGCATCGACGATCCCGACGTCTATCTCGACGCAGTCGAAGGGCTCCGCGCTACGCTGGACATCTGATCGCTCGGCAGCTGGGCCGGGCACCAGCCCCGAGATCGCCCCTTGAAGTCTCCCTCCCGATCGCGTCGCGGCGGCGGCGCGCGGAAGCGCCCGAGCCGCGAGCGGCTGAGCGGAATCCACAGCTGCCGTGAGGCCCTGCGCGCGGGGCGCCGTCAGCTCGAGCAGTTGCTGGTGAAGCCCGGGGCCGATCGCCGGCCCGAGGTGGCCGAGGTGATCGAGCTGGCCCGAGGCCTCGGGGTGCCGATCCACGAGCGCGAGCTCGACCCCGGATTCGTCGGCGAGGGGGTGAACCCCCAGGGTGTTGTGCTGGAGGCCGGGCCGATCCCGGAAGTCGACATCGAGGAGCTGGCCCAGCCCGCTTCGGGGCCTCGTCGGCTGATTGCGCTAGATGGGGTCGAAGACCCCCAGAACGTCGGAGCCCTGGCACGGGTGGCGGAAGGGGCTGGCTGCCTGGGCATGCTGCTCTCGAAGCGCCGAGCGCCACCGCTCTCACCGGCGGTCGCCCGGGCCAGCGCCGGAGCCATCGAGTGGCTTCCCGTGGCGCGCGAGACGAACCTGAGCCGCGCGATCAACTACTTGAAAGAAAAAGGCTTTTGGGTCGTGGGGGCAGACCCGGGCGCAACCGAGTCGCTGTTTCGGGTACCCGATCGCGTACTGCAGGGCGACCTGGTGGTCGTGATGGGGGCCGAGGGCAGGGGGCTTAGGCCCGAGATCGAGAAGCTCGTCGACCATCCGGTTCGCATCGAGATGCAGGGCGAAGTCGCCTCGCTCAACGTCTCGACGGCGGCCGCCGTGCTGCTCTTCGAGCTCCAGCGCCGGGCCGATCAGGCTCGGGATTGAGCTTCCCGGCCGGGCCCGTCAGGCGGTGAATCCGCCCCCGATCGGCGGGCCCGAGAGGCCCGTTCGGCGACTCGTCGCCGAGTGCGCCCGGGTTCTCTAACTTCGCATTCCATTTGCGAAAATCGTGTGTCCGCCGTTGCTCCGCGCGGGCGGTTGGGTATATAGTCCCGCCGGCCGAATCCGCGCTGGCGTAGCTCAACTGGTAGAGCATCGGATTTGTAATCCGAAGGTTAAGGGTTCGAGTCCCCTCGCCAGCTCCGAGCAGAACCCGACACCGATCTCAAGAACGAAACGCGTTGAAGTTGGTTCTCTTTCCGAGTTCAACGACGTCTTCCAAGGGACCCCTGTCGGCGAATGCGAAGAGCAAGGCGAGGCGGCGGAAAAGAACGGCGGCAAGAAATCAACGGCGACCATTCAAGCAAGCGGGGGTGAAGGCGCACACATCGGAACCGCGCCGCGCAACATCTCGAATCAGCTTCTGATTCATCCACATACACAGTCAGTTCGCCGCGCGTCTCATCGTCATCGAAGCGACCGCGTGAGCGAGCGACAGACGAAGTAGCGATCCAGGGTTCGAACGATCCGTCTTCGTCGCGTGACCGTCACACGCCAAAACACACCGTGTGAGTCTCGTATCCGCGACCGAAGACAGGGCGTAAAAAGCCTCGGGTCTCTTTACGCTTTTGAACGACTTCGAGGACTTCGACGGCTGAGCGCCGCGAGACAGACACGAGGCGGTCGTTCGCGGATATGCAAAGAAGGATTTTCACGGAGAGGTACCGAAGTGGCTAACCGGGGCAGACTGTAAATCTGCTGGCCTCTGGCCTACGGAGGTTCGAATCCTCCCCTCTCCACCAATTCAACGATTCAGCAAAGCAAGGCACGGCATTCGCGAACAGGACGAACCGGAAACGAGGAAAGACACCAGGCGGGAATAGCTCAGCTGGCTAGAGCACGAGCCTTCCAAGCTCGGGGTCGCGGGTTCGAATCCCGTTTCCCGCTCCAAATCACAAACCCGACAGAACGGAATCGAACGAAATCAATAGAGAGTTTGCTCACGTAGCTCAGGTGGTAGAGCGCGTCCTTGGTAAGGACGAGGTCAGCGGTTCAACCCCGCTCGTGAGCTCCAGACCGGCGGCGAAAGCGTCAAGAGTCGCAAAGAGACAAAGAGACATCGAGAGACGTTCTCGCCGCGCAACCCGAAACAACGACACCAGCAGACATCAGAACAAGGACGAACCAAGATGGCCAAAGAGAAGTTCGATCGATCGAAGCCTCACGTAAACGTGGGAACGATTGGTCACGTTGACCACGGGAAGACGACGTTGACGGCTGC
>JANQEL010000171.1 GCA_028278345.1 Myxococcota bacterium
TTCCCCTCTTCACCGTGCGCGGCCTTGCGCCACCGGTACGAACTCCAGCGATAGAGAGGTCATCAAGATGGATCTGCGAATCTCCCCCGAAGGCATCAAGTTCCGCGACGAACTGCGCGCCTGGCTCGACGAGAACCTCGAGCGCCCGTACACCGAAGAACTCCTCGACCCGAAGAACGATGAAGACTCTCTCGTCGAGGTGCGCCGCAACTTCCAGCGCAAGCTGAACGACGCGGGTTATCTCGGGATGGGTTGGCCGGCCGAATGGGGAGGCCGTGGGGCCACCGCAGTGGAAGAGGCGATCCTGCGCGCCGAACTCGCGATCGCCGACGCGCCCCAGAGCCCGAACAGCCTGGGCATCGGCTTGTGCGGTCCCGCGTTGATCCACCACGGCACCGAAGAGCAGCGCCAGCGCTTCCTGCCCGCGATGCTCTCCTGCGACGAGATCTGGTGCCAGGGCTTCAGCGAGCCGGGCGCAGGCTCCGACCTCGCCGGCATCCGCACCCGGGCCGAACCCGACGGCGACGACTTCCGCATCCACGGCCAGAAGGTGTGGACCACCCTCGGCCCCTGGTCGGATTGGATCTTCGTGCTCGCCCGCACCGACATGGAAGACCGCTACGGCGGCATCACCTTCTTCCTGATGCCGATCGATCAGGACGGCGTCGAGATGCGCCCGCTGAAGCAGATCAGCGGCGAGTCGGAGTTCGGCGAGGTGTTCTTCGACAACGCGCTGGCCAAGCGCGAACACATCGTGGGCAAGCTCGGCGAAGGCTGGCGCATCGCGATGACGGTGCTTGGCTTCGAGCGCGGCGGCAGCACGCTGCTTCCCTCGGCGGAGTACGGCCGGCAGATCGATTGCCTCGTTTCGGCCCTGCGCGAGAGCGGCGACATCGAACGCAGCGACGTTCGCGAGAAGGTCGGCGCGCTCATCGTCGAGAACGAAGTGATGCGCGCCGGTGGCCTGCGGACGCTGGCTTCGGTGGCGCAGGACCTGCCCCCCGGCCCCGAGTCTTCGATCGACAAGATATTCTGGTCGGAGTTCCACCAGCGCCTCACCGATACCGCGATCGAGCTGATGGGCCCGCTGGGACAACTCGAGGTCACATCGCCCGGAGCACGCAAGGACATGGACTGGATGTACGAATACCTCTGGTCCCGCGCGGGCACGATCTACTCCGGTTCGTCGGAGATCCAGCGCAACATCATCGCCAAGCGCGTTCTCCAGATGCCCACCAAGTAGCCGCCCTTCACCCGGCCCTCGCGAACCCAGTTCAAAGGAAGGAGTCTCCATGCAGTTCGAACTCAACGAAGACCAGGCGCTCCTCAAGTCGTCGACGCGCGAGCTCCTGGAAAGCGAATCCCCCATCGCGCAGTCGCGCGCCGTCATGGAAGACAATCCCGACGGCTTTGCGAAGGACCTGCACGCCCAGCTGGGCGAGCTCGGCTACATCGGCATTCTGCAGACCGACGACGCCGGCGGCATGGGGGCGATCGCGTTCGCGGCCGTGCTCGCCGAGATGGGTCGCGTGGCCTTCCCCGGCCCCTTCATGGATGTCGCCGTGGCGGTGCGCGTGCTCGAGGATTGCGGAGGCGACACCGCGGCGAAGTGGCAGCAGGCCGCGGCGGCCGGTGAAAAGATCGTCGTGCTCGCGCGCGGCGAGAACATGACGAGCGCCGACGACGCGAAGGTGGCGGCGAGCTTCGCGGAGGGTCGCGTCACGGGTCGCAAGGTCTTCATTCCGTTCGGTGCGCAAGCGGACGCCCTGCTCGTCGAAACGCAGCAGGGCATCGCGCTGGTCGAACGCCCGGATTCAGGTTGGAACGCCACGGCGCTCACCACCCTCGATCACTCCCAGCGCTTCGTTTCGATCGAGTTCGATGACGCGGGCGAACTCCTGTGCGAAGCCGGCAAGGCTTCGGAGATCCTCGCCGACGCGGCGCGCCGCTCGACCCTGGGCGCCTCGGCCGTGATGCTCGGCTGCATGGAGAGCGCGCTCGAATCGGGTGTCGCATACACGAAGGAACGCGAAGCCTTCGGCGTGCCGATCGGTTCCTTCCAGGGTCTGCAGCATCGCGCGGCCGACATGCTGATCAAGACCGAGAGCACGCGTTCGGCGGTCTTCCGCGCAGCCTGGGCAGAAGAGAACGACGAGCCCGACGCCGGTTATCTCGCCTCGGTGGCGAAGGCCTGGGCCGGCCCGTCGAGTCGCTTCGTCTGTGGCCAGTCGATCCAGCTGCTCGGCGGCGTCGGGTACACCTGGGAGTACGACCAGCACATGTGGCTCAAGCGCGTGAAGACCTTCGAGAGCTTCTACGGTTCGACCCGCGCGAGCACGGAGCACGTGCTGGCGTCTTCGTCGCACATCAACGCGTAGCGCCTTTGCTCAACTCGCGCGTCGCTTGAACCAGTAGTAGACGGGCACGCCGGCCAGTGCGGTGGCGAGTCCGACGGCCGCCTGCATGGGCTCGCGCTGGATCATGAAGTACGCGCCGTAGAGCGTCATGGCGATGAAGAGCAGGCCGATCCACGGCTGACCGAAGCCGCGATCGCCCTCGCCTCCATCCCGCCAACGCGCGGCCAGCAGCGCCGCCACCGTGGCCGCTGACGAGAGGCCGAGGGTGAAGCCGATGTAGCCGAGCAACTCGGCGAGCCCGCTCCACCAGACCACCGCGATGGCCGCACCCGTCTGGAGCGCGATCGCGCTGACCGGCGTCTTGCCGTCGGCGCGGAACGTCTGCGGGAAGAGACCGTCTTCCGCCATCTTCGCGTAGACCCGCGGGCCGGCCATCACCATGGCCCAGATCGAAGTGAAGAGCGCAAGCGCCACTACGAGGGAAACGGCCTTGCGAAGTCCGGGCCCGCCCAGGGCTTCGGCCGCAACGGCGCCGACGTCGGGGCGGCCGGCCAGGGCATCGACCGGGGCCGCGTAGACGAACACGGCGTTGAGTCCAAGGTAGAGCGCCGTCACGACGCCGGTCCCGAGCAGGAGTGACCGGGGCAGCGTGCGTTCCGGGTCGCGTACCTCCCCACCGATGTAGACCGCCGCGTTCCAGCCCGCATAGGAAAACGAAATCCACACGAGGGTGACCGCGAACGCACCGAAGGGGAACGAATTCGGGGGGGCGGGGGCGTCCACCCTTTCGGGGAGCGCCGACAGGCCGAATGCCACGAAGCCGAGGATCAGTACGAGCTTCGTGGCCACTGCGAGATTCTGGAGCCAGACCCCCTCGCGGTCGCGCATGGCATGGATCACGCCAGCCAGCGCGATGGCGCCGGTTCCGATCCACTCGGGCCGGATATCCGGTGCAAACGTCTCTCCGAGATAGGCCTGCAGGCCGAGGCCGGATGCGGCGATCGGTGCGGTGAACCCGGCCAGGAGTGACACCCAACCGGCGAGAAAGCCGACCAGGGGATGCACCATGCGCGAAAGGAAGAGGTATTCGCCGCCCGAGTCGGGATGACGTTGGGCAAGCGCCCCGTAGGACAAAGCGCCACAGAGTGCGATCGCACCGCCGACGACCCAGGCGAATAGCACGTACTGGGGTTGGCCGAGATCGCCGAGTGCAAAACCCGATGTCGTGAACACCCCGGCCCCGATCATGTTGGCGACCACGAGTGCCGCCGCGCTGCGCGTGTCGAGTCGGCGCTCGGTTTGTGATTGTGCCAAGCTCGGCTTCCTTCTTGAGATCTTCGTTCGGTTCGACGCGATCGATGCGATCTCGTCGACGAAGACAAGGCCGCGCGGCTGGAATTGGGATGGCGATGTTAGTGCGTTGGAAGTGTCGAGGCCGCATGCGCAGCGGTTGCGAGCGTGCTGCGCGTGTCTCGATTGCGGCGATGTCGTTCGCATTGTGTGTCGCGACCAGCGCGAAGGCGCAGCAGGCGCCGTTGCTCGAAGGCCCCGGCGCGGATCGCCCGCAACCCGAGCGACTCGAGCCCGAACCCGAGAAGCCGCGCATCGGTTCGCGCGTATTGCCGCGCATCGAGATCCCCGAAGACGATCTCGCGGATTCGGCGCTCTCGGGCGCTTCGATCGTGGTGCACGCCTTTGCCTTCAGCGGCAACACGGTCTTCACGAACGAACAACTGGACCGCGTGGTGGAAGGCTACGTGGGGGGCGTGCGTCGCTATGCGGATCTGTTGGAAGCCCGCGACCGGATCACCCGAGCCTATATCGATGCCGGCTACCTCAATAGCGGTGCGGTGCTGCCCCGACAGAACTTCGCCGATGGCGTCGTGCGGATCGAAATCACCGAGGGGCGCATCGCCGAGATCGAGGTGACGACCAGCGGTCGCCTGCGCGAGCACTACGTGGAGAGCCGGCTCGAGGGGATCGATGTCTTCGACGTCGACGACCTGCGCGAACGCTTGCGACGCATGAAGCGCGACCCTGGAATCGACGCGGTGGCGGCGGAACTGCTGCCCGGCCGCGAACCCGGCCAGGCGCACCTCGCCATGACGGTCGATGAGGCCTTCCCCGCAGATGGCCTGGTCCGCGTGGACAACCAGGCATCGCAATCGGTGGGTGGCATTCGCGGCCGGGCGCAGGTGGGGCTGCGCAATCTGAGTGGTTGGGGCGACCGCGTCTCGATTGCCTTCACCCAGGCCGAAGAACTCACCGACCTCGATGTGCGCATTCGCGCCCCCGTGACCCGTTGGGATACGACCGTCGAGGTCATTGCACGACGCGCCTCCAGTCGAATCGTCGAAAAGGAGGTCGATCGCTTGACGGACAGCGGGGCCATCGACGACATCTCGAGTGACACCAAGGCCGTGGGCTTTCGGGTGCGCCAGCCCGTGCTGCAGTTGCGCGGCCTGGAAGCCAGCGCGTTTTTCGGCGGCGACTGGAAGCGCGGCGACGCCTTCCTGACCCTCGACTCGGGTACCGAGATCAACGCGGGAGACCCGGACAACGACAAGTCGACAGCGGCGGTCCTGCGCCTGGGCACCGAAGCCATGCTGCGCCTGCGCCACCGCGCATTCGCCGCACGCATCACGGCGAGCCACGGCCTCGACGTGTTGGGCGCAACCGACGATCCGAGCCCGGGCTTCGCCGATGGCGTCTTCACCAGCGGTCTCTTCCAACTCCAGATGATCGAGTTCCTGCCCTGGTACGGCCTGCGGCTCCAGACCCGACTCGACGGGCAGGTGGCCAGCGGACAGCTGCTCGGCCTCGAGCGATTCGCAGTGGGCGGGCGCGCGACCGTGCGCGGCTATCGCGAAAACCTGTTGGTGAAGGACGAGGGCTTCGTCGCGTCCTCGGAGCTGCGGGTTCCCCTCCCGACGCTCTGGCGATTGGAGCGCTTCGAACTCGGAGTGTTCAGCGACCTCGGCTACGGGCGCAACAAGCGCAGCGGCGACCGCGTTTCGGACACGCTCTGGAGTGCGGGCCTGGGCCTGCACGCGAGACTCACACCCGGTATCCGGATCGCACTCGAGTGGGCAAAGGATCTCGAAGACACGCGTGGCGTCACGGGAAAGGAATTGCAGGACGACGGCTTCCACTTCGGCGTCGAACTGGCCCTGCCGTGATGCAGGCTTGCTCGGGCGCGTACCCGGGTGATAGAAGACATAACGGAGCTTGATGCATGACCCCCCTCCCCCTGTCTCGATCGCGACTGGTCCGCGGCGCACTGGCGCCTTTGCTCGTCCTTGGGCTGCTCCTCGCATCCACGGGCGCGCTCGCCCAGAACAGCACCATCGAGTACGACGACACGCCCGGGCAGGATCCGCTGGTCGTGCTGCCCGGGGGCCCCGGCGGCAACGTCTATGTGCTCGATGCGTCCCTCAACGGAGTGCGGAACGAAGACGAAACGTTCGCAATGCACAGTCTGGTGGATTTCCAGCTGGCGGATGGCGACATCGCACAGGTCACGGACGATGCGGCGCACATCGATCTCGTGAGCGATGTCGTGATTCGGGTCACCGGTGGGAATGCCTCGAACATCGAAGGTCGAATCGAGAATCTCTACAACGATGCCGACCTGATCTTCCTGAACCCCAACGGCCTCTTCTTCGGATCGAACTTCTCGATCGACCTCCAGCAGAGTTTCGTCGCGAGTACGGCGAACTTCGTCGACGCCGTGCAGCTCTCCGACGGCGCGACGGTGCGGCTCGAAACCGGAGAACCGACGGCCCTTCCCGTCTTCACTGCGGTCGACTCGCCGACCTACGGTTTCCTGGGCGCCGGTGCGGACATCATCATCGATGGCTTGAATGCCGATGGGGCCATCCCCATCGAACCGGATCTGGCCTTCGGCTTCCTGGCGAACAACATCCAGATGGGGACAGGAGCCGTTTCGAGTCCGATCCTCACCAACGGCCGCAATCTGTTGGCGGTCGCGATCGGGGATCAGGGCGGGCTCATGACGGACCTCGAGCCCGATACGATTCCCTTCCTCACGAGCCTCACCGGGGATCCGATCCTGCCGACCGGGCAGATCCTCTCGAACGCGGACATCGACACCAGTGTCGAGGGGCTCGCCAGTGGCGACCTGGTTCTGTACGGCGGTGAGGTGCTGATGCAGACGGGGAGCATCTTCACGGGTGGCATCGGCTCCACTTCCTCCGCGGGCGACATCTTCTTGAACGGTCGAAACATCGAGATCGGCGTCGACATCGATACCTCGGTGGCCGAGTTCTCGCGTGGTGGCGATGTCATCATCAGCGGCATCTTTACAACCGAGTTCATTGGTGGCCCCCGCGTCATCGATACCCGCGGTGGTGCGGGGCAGCAGGGTGGACTCGTCGTCCTCCTCGGTGGACTGGCCCTCGATGCGAACCGTCTGACGATCAACGTCGCGGACACGAGCCGCGGCAACCTCACGAACATCGTGAGCCTGACGAGTCAGAACCTGAGTTTCGTGGGAAGCACCGTCGAGAACGTATCGAGCGTCCCCGCGACCTTCTTTGCGGGAAGCTTCGTGGCGGCGGGGAACGACATCGTCCTGGCCGACAGCACGATCAACCTGCGCAACGACGGTACGGACGGCGTGTCGAGCGCGGTGATCGAAGCCACGGGTCTCGTCGATCTGCGCAACACCACGATCGATGCCTCGTCGACCGCCGGCGCGGATGGAGGCAACATCCTGGTCGAGTTCGGCACCGACGTGCTGCAGGACGCGAATACCGACCTCAACGTCGCCGCCGTGCCGAACCCCGGAACAGTCATCATCCGTCAGGGCGACGGCGGGTCCGTGTCCGATCCCCCGTTCGATCTACCCGACGATGGCTTCACGCCGGGAATCGATCCGCTTCAGGTTCCCGATTTCGAACCGCCCGCGTCGGGGCTGGTGTTCGACTTCGTCCCGGATCGCACGGCTGGTGGCCCGAGCCTCCTGGGCGCCGCCGGTTCGGGCGAAGATGACCGGGAGGCCGCCATCGCCGCGGCCCAGGACGAGGACGCGCTCTCCCTCGTGGCCGCGAGCCAGGCGGACGCCGAGCGCAAGGGTGAGAACGACGCGAACGGCTCCGTACCGATCTTCACCAACGCCAGTGAACACTCTCCCCTCGTCCCGCGCACCTGCAACGCCCTGGCCGCCGGCGATCGCGACAGCAAGTTGCTCGCGCGCACCAATCAACGTCTCCCCGCCTCTCCCGAAGACTGGCTGATCGCCTACGACGCGAGCGGCGATCGGCTGCTGGCCGCAGCCGTTGCGCCGGAGCTTGCGCCGGTCGCGGCGATCGCAGACGGCGAAGCCACGCGCGGTGGTTCGGTCCGCAGCTCGCGTGCCCAGCGCGACCTCGCCGAAGCAGCGCTCGCGATCCGGGCCGGGCGCTACGAAGAGGCCGCGGAGCATTTCTCGAGTGCCGTCGATGAGCTGACCACGGCGGGCGACGAGCGCGGTGCCAGCGAAGCGATGCTCGCCTACGCGCAACTGCAGTTGCAGGAAGGTCACTTCGCGGCGGCTCGCATGGAACTCGAGCGCGCCCTCGAGATCGCCCACGAGCTCGATGACGAAGCCCACCTTGCCGCCGTGCGTGCGAGCCTCGGCAACGCGCTGATCGCCACCGGTGAACTCGGGCGCGCCGAGGACGAACTCACCCGCGGTCTCGCCGTGGTTTCCAAGAAGCCGAAGAGCGGGCAGGACGACGCCTCGGCCGCGGTGCTCAACAATCTCGGCAATCGCCACGCGGCCCTCAACGATCACGCCAGCGCCCGCAAGGCCTTCGAGCGATCGGCGAAGCTGGCGCGCGAGCGCGGGCTCGAGGCCGACGAGGCGCGCGCCCTGCTCGGCGCGGCGCGGGTCGCGATCGAGACCGGGGATGTGCGCGCGGCGCGCCGCAATCTCGATCGGGCGCGGCCCCTCGTGAGCAAGCTGCCGAGCACCGCCGAACGCGTTCCCCTCTCGATCCACATGGGCCGCACCCTCGGCTCGATCGCCGCCCACTCCCCCCGCTACCGCGCCGACGCGTTGCGCGGCGCCTTCGACGCCTTCGACGACGCGCGCCGCTCGGCCGAAGAGGTGGGAGATCTGCGCGGCGTGGCCCTCGCCAACCTGAACCTGGGCGCCCTCTATCACGAAGAACAGCATCGGCGCGAAGCCCTCTACCTGACCCGTCTCGCCCGGCGTGCCGCCGAAGGGCTCGGGGCGCCGGAGATCCTGTATCGAACCCACTGGCAGGAAGGCCAGATCCTCTGGGGACAGCACCAGGTCGAGGCGTCGCTTGCGGCGCTGCGTCGCGCTGTCGGGATCCTCGAGGAGACGAAGCCGATCCCGACGGATGGCTACGGCTCGAGCGACGCGAACTTCCGCCGCCTGGTCGGCGGTGTGTATCGCGATACGACCGACCGCCTGTTGCGCGCGGCCTCCCTCGAGACGAATGCTTCGCGCGCGAAGTCGCTGGTGGTCGAAGCGCGCGACGTGATCGAGCGCTTCAAGGCCGCCGAACTTCGCAACTACTTCGAGGACGAGTGCATCGCGAGCGCCGGCAGTCAGGGGCGCGGCATCGATTCCCTCGAGCCGGGAGCCGCGGTCGTTTACACGGTGACGCTTCCCGACCGTCTCGAGCTGCTGGTCGGCCTGCCCTCCGGCATCGAGCGCTTCGCCGTACCGGTATCCGCCACGCGCCTCAACAAGACGATCGATCGTTTTCGGCGCGAGGTGCAGAACCCGCTGTCGCGCGCCTATCGCAATTCGGGTCGCAAGCTCCACGACTGGATCGTGAAGCCGATGCAGGACCACCTCGCGGCCAACGAGGTGGATACCCTGGTCTTCATCGCGGACGGTCGCTTGCGAACGCTTCCCTTCGCGGCGCTCTACGACGGAAAGGATCATCTCGCCGATCGCTACGCCCTCGCGAGCGCGTTGAGCCTGCGATTGCTGGTGCCCGACGCGATTGCCTCCGAGACGGGGCGCCCGGTGCTCGCCGGTGTGAGCGAGGCCGTGCAGGGCTTCAGCCCGCTGGCCGCCGTGGAGAACGAAATCGCCGAGATTCACGACTCCTACGGAGGCGAGGTCCTGCTGAACGAGGCCTTCACCCTCGATTCGGTGCGCGGCGCGATCGACCGCGAAACTCCGGGCATCGTTCACCTCGCGACCCACGCGGTCTTCAGCGGCAATCCCGACACGAGCTTCCTGCTCACCTACGCGGGCCGCGTCGGCTTCGACGATCTCTCCGACGTCGTGGGGATGACGCGCACCGGTGGCGCGCCCCTCGATCTGTTGGTGCTGTCGGCCTGCGAAACCGCGGTGGGAAACGACCGCGCCGGCCTGGGCTTCACGGGGAGTGCGATCCGCGCGGGGGCACGCTCGGCCCTGGGGAGCTTGTGGCCGATCTCGGACGCCGCCGCGGGCGCGCTGATGGTCGATTTCTACCGCGGGCTGCAGGCCGAGGGGCTGAACAAGGCCCACGCGCTGCGAAAGGCACAGGCGGACCTGCGCGCCGACGATCGCTTCGATCATCCCTACTACTGGGCGCCCTTCACCCTCGTCAACGACTGGATCTGACGGCGCTTCGCGGGCGAGTCGGTTCCCCGGGGTGCCCAACACACCGGTTCGTACGCCTCTTTACCGGTCCGGCGTCCCCGCTATCCTGCTGCGTTGCCGGTGTGGCCACTGCGTGGCGCCGCGATTCGATGTTCGAGACGGGCCGAAGAAGGTTCGAGGAGACGGGTTCTTGGTGGATCAGTTGCAGCAGATTCGGCTTCCTGGCGCGCAGCCCACGTTCCGCCGCCGCGGCCTGCGGCTGGCGACCCTTTCGCTCTCTTTCGCTGTGCTCGTTGCGCTGTTCGCGACCCCGGCATTGGCGAATTTCAACCAGCAGTCCGCCACCGACGGTGGGGACGCCGCCTTCGAAGCCACCGAGACGGCCATCGAGGATGCCGGCATCGACACGGCCGATGACGATCTCGAAGAGGCGGACACGCTTGCCGATCAGGTGGCCGACGAAGCCGAAGGCGTCGTCGATTCCGACGCGGTCGCCGATCCGGATGCCGTCGTCGATCCCACTGCGGCGGCCGACGCGGCTGTCAGCGACGCGGACTCCGACGACGCCACGAGCGACGTCGCAGACTACGTGGCCGACGAAGAGGTCGAGGAGGAGGAAGAAGACCCGTATCAGAGCGATCTGTGGGTTCCCTCCCTGGCCTTTGCGGTCACCGTGCACGACGAAGAAATGGATCTGGTCGGCGAGAACCCGATCGCCTTCTCGATCAACACCACCGACTCGCGCACGATGGTGGCGCTGCGCTTCGGCGGCGAGCTCATGTCGCCCGTGGTCGAGGAAATCCCCTTCGAGCCGCGCTTCTACGTGTCGGGAGGCGTGCTCTGGTCGCCGCCGGGCAACTCCCTGTTCGACATCGAACACGAGACACAGACTACGGACGATTACCGCGATACCAACATCGATCAGGATCTCCGCACCTTCCAGACGCAGACCGCCAGCAACCCGGCGGCCGCCGTGGCCCAGTTGGCCGAGGAGTTCGAGGGACAGGGAAATCGCGTCTGGGGACGCCGGCGTCACAACGCCTGGTACGTGAGTGCGGGCACGGTCTTCACCCTGCCGCGCAGCGGATATGCCCTTCGCTTCCGGCCTTCGGTCGAATACGCCGGGGAGGTCTTCGACAACGAGGGCGAGTTCGCCCTGATGGTCGACGAGCGCGCGCTGCCCACCGACATCCCCGAGTTCTACGTCGCTCGCATTGCGCTTGACGAGCGCCAGACATTCCACAGTCTCGGTCCGGGTCTGGAACTCGAACTCGTGAACCAGCTCGATGGAGGTATCACCCTCTCCTTCTTCATGCAGACGCGGTTCATGTGGATCCTGAACGACCCCGACGTGAAGCTCCGCGGCGACGCCACGTTCGCGGACGAATCGATCACGGCCGCGGCCCTGACCTCGGTGAATCTCCAGGACCTCGAGTTCGACATCAACCGCAACCGATTCAACTTCCGCGGCGGTATGGGCGTTCGCATCGGGTTCAAGGATCTCGGCTTCAAGTTCTGAGCCGAAACTCGCGATGGCTGCGCGCTACTCGAGTCGTGACGTCGCGGGCTTCCTGGTCGGGTTGCTGGGTTTGGCGATCCTGCTTTCCGGGGCGCTGCTGAACCCCTGGGTGGCGCGCCTCTGGCAGGGGGCGCTGATTGTCGACAAGGCCGACGTGCTCGCGAAGTACTGCTTCTGGAGCACGCTCTTCGGCCTGCTCTTCCTGTGGATCGGCCGCGCGATTCCGCGCGCCAAGGCGGGGCTGCTGGGCACCGTGCCCCTGGTCTTCCTGCTGGCCTTCGGGATCCTCTTCGACCGCCTTCTGTTGGTGGAGTTCGGCTTGCCGCTCTGGCAATACGATCTCGAACTCCACTACCGGCATCGGCCCGATGTCGTGCGGAGCCTGCGCGGGGCGGGACGCCCGGGGGATACGATCCGGATCAATCGCTACGGCCACCACGATGTCGACTTCCCCGAGGCCAAGCCCGCGGGCGAGTTCCGCGCGGTGATGCTCGGGGATTCGGTCACCATGGGTCACTACGTGACCCAGGAGGAGACCTTCAGCCACAAGCTCGAAGGGCTGCTGGCCGAGCGCGACCATCGCCACCGCACGCATCAGGTGATCAACACCGCGGTACACGGCTACTCGACCCACCAGGAGGCGCGGATCCTCGAGGAGAGCCTACGCTTCGATCCCGACTTCGTGGCGATCGGCTTCTGCCTGAACGACGTGACCGAACCGTTCCTGATCGACGAGCGCCTCGGCGGCGTCGGACTCGACTATCACGGGGTCGCGCAGACCGGCAATGCGCTGCACGGCTACCTGATGAACGAAACCGGCGTCGGGCGGCTACTGCAGCAACTCCAGAATCGCGGCAAGCGTCTCGAGGTCGAGAAGCGTCGCGAGTCGTTCAACGTGTACAACATGTCAAAGCTCGGGGTCGACGCTCGCGAGTTCGAGGCGGGGTGGCAGCACGTGCTGAGTGGTCTCGAGCGCATCTATGCCCTGGCGAAGGAGCGTGACATCCCCGCCCTGTTGATGGTCTTTCCGTTCGACTTCCAGTTGCTCGATCCCACGACCCACAACCCCGGTCGGATCCTCGCGGCGCACGCCGCTGAGCACGGCGTGCCCGTGATCGATTTCGTCGAGCCCTTCGCGAAGGCGGTCTACGACGATGCAGAGCTCGTGGAGTTCCTGCGCGCACGGGGCTACGACAACGCGGAGATCCAGGCCTTCTTCGCCCCGAAGCTGGGTCGCGTGCTCGTCGATCCGGATCACTTCAGCGAAGGCGGTCACGAGATCGTCGCCGAGGCCCTGCTCGAGCACCTGCTCGAGCGTGGGCTCGTGGGGTCGTGAACCGCCCCGAGCGCCTGTGCCTGATCGTCGTCGCGGCGATCCACACGCTGCACTTCGCGTGGACGGCGGTGGTGCCCGGCCTCGCCGATCTCTACATCCTCGACTCGCGGGTGTACGACGCGATGGCGAACGACTTCCTCGCGCAGGGTTTCTTCGCCGGGGACGAAGCGTTCGGACATGCGCCGCTGTATCCCCTCTGGCTGGCAGCCCTTCGTTTCGTGGGGCTCGACGCCGCCCTCTTCCCCCTGGCGCTGCAGGTGGGCCTCGGGATCTTGAACGCGGGTCTCGTCGGCGGACTCGCCCGACGGATCTTCGGAGGCCCGGCCGCGGCTCCCGCCATCGTGCTCTACGGCCTGTACGGCCCCGCCGCCATGCTCGAGACGAAGTTGATGGCCACCACCCTGGGCGTGAGCCTCCTGCTCGTCGCGCTCTGGTTGCTCGTGCGAGACGAGGGCGAAGCGTCGAGGCGACGCTTCCTCGTGGCCGGGCTCGTGCTCGGTGCCGCCTGTCTGGTTCGTCCGAACCTGCTGCTCTTCGTTCCCCTGGCCGCGCTCTTCGTCGTCCATCGAGCCGGTGGTCTTCGCAGTGCGGCCGCATGGGGCTGGGGATTCGCGTTCGGATTGGCGGTGGTGCTCGCGATTGCGCCGGTGAGTATTCGCAACCATCTCGTTTCGGGTGAGCGCGTCTGGATCACGGCGCACGGCGGCATGACGCTCTATCAGAGCAACAACCCGAACGCGACGGGGATCTACTCGCGGATCCCCGGCGCGGTGGGCAATCCGTTGGTCCTGGCCGACCGCTTGCGCGAGCGCGCGGAAGCCGAGCACGGTGGGCCCCTCACCCTCGGCGAGGTCGATCGCAGCTATCGCGATCGCGCCCTCGCATTCCTGCGCGAAGATCCGCGCGCCGCGGCCGCCCTCGTGATGCGCAAGCTGCGCTTCTGGTTCGGCAACGACGAGGTCTCCACCGAGTACAGTCTCGCGACCGAGCGCGAGCTCACGCCATCCCTCTGGCTGATGCCGATCCCCTTCGCGCTGGTACTCGCCCTTGCGGTCTTCGGTGCGTTCGAATGCGTTTGCTCGAGAGGCGCATCGCCCTCGATCGCCCTGCTCGGCGCCTTCGTCGCGACCAACCTCGCGACAGTGGCGATCTTCTACTTCTCGTCGCGCTATCGCGTGCCTGCGGTGGCGGTGCTCTGCGTCTTCGCCGGTGCGGGGGTGGCGCGTGTGATCGAGTGCGTTGCGCGGCGGGGAGAGACGGTGACTCCCGCGAGCTGGGGTGGGTTGCTCCTGGCCTGTGCGTTCGCGGTCCTATCCCTACTGCCCTTGAGCGACGATGCGGAGCGCTACGCCTTCCATCAATGGTTCAACTACGGCGTTGCGCAGGATGAACGCGGCGAGCACGAGGTCGCGGTCGCGAGTTTCGAGCGGGCGCTCGTCGGCATGCGGGACCATTGGCACGTCCATCTCGCCCTCGGCCGCGCCTACGCGAAGGTGGATCGCCTCGACGAAGCCCTCGCCCGCTATCGCCGGGCGGTCGAGTTGCGCCCGCAGTCG
The DNA here is from genome assembly GCA_028278345.1 of Myxococcota bacterium. Lineage (GTDB taxonomy): Bacteria > Myxococcota_A > UBA9160 > UBA9160 > UBA4427 > DUBZ01. The sequence continues at coordinate 14,345 of JANQEL010000171.1, forward strand.
CGGGACGCCCGCGAAGGGGTTCGCGAGGTGCGCGCCCGCATCGAAGCTCGCAAAGGGCCATGACTCGGCCGGCGCGCTTTCCCTCGAATCAGAACGCGCCGAAATACCAGTCGAGGGCCTCGCCCTGGAAGGTCCCACTCGGCCAGTGCCGCCCGCCCTCATCCACCGAAAATTCAACGGGATAGCCCGCGCGTTCGAGATTCTCCTTCATGGGCAGGGCCACGCGATCGAAGGCGAAGAGTTCGTCGTGGGTGCCGTACTCGAGGTAGATGCGAGGTTTGGGATCGTCTTCGCCGACGTTGTCGCGGTCGAGCACGACGAAGCCCGCCGCCCAACAGAGTGCGGCCTCGAAGAGCCGCGGGTTCGAGAGCACGAGGGACAACGCGTAGCTCGCTCCATCCGAGTAGCCGATCAACACCTGGCGTGCGGGATCGATCGGGTAGCGGCGATAGATCAGGTCGTAGGCGTACTCGAGGAAGTCGAGGTCATTCCTCTCACCGCCGACGATCAGATCCCAGGTGGGGTCGACCGAACGGGGAACCAGGAAGAAGGCATCGCGTTGGTCGGGTTGCCCACGGCAGGCCTTCACCAGCATTTCGTCCTGGCGCCCGGCCCCGTGCAACACGGTGAAGAGGGGGTAGCGACGGTCGGGATCGATCTCACTCGGGGTGAGCAGCACCGCGCGGGCGTCGCCGCGCTCGAGGTCGACCTCGCCGATCGGGCTCGCTTCTTCTCGCGGCTCGACTTCCTTGTGTTCCACGCGCAGCGCCAGGGAATCCATGGCGATACGATACCAGCCGTTCCGGGCACTCATGCCGAAATGCCGAAGGGAAGGAATGGCGCCGATGGGCAGACTCGACGGGAAGGTGGCGATCATCACGGGTGCGGCCCGCGGCCAGGGCGAAGCCGAAGCGCGGCTCTTCGTCGAGGAAGGCGCGCGCGTGGTGATGGGCGACGTCCTCGAAGCCGAGGGCAAGGCGGTGGCCGACGATCTCGGGGATGCGGCTGTCTTCCTGAAAATGGACGTGTCGAAGGAAGACGATTGGGAGCGCGCGGTCGATGCCGCGAAGGGGCTCGGCCCGTTGAACGTCCTGATCAACAACGCAGCCGTCACGCACTTCGCCTCGATTCCGGATACCAGCCTCGAGGACTATCAGCGCGTGATCGGCATCAACCAGGTTGGCACCTTCCTGGGGATGCGCGCGGTGCTCGAACCGATGAAGGCGGCCGGTGGCGGTTCGATCGTGAACGTCTCTTCGATCGACGGGCTCCAGGCGAAGAACGGGCTGGCCGCCTACGCGTCGAGCAAGTGGGCGATCCGCGGACTCACCCGCGTGGGTGCACTCGAGTACGGGCGCTTCGGCATTCGCGTGAACTCCCTGCACCCGGGCGGCGTGGATACGGTGATGGGCAACCCCGTGGGCATGGACAACATCGACGAGTTCTACAAGGACTATCCGATCCCGCGTTGCGGCCGCCCGATCGACATCGCCCGCATGGCCCTCTTCATGGCTTCGGACGAGTGCTCGTACTCGACGGGAACCGAGTTCGTCGCCGACGGTGGTTGGAACGCCGGGCAGATCCTCAAGTGGCTCCCCGGGGCGGACTGAGCGAGCCCCGGCGCGTGCGCTAGAGGGAGTCGGCTCGCGCCAACATGGCGGCGGCCCCCTTCTCGCCGTTGGGCAGCACCGCCCGGGAGAAGGCTTCGAAGAAGGTCTTGCGAGCGGCGGGATCGTCCTCGATGCGGCAGCGCCCCTGGAGCGAGACGCGGCGTCCGTCCCGCGCCGTCCAACCAAAGGTGCATTCGTTCTGTTGACGCAGGAGTTCGCGGGTGAGGTCGTTCATCGCGCGCGCTCCACGGCTGTGCCCGGTGCAAGCAGGGAGACCAGGGCTGCGCTGACGCGTTCGGGTTCGCTGTAGGTGATCGCGTGGCTCCCCTCTTCGATCACTTCGACGTGCGCCGCGGGGTTCAGGCGTCGCAGTTCGTCGGCATTGTCGATCGAGATGATCGAATCCCGGCCGCCCCAGATCGAGATCACGGGTATGCCGTGCCGACCCACCGCCGCGAAGTCTTCCTGCATGTCGCGCATCGGGAAGTCGATCATGGTGCGCTGGAGCGCGCGGAGATAACCCTCGAAGCGCATCTGTTCGGCGTAGCGGTCGACGATGTCGGGGAGCGCTCGGCCCTGGTTCTCGGGCCGCGACATCATGTCGAGCATGAACTGCTTGCCGAAGACGGCGAGGAGCCAGTCGCCCAGCACCGGCAGGGTCAGGACCATTGCGTCGGAGCCGGTTTCGACGGCGAGACCGGCCGGTGCGATCAACCCGACGTTGCGCACGCGTTCCGGGTGACGCGCGGCAACGTGGGTCACGATGGCGCCGCCCATCGAGTACCCGACCAGATCGACGGGGTGTTCGGCTCCGAGGGCATCGAGCAGGCCGATCAGTTGGCGCTCGTAGCGCGCCGCATCGTAGGCCCCGAGCGGTCGATCGCTGAAGCCGCGTCCGAAGTGGTCGTAGGTGAGGACCCGGAGGCCCGCTCGCGTGAGTGGCTCGACGAGGCCGTTGAAGACGAACGACGGCGTGGAGAAACCGTGTACGAGGACGCTGAGGGGTGCACTGTCCGGCGTGCCCGGCGAGGCATGCAACGTGTAGTGCACGCGGCCATCGGGCAACGAGACGAAGGCCCCCGGAGCCCTGGCGCGCGCCGCATCGTCGAGGGGAAGGAGCTGGCTGCGTGCGTGCACGTAGGCCCCGATGGCCAGGGCGATGAGCAGGACGAGTGCAGCGGAAGCGATTCGTTTCAGCAGTTTCACGCGACGGAGTCTAGTGCCTGACGCGCGCTTGCGAACGCGGGCGGCTCGCTATCGTGTTCCGATCCACCAGCCGAACGGGAACCCGCAGGAAGGACGAACGCGCCCATGTCCATCACCTACTCGAACGACACGGCTCTGAGCTACGCGCACGGGGCGAGCGATGTTCCGCTCTCCTACGAGACGATCGGTCTGGCCTTCGATCGCGCGGTCGCGGCCCACGCAAGCCGCACCGCCCTGGTCTCCCGGCACCAGAAGATCCGCTGGACCTACCGCGAGTTCCAGGAGCAGGTCGATGCCATGGCGGCGGGACTGGTGGCGCTGGGGCTCGAGCCCGGCGAGCGGATCGGCATCTGGTCGCCGAACTGTGCCGAGTGGGCGGTGATCCAATACGCGACCGCGAAGGCGGGGCTCGTGCTGGTGAACATCAACCCCGCCTACCGCCCACAGGAACTCGAATACTGCCTCAACAAGGTGGGCTGCTCGGCCCTGGTGACCTCGGCGCGATTCAAGACCAGCGACTACATCGGCATGCTGAACGACCTCGCCCCGGAACTCGCGAGCTGCGAGCCGGGCAAGCTCGACGCCGCGCGCCTGCCCTCCCTTCGTTGCGTGATCCGCATCGACGAGGAGACGGCGCCCGGTTTCTTCAACTACGCGCAGATCCCCGGCCTGGCCGAAGACGCGCATCGCGAGCAGATTCGCGAACTTGCAGGGACGCTGCAGCCGGACGATCCGATCAACATCCAGTTCACGAGCGGCACCACCGGTTCGCCCAAGGGCGCGACCCTCACGCATCAGAACATCCTCAACAACGCGAACCTGACCGGCGTCGAGATGGGGATCGGCCGGGACGACGTCATCGTCTGCCCCCTACCCCTCTACCACTGTGCGGGAATGGTCGTGTGCAACCTCGTGGCACTGTGTCAGGGATCCTCGGTGGTCTATCCCGATGAAGCGTTCGAGCCCGTGAGCTGTCTCGCAGCAATCGCCGACGAAGGGGCGACCTTCCTCGGCAGCGTCCCGACCATGTGGATGGCGCAGCTCGACCATCCCGAGTTCGCCAAGTACGACGTCTCCACCCTCCGCGGGGGGTTCATCGGCGGCGCGCCCTGCCCGATCGAACTCATGAATCGGATCGTCGACGAGATGGGCGTTTCGGAGATCACGATCATCTACGGCATGACCGAGACCAGCCCCGTGAGCTTCGGGACGTCGCTCTCCGACACCCTCGAACGCCGCGTATCGACGGTGGGACGCGCGCAGCACCACGTCGAGGCCTGCATCGTCGACCAGGACGGACGCACCGTCCCCCGTGGCGAACAGGGAGAGATCCTGACCCGCGGCTACCTCGTGATGCACGGCTACTGGGACGACGACGAGAAGACCCGAGAGGCGATCGACGCCGCCGGTTGGATGCACACCGGCGATCTCGGCGTGATGGACGACGAGGGCTATCTGAAGATCACCGGTCGCGCGAAGGACATGGTGATCCGCGGTGGAGAAAACATCTACCCGCGCGAGATCGAGGAGCATCTCTACACCCACCCCGCCATCCAGGAGGTGCAGGTCTTCGGCGTCCCCGACGATCGCATGGGCGAAGAGGTCGGCGCCTGGATCCAGGTGCGCGAAGGCGAGAGCCTCGACGAACAGCGCGTGCGCGACTTCTGCCAGGGCATCCTCGCCCATTACAAGATCCCGCGTTACATCCGCTTCGTGGCAGACTTCCCCATGACGGTGACGGGCAAGATCCAGAAGTTCGAGATGCGCAATGCGATGGCGAGGGAGTTGGGCGTGAAGGAGCAGGAAACCGCCTGACTCCTTTCCTGGACTAGCGACCTGCTGGCCGTGCGACCGATCTTCCGCCGACCCACGTACCCAGCACTGCGATTCGATCCAGGTCGTCGGGATCGATCTCGAGGGGGTTGGCGTCGACGATCGTGAAGTCGGCGAACTTGCCGGGGGTGAGACTGCCGATCTCCTTCTCGGCGAAGAGCTGCCAGGCCGCGTCGATCGTGACGGCTCGGAGCGCGGTTTCCACCGGGATGGCTTCGTCCGGGGCGATCTTTTCGCCGTTGCGGGCGCGGCGCGTGACGGCGGTGCGCATCAGGCGGAAGGGTTCGGGGGGATACATCGGTGAGTCGGCGTGCAGGCTCACGCGGTGGCCGGCGGCGACGGCTGTGCCGATGGGCATCAAGCGCCCTGCTCTATCGGCGCCGATGATGTCGTCGCGCAGCTCGGGGCCGTAGTAGTAGACGTGGTTCACGTGGAAGCTGGGCGTAACACCCAGGCGCTGGGCGCGTTCGAGATCGGTCGCGCCGATCAATGCGCAGTGTTCCAGTCGCCAGCGGTGATCCTCGGCCTCGTGTCCTGCGAGGGCCTGCTCGTAGAGGTCGAGGATCTCACGCGTGCCTCGGTCGCCCTGGGCATGGGTGAGAACCTGCCAGCCTTCCGACTGCAGGCGGCGGGCCACTTCGACGAGCTCGTCGGGGGTGAAGTTCGCGTGCCCCGTCGTGCCGGCCGGGATGCCGAGGGTGCAACAGCACAGCCGCGATTCGACGTAGGGTTCGTCGAGCAGCATCGTGCCCGAATACGGCGAGCCGTCGTACCAGAGCTTCACGCCCTGGATTCGGAAGTGATCGTTGCCCTGCCCGGGCTTCCAATCGGTGTGGCCGACCTGGTGGTGACGCATGTAGGCCACGGTTCGAATCGGTACGTCCGCGCGCTTCGAGAAATCCTCGAAGACCCCGAGCATGCTGATCGGGGTGAAGAGACCGGGGATGCCGATGGTGGTGAGTCCCGCCCGGGCGTAGCGCTGGTACTGCGTCCACATGCGCGCGCGGAGCTCGGCCTCCTCCGGCGCATCGAAGCGGAGGAAAGGCAGGGATGCGGAGGCCTCTTCGAGCTTGCCGGTGAGGCGCCCGTTCCGGTCTCGTTGATAGCGCCCGCCCCCGGGTGGATCGGGGGTCGATTCGTCGATGCCCGCGGCTTCGAAAGCCAGCGAGTTCACGAACACGGTGTGCATGCTCTGGATCATCACGGCGACGGGGTTCTCGGGTGCGATCTCGTCGAGGCGGTCGCGTCCCCAGGTACCGATGTCTTCGGTGAGCATCGCATCGAGGCCGAAGGCGAAGATCCACTCGCCCGGTTCGCGGCTTGCCACGGCGGAGCAAAGGGCGGCTTCGACTCCGCTGACCTCTTTGTGGGTGAAGCCGCTGACGTCGACCCACGCATAACACTGGGCGCAGAGATCGGGATGGGTGTGGGGTTCGACCAGGCCGGGTAGCACGCACGCGTCCCCGAGGTCGACGACTTCGGCGTCGCGTGCCGCGGCCTGCTCGACGCCGCGTCGGCTCCCGACCGCGACGATGCGATCGCCATCGACCAGCACGCTCTCCGCTCTCGCATGGGTGGGGTCCATGGTCACGACGTGTTGGGCGGTCAGGATGGTCTGGCGGGACGACATGGAGACTCCTCGTCATTCACATGGAGCCACCACTCTACCCCTCTCTACCGCCGCGGGTCTTTGGGCTACCGTGCCGTCCGCCCGGAAGCGGGTGCCGTCGAAGGAGAGCGAATGCACGTGTTCGGCAGTGGGGATTGCGCGGCGTGAGCAGCCCGAACCGATCCTTCGTCAGCATCGGCCCCGTCCTGGTCATCGCCGCTCTCCTCGTCTCCCTCTACTACGCTCCGTACGCGGTTCGCGGCTATCAGATGATCCACCTCTACGACGAGGATCGGATCGTCGACAACTTTCTCGGCATGGATCGCATCTTTCCGGTGCGCGAGGTCGCGGCCTCCTCGCGGCCCGGGAGCTTCGCCGAAGCGCCGATGGCGTTGCCGAAGAGCTTCACGTACCAGGGGCGGGAGCTCGATCTTGAGCAGTACCTCGCGGACAACAAGAGCACGGGCATGCTCGTGCTGCGCGACGGCGCGATCGTCTTCGAGGAGTATTGGCTCGGTCACGAACGAGAGGGGCGGCACATTTCCTGGTCGGTCGCGAAGTCCTTCGTGTCGGCGCTGGTGGGGATCGCCGTGGCCGAGGGCAAGATCGCGAGCATCGAGCTGCCCATCACTGACTACCTGCCGCTCTTCGGGGGCACGGGATACGACGGCGTGCCCATTCGGGACATCCTCGAGATGTCCTCGGGGGTGCGGTTCGACGAGGACTACGCGGATTTCGACTCCGACATCAATCGCTTCGGGCGCGCCATCGGCTTCGGCGGCGCGATGGATCAGTTCGCCCGCACCCTCGCCCGTGAGCGTCCGCCCGGCACGTATCACCACTACGTGAGCATCGACACCCAGGTGCTCGCGATGCTCCTCGTGGCGGTCACCGGCGAGACCATCAGCGAACTGCTGCAACGCCAGATCTGGGAGCCCGTGGGCATGGCGTATCCCGCCTACTGGCTGCTCGACGCCTCGGGCATGGAAGTCGCCCTCGGCGGTCTCAACGCGACGCTTCGCGACTACGCCCGCTTCGGTCAGCTCTATCTCGACGGGGGCCGGGCCGGCAATCGACAGATCGTGCCTGCGGGGTGGGTGCGCGACTCGACGACCGCGCGTGCCTCCCACCTCGTGACGGGCCCGGGCAACCCCGGCTCTTCCTCGACCTGGGGCTACGGCTATCAATGGTGGATTCCCGATCCCGACCTCGGCGACTTCACCGCGGCCGGCATCTACAACCAGTACATCTACGTGAATCCGAAGCAGCGCGTGGTGATCGCCAAGAACTCGGCGAATCGCCGCTTCATCGCCGAGCGTCAGGCGACGAAGGACGAGCACATCGCGCTATTCCGCGCGATCGCGAATCACGTGGGCGTCGCGCGCTAGAACTGCGGCCTCATCGCATTGGCGGTGAGATCCCCGAGCAGCCGGTGCCAGACGTGCTGGGGATTGCGTTCGACCTCGCCCACCATGTTGCGCATCTCCTCGAGCACCGGGGGCTCGGCCTCGTCGTAGACGTCGCCCTGCAAGAGCTTCAGGATGTCTTGCCGGTAGCGCGGATCGTTGATGAACATCGTGAACAAGACGTTCAGCCGATAGTAGATCGAGATGAACTCGTACCAGTTGCGGGTGCCGTGACGCATGGTGGTCGCGTAGTCGTCGAAACTCTTGGCGCGCAGGTCGTCGGATTCGAGGGCCGCGATCAGATCCCACGATAGGAAGCGGGCGCTGCTGCACGCGATGCTCACGCCGCTCGAGAAGATGGGGTCGACGAATCGCGCGGCATCGCCGATCAGCGCCCAGCGATCTCCCACGATCTGCTTCATGCTGTAGCTGTAGTCGCCTTCGGCCTTGAGGGGGCGCAGCTGGTTCGCGGCGCGAAGCCTCTCCTCGAGCCCGGGTCGCGACGCGACGCAATCCCAGAAGAACGCGTCGTGGTCCGCCCGCGCGGCCTTGAAGTGCCTGCGCTGGGTGACCACGCCGATCGAGGTGATGTCGTCGGTGATGGGGATCTGCCAGACCCAGGTGTTCGTCACCGGCAGAAAGTGGATCCAGATGTAGTCGCTCTTCTCGTCGCCGCGGTCGAAGCCCTCGAACCAGGTGTGCAGCGCGTATTGGTCGAAGACGTCGTCGCGCACGCGCAGGTCGAGTTGGTTGCCGAGTTGGGTCTTACGCCCGCTGGCGTCGACGATCATGCGGCACGAGGTCGCCACGTCCTTGCGACCGACGCGGTAGCGGACCGCCGCGTGGTCCTCGGCCGAGAGATCGATGTGCTCGATCCGCACCCCCGAGTAGACCTGCGCGCCCAGGGCATTGGCGTGCTGCAGATAGGCGAGATCGAACTTCCCGCGATCGACGTGCCACGTGTAGTTCTTCTGCACCCCCTCCTGCTCGCGCTCGTCGAAGCGGATGGCGGCTTCGCAATCGGGGGAGAGGCCCTCCCAATCGTGGTCGTACTGGGGTGCGTCGGTGTCGGCGCTCCAGACGGCACCATACTTGCGCGGGAAGCCCAGGCCCTCCATCTGATCGAGGAAGCCGATCTCGCGGAACACCCGGGTGGTGGCGGGCACCAGCGATTCGCCGACGTGCTCGCGCGGGAAGACCTCGCGCTCGAAGATGACGCAGCTCACCCCCGCTCTGGCGAGGTAGGCCGCCATCGTTGCGCCGGCCGGTCCGCCGCCGATGATGCCGACATCGAAGTCGTGATTCGACATTCGGCAGAAGATATCACCAACGTGCTCGCCGGTGGAAACCCCGCGCGCTTCGGATCAGAAGTTCTTGGGCAATCCGAGGCCGCGCCGAGCGATGATGTTCTTCTGGATCTCGCTCGCCCCGCCGCCGATCGTCTCGACCACGGTCGCGCGATAGGCCGAGTCGAAGCGGCCCTTCTGCGGCGCATGGGGATCGTGCAGACGGATCTGCCCCTCGGCCCCCATGATGTCCAGGCCCTTGTTGACCGAGCGCTGGGAGAGCTGGGTGGTGAAGAGCTTGTACTGCGAGGCCTCGAGGGTCGGCGGCTTGTCGCCCACCTTGGCGGCGGCGACGAAGCGAAGCCCGAGGACCCGCGCCACCTCGTGCTGTGTGGCGAGTTGGGCCACTTCCTTGCGCACCACCGGATCGTCCTTCAGCGGCTCGCCGTCGCGCGTGTTGTTCATCACGTAGTCGAGCAGCAGCTCGAAGCGCGCCCAGGTCGGCGAGAAGGTGAACATCGTGAAGCGTTCGAGGTCGAGGGCCTCGGAGATGTACTGAAAGCCGCTGCCTTCCTTGCCCACCATGTATTCGTCGGGCACGAAGACGTCGTTGAAGAAGACCTGGTTCGTCTGGTCGCCGCCAATGCAGGGCATCGACTGGATCTCGAGGCCCTTCTCGTCCATCGGGATCAGGAAGAGGCTGATGCCGGCGTGCTTCTTGGCTTCCTGGTTGGTGCGCGCGCCGACCCAGTACCAGTCGGCGAAGTGGGCCGAGGTGGTCCAGATCTTCTGGCCGTTGAGCATCCAGCCGCCGTCGACCTTGTCGGCGCGAAGCTGCATGTTGGCCGCGTCGCTGCCCGCTTGGGGTTCGCTGTAGCCCACCGCGAACTCGACCTCGGCGTTCAGGATCTTCGGCAGGAACTCCGCCTTGAGCTTCTCGCTGCCGTGGCGGATCAGCGTCTTGCCGATGATGCCGACGCCCTTGCCGATCTGCGGCGCGCCCACGTAGGCGAGCGCCTCGTTGAGCAGGTACTCGTAGATCCCCGAGCCGTCCTGGCCGCCGAGTTCCTTTGGCCAGGTGATCCCCATCCAGCCCTTCTCCGCGACCTTCTTCATGAACGCGCGCTTGGCATCCGTGTCGCAGAGTTGGGTGAAGTTCTCCTTGTGCGGCTCCATGACGTCGTCGGAGTGGTGGTCCTGCAGCCACTGGGCGACTTCTTCGGCGAAAGCCTGCTCTTCCGGGGCGAACTCGAAATCCATGGTGGGGTCCTCGTGGGAGTAGTTTCGAGACGCACCGTATCGAATAGCCGAAACAGCTGCAAGCGCGGCGGTCGGAGCGGAACGCTCGGTCCATCTCTCAGGCTTTCTGCGGATCGAGGCGCGAGCCCGGGCGGCCGACTCATGGAGTCGATCCACGGGAGTCTCGCACGGCATGAGCGTCGGCCACATCGCACGCGACGGAGCAGCACCGCAGATCGATGAAGTGCTGCGCGGTCTCGACCTCCTGCAGGGGGTCGACGAGACCATCGTGCGCCAGTTGATCGATCGCTGTCCGCGCCAGAGCGTCGCCGCGGGTGAGGTCGTGATCGCCGCCGGCGCGATCAATCGGCGGATGTACCTGGTTCTCTCGGGCCGGCTCGAAGTGCTTCTCGACGCCAAGCGCGGTGATGTCATCGCGGAGCTGGCGCCCGGGGAAACCACCGGCGAGATCTCCCAGATCGACCAGCTGCCGGCGTCGGCGACCGTGCGCGCCATCACGGCGAGCGAGCTGTTGTTGATCGATCTGCCGACCTTCTGGAGTCTGGTCGGGGCTTCCCACGCGTTCGCGGTGAACCTGATCCTGAAGCTCGCGGAGCGGGTGCGCGGCGGCAATCGCGCGATGAACGAGATCGCTCGACTGCGCGCCCAATTCGAGAAGGCCGCGCTGCACGACGCGCTCACGGGTGTGCCGAACCGCCGCTGGCTCGACCAGACCCTGCCGCGCCTGCTCGAGCGCCACGCCGAGAGCGGCGAGCCACTTGCTCTTGCGATGATCGACATCGACCACTTCAAGCGCTTCAACGACGATCACGGCCATGCGGCCGGCGATCGCGTGCTCACCGCCGTGGCGCGTTGCCTGGTCAACCGCATGCGCCCGACCGATCTGCTCGCGCGTTTCGGTGGCGAGGAGTTCGTCGCCATCTTCGCGAACACCGACGAGGAGGGGTCGACGGTGGCGACCGAGCGCCTTCTCGCAAGCATCGCGTCACTGCGCGTCGACGATGCCGAAGGACGCAGCCTTCCCGCGGTCACGATCTCGATCGGTGTCGCGATGGCGAAGCCCGACCACGACGCAGAGGCGCTCGTCAGCGAGGCGGACGCGGCCCTCTACCGGGCGAAGGATTCCGGGCGTAACCGCGTTTGTCGCTGAGCGCGGAGGCCGTTCTCGAAGGCGGTTCCCGACCCTCGCCGATCGCTGCGCCGACAGTATCATTGCGCCCCCTCGCGCCCGCCCCCACGCCGAAAACCGCTTGAAAATCCGCTTGATGAACAGCCGCCCCGCACCGCCCCGCCATCGTCCCGGCGCCCCAGGTGAATAGGAGACCGATCCATGTCGAACCCCTTCGATGCCAAGGCCACCCTCGAGACCGCCGCCGGAGCGAAGACCCTCTACCGCCTCGACGCCCTGCGCGACCTCGGCGACATCGATCGCATCCCCTACTCGATCAAGATCCTGCTCGAGGCCTGCCTGCGAAACGTCGACGACTTCGTCGTCACCCAGGACCACGTGCGCCAGCTCGCCGCCTACGACGCGCGAAACGTGGGTGAGAACGAGATCCCCTTCAAACCCGGCCGTGTGGTGTTGCAGGACTTCACGGGCGTTCCCGCCGTAGTGGATCTCGCCGCGATGCGGGCCGCGGTCGTGCGCATGACCGGGGACGACGTCAGCGCGTCGAAGGTGAACCCGCTCGTGCCCTGTGACCTCGTGATCGATCACTCGGTGCAGGTCGATGCCTTCGCCTCCGCCGATGCCCTTCGCATCAACACCGAGTTCGAGTTCGAGCGCAACCGCGAGCGCTACCAGTTCTTGAAGTGGGGGCAGCAGGCTTTCGACAACTTCCGCGTGGTGCCGCCGGGCATGGGCATCGTCCACCAGGTGAACCTCGAATACCTCGCGCGCTGTGTCTGGGAGACCGACGGCGTGCTCTACCCCGACAGCGTGGTCGGCACCGATAGCCACACGACGATGATCAACGGCCTCGGCGTGCTCGGCTGGGGCGTCGGCGGCATCGAGGCCGAAGCCGTGATGCTCGGCCAACCGGTGTCGATGCTGATCCCCGAGGTCGTCGGCTTCAAGTTGACGGGCACCCTCGCCCAGGGTTGCACCGCGACTGATCTCGTGCTGACCGTGACGCAGATGCTCCGAGAGCACGGCGTCGTCGGCAAGTTCGTCGAGTTCCACGGCCCGGGGCTGGCCGACATGCCGCTGGCCAACCGCGCCACCATCGCCAACATGGCCCCCGAGTACGGCGCGACGATGGGCTTCTTCCCGGTCGACGAGCGCACGATCGAATACATGACCCTCTCCGCCCGCGATGAAAAGCAGATCGAGATGGTCGAGCAGTACTCGAAGGAGCAGGGGCTGTGGCGCAACGACGGCTACGACATCGCCTACAGCGCCGATCTCGAGCTCGACATGGGGACGATCCAGCCCTCGCTGGCCGGCCCCAAGCGCCCGCAGGATCGCATCGTGCTCTCCGACATGAAGAGCCAGTGGGCGCGCGATCACGCCGACACCTTTTCGAAGCAGGAGAAGTCGAAGGCCAACGTCGAGTACGAGGGCCAGTCCTTCGAACTCAGTGACGGGGCGGTGGTGCTCGCTGCGATCACGAGCTGCACCAACACCAGCAACCCGAGCGTCATGCTCGCGGCGGGCCTCGTCGCACGAAATGCGGTGAAGCGCGGGCTCGTGAGGAAGCCCTGGGTGAAGACGTCGCTTGCGCCGGGTTCACAGGTGGTGAGCGAGTACCTGAAGGCCGCGAACGTGCTCGACGACCTCGAAGCCCTCGGCTTCAACATCGTGGGCTATGGCTGCACCACCTGCATCGGGAACTCTGGCCCCCTGCCCGACCCGATCCGCGAGGCGATCCACGCCGAAGATCTCGTGGCCTGCAGCGTGCTCTCGGGCAACCGCAACTTCGAGGGACGCATCGGTCCCGACATCAAGGCGAACTATCTCGCCTCGCCGCCGCTGGTCGTGGCCTACGCGATCGCGGGTACCGTGGATATCGACCTCGCGAACGAACCGCTGGCCACCAATGCCGATGGTGAAGCCATCATGCTCTCGGACATCTGGCCGCGCCAGAGCGAGATCGACGAAGTGGTGAGCCAGTTCGTGACCCGCGAGCAGTTCGCCGAGAAGTACGCCGACGTCTTCAAGGGATCGGACGCGTGGCGCGCCGTCGCCAGCTCCGAAGGCGCCCTCTACGAATGGGACGAGGCCAGCACCTACGTGCAGGAGCCGCCCTTCTTCGTCGGGCTGGCCACCGAGCCGAACCCGATCGCGGCCATCGGCAGTGCGCGCTGCCTCGTCATGGTCGGCGACTCGGTCACCACCGATCACATCAGCCCGGCGGGCAGCATCGCCCTGGACACGCCAGCCGGCGCCTACCTCACCGATAACGGCGTCGAGCGCTCGATGTTCAACAGCTACGGCTCGCGCCGCGGCAACGATCGGGTGATGACCCGCGGCACCTTCGCCAACGTGCGCGTGCGAAACCAACTCGCTCCCGGCACCGAGGGCGGGTACACGATGGACTTCACGAATGGAAAGGTGTCGTTCATCTACGACGCCGCGCAGAACTACAAGGCGGCGGGGACGCCGCTCGTCGTGCTGGCCGGCAAGGACTACGGCATGGGGTCGAGTCGCGATTGGGCCGCCAAGGGAACCTTCCTGCTCGGTATCAAGGCGGTGATCGCCGAGAGCTATGAGCGCATCCACCGCAGCAACCTCGTGGGCATGGGAGTGCTTCCACTCTGCTACCAGGGTGTCGACAACGCCGAGGCCCTGGGCCTCGACGGCAGCGAGACCTTCGGCATCGAGATCGACGACAATCTGCAGCCTCGACAGGACGTGCGCGTGACGGCGACCCGCGGCGATGGCTCGACGGTCGAGTTCACGACGACCTGCCGCATCGATACGCCGGTGGAAGTCTCCTACTACCGCAACGGTGGCATCCTCCACACGGTGCTGCGGGACATGGCGCGGGAGTAGCGCGAGGGCAGCCGGAACCTTTCCGGGATGCGAGTGGGCCCGCCGTCGTTTGCGGCGGTATCGTCCGCCGCTGTTTCAACGACGGGAAGGAAGATCATGGAATCGTTCGAAGGCAAGATCGCGGTCGTGACCGGCGGCGGCACGGGGATGGGTCGCGAGCTCACCATTCAGCTCGCGAAGGAAGGTTGCAGCGTCGCCATGTGCGATGTCTCGAACGAGGCCATGCAACAGACGAAAGAGCTCGCTCTCAAGGAAGCGCGCGGCGACGTGCGGATCACCGCGACCCTGGCGGATGTCGCAGACGAAGCGCAGATGATCGACTTCCGAAAAGCGGTGATGGAAGAGCACGCAACGAAGCACGTGGATCTCGTCTTCAACAACGCCGGGATCGGTGGCACGCCGAGCTTCGTGACCGGCGAGCGCGAGGAATGGGATCGCACCTTCAACATCTGCTGGTTCGGTGTCTACTACGGCTCGCGCGTCTTCCTGCCCATGCTGATCGCGTCGGACGAGGGACATCTCGTCAACACCAGCAGTGTGAATGGCTTCTGGGCTTCGGTCGGACCTTCTTCGACCCACACGGCCTACAGCGCGGCGAAGTTTGCGGTCAAGGGTTTTTCCGAAGCGCTCATCAATGATCTGCGAATGAATGCGCCCCACGTGAAGGTCTCGGTCGTGATGCCAGGGCACATCGGCACCTCGATCGTGCAGAACTCGGGGAAGATCCTGGGCCACGATCCCAAGGAGATGGGGCCCGAGGACTTCGCTGCGGCGCGGGAACGAATGGAAGAGATGGGCATCGACCATTCCCAGCTCTCCGATGAAGAGATCCGCCAGGCCGTGATCCAGTTGATGGAGTCGTTCCGCACCGATGCGCCGATGACGGCGGAGGCCGCCGCCAGCGTGATCCTCGACGGCGTGCGCAAGGAAGAGTGGCGCATCCTCGTCGGACGCGATGCCGAGGTGCTCGATCGCATGGTGCGCGACGAACCCGAGAACGCCTACACCCAGGAGTTCTACGATCGTCTCGTGAGCGAGACCAATTGGCGTCTCGGCTCGATGAACGAACAGCGCTGACCCCGAGGCCGTGCCTGCACCGAATCACGTCCAGGTGTGCGGAAACGATCACTCGCCGTGGGTGCAGGCGGTGTTGCTGGGTCTTCGCGAAAAGGGGATCCGCCACACGTTGGTGACCGTGCCGCCTCCGTCGGTGATCGCGAACTCGGGCGTCGTGATGCCGGTCGCACAGATCGACGATGGGCCCTGGTTGCTCGACTCGGAACGCATCCTGGTCGCGTTGGGCTTTTCGAAAGTGGAGGCCGCCGAGCGCCGCGCCATGCAGAGCGTCTTCCTGAGTGACGCCATGCGGCGCACCGAGGGCCGGTGGGAGTTCTGGCGCCGCTTCAGCTTTTCGCGCGATGGCCATCCGTCCGCGGTGCGGCGGATGTGGAATCACTTCTGGCGCACCTTTCCGGTCTTCTACTTCTTCTTGCTGATCACCTTCGGGAGCCGCGGACGTTCGAGGCCGACGGAGGAGCAGCTGGTCGAGGAGTTCCGCTTCTTCCAGGATCGGCTCGCCGGGGATGCGGCCTTTCTGGGAGGGGCGGCGCCGGACACGGTCGATCTCCAGCTCTTCGGCCAGATCCAGATGTTCGCCAGCATCCCCGGCCCGTCGCTCCGCGTGTTGCGCGAGCATCCCGAACTCGCACGGCTTCGGGGGTGGATCGGCGCGATGCAGGAGCGCTTTCGCGACCACCCCCGTCTCTACTCGGCACCCTGGTTCGAGCCGAGACTTCCCGAGATCGAACCGGCCAGAGCCCTCGAGCGCTGCTTCTATTGGGCGGGCGCCGTAGCGATGTGGATCGCGCTTCCGATCTCGCTACTCGCCGTCGTCTACTACGCGACCCGCGTCAGGAAGAAGGGCCTCTTGCGTTCCTAGGCCTCGCGCCGCGGGCTGACGACTCGATGGTGCCCGCGGCTCATTCGATATAGCCGAGGGCGCGCAGCTGTTCTTCGGTGGCTTCGTCGAGTTCGGCCGCGGCGTCGCCGACCGCGGGATCGGCGTCGAGCTCCGGCAGACCGTACTGTGCCAGCACCTCGCGCATGCGCGCCTCCATGGCGGCGAGCTTCTCCGGCTCCAGCTGCGCCAGATCGCGGTTTTCCCCGGGATCGGTCGCGAGGTCGTAGAGCAGCGAGTCGCCGTTGGCCATGTCGACGAGCTTGAGGTTTCCGTCGCGGAGCATCCGGTAGCGCTTGCCGTCGCGCATCTGGGGATCGTCGCGCTCGCGGCGAACCCCCGACATGGCCGAGCGATCGTGGATCTCACTCATGACGGGCCCGATCTGGGAAGCGATCCGGGCGCCCTCGCTTCCCCCGCCCATGCCACCCACGAGGAGCGGTGTGAGTGAGCCGGCCTGGAGGGTGGGCGGTGGGGGGATGTCCGCGAGCTCGGCGATCGTCGCGAACGCGCTGAGGGTCGATACAGGCGCGACGATGCGCGCTCCGGCCGGCACCTTCGGCGGATAGCGAACCAGGAGCGGCACGCCGACCACCTCCTGGTAGAGGGTGGGGCCGTGGCCGAAGAACTCGGCGTGCTCGCCGAGGATTTCCCCGTGATCGGCGAGCACCACGAAGACCGTGTCATCGAGGGTGCCGCGTTCGCGCAACGCGTCGGCCACGCGGCCGAGCAGCCGATCGGTGTGCACCACGCCCCCGTCGTACATCGCAATCGTGGGTTCGGCGACCTCACTTGCCGGCGGTGCGGGGCCACCGAACTGCGCACCGAGCAGATCGATGCTGATCTGCCGCAGCCTTGCGTAGGGCTCATCGGTGAAGCGGAACAAGACGTCGTGAGGCAACTGGTGGAACGGGAAGTGGGCCTCGATGAAGTTCAGGAAGACGAAGGCCGGTCGTTCGGCGTCGGCGGGTCGTGCGCGGGCCCAATCCTCGAAACTCGCCGCGACCACGTCGCCGCCCTTGTCGGCTTCGAGGAAGCCGAAGCGATCCATCAGGCGGTGGATGAAGCTGAAGCCCAGCCCTGCCCCGCCTTCGTTCTTCACGCTCTGGTCCTGGAAGGCGAAGCCGCGGGTGAGTCCGAGCCCGTCGCTGATCCAGGCATTGGCCGTGATGCAGTACGTCTCGTAGCCGTTGGCTTCGAGCACCTGTGCCAGGGTGGGAAAGCGATCGTCGAGGAAACGGTTCTCGGCGTGGGCGCCGTGGCTCGAAGGCCAGCGACCGGTGAAGAGCGAGGCGTGGGAGGGCAGCGACCAGGTCGAAGGCGAAGTCGCGTCCTCGAAGAGCGCGCCTTCCCGAGCCAGCGCATCGAAGGCCGGCGACGTCGTGCGCTCGTAGCCATAGGCGCCGAGGCTCTCTGCGCGAACGGTGTCGAGCACGATCAGGACGACATCCGGTGAGCCGGGTCGCGCGGGCGGCAATTCGGCTCGCTCGGGCGCGGGCGGAGTCGTGCGCGCGAGATAGACCTGCGGTGCCGCGAGACCGGCCGCGAGCAACGCGCAGCCCGCGACCCAGGGTGCGGCCAGGTGAAGCCGCGCGAGACCAAAGCCCAGCGCCACCAGCACGAAGCCCGCGATCGGCGGCACGATCGCCATCGGTTTCATCATCGGCGTGTCGAGCACCACGAGTTGCTCGAGGCCGAACCAGGCAAGGGACATGGCGATCAGGTGCAGCGCGGTACCGAAGCGAATGAGCAGCAGGGGTGTCCCGAGCAGGCCGATCAGGCCGGCGACCAGGAGGTGAAGCGCCGTGACTTCGAGGTAGAAGCCGGGCCCGGGACCAAAGCGGCGCTGGGTAAAGGGAATGAAGTTGAGCCAGATCTCCGCCGTGGCCGCCGCCAGACCGAAGGCCAGACCGAGGATCAACGCCCGTCGCAGGTGCCCCATTCGATCTCCTTCCCGTCGCGGTGGCTGTTATCTTGGCGCAATGGACTTCCAGCTGCCCGACCACCTCGCCGACATCCGTGAGCACGCCCAACGCCTCGCCGCCGCCTACGACGACGACTACTGGCTCGAACGCGACGAGAAGAAGGAGTTCCCCTGGGCCTTCTACAACGATTTTGCCGAGGCGGGTTGGATGGGCACGGTCGTCCCCGAAGCGTATGGCGGTGCGGGGCTCGGCATCATGGAGGCGGCGACGCTGCTACGCGAGGTCGCGGGCAGTGCGGGGGCGATGAACGCCGCGAGTGCCCTGCATCTCACCATCTTCGGCATGGGCCCGGTGATCCATCACGGCAGCGAGGAGATGAAGCAGCGCTATCTGCCCGCGACGGCGAGCGGGGAGCTGCACGTCTCCTTCGGCGTCACCGAAGACGACGCCGGCACCGACACCTCCCGCATCCGCACCCAGGCCGTTCGCACGGACAAGGGCTGGATCGTCAATGGCAAGAAGATCTGGAACACCAAGGCCCAGCAGGCGCAGAAGGTCCTGCTGCTCGCGCGAACGACACCCCGCGAAGAGTGCAAGCGCAAACTCGACGGCCTCACCCTCTTCCTCGCCGACATCGATCGCAACCACTGCGAGATTCGCGAGATCAACAAGCTCGGCCGCAACGCGATCAACTCGAACGAACTCTTTATCAACGACCTGCCCGTTTCCGACGAAGACGTCGTGGGCGAGGTGGGGCGCGGCTTCTATCAGCTGCTCGACGGCTTGAACCCGGAGCGCATCCTGATCTCCGCGGAAGCCTGCGGCATCGGTTTCCGGGCACTGGACATCGCCACCCGCTACGCGAAGGAACGCACGGTCTTCGACCGCCCGATCGGTCAGAACCAGGCGATCGCGCATCCCCTGGCCGACAGCTACAGCGAGCTGCTCGCATCCGAGTTGCTCTGGCAGAAGGCGGCCTGGGCCTACGACCGGGGTGACGAAGCCGGTCCCCTCGCCAACATGGCAAAGCTGCGTTGCGGCGAAGCCAGCTTCCGCGCCTGCGATCGCGCCCTGCAGACCTTCGGCGGCTTCGGCTACGCGCGGGAATACCATGTCGAGCGCTACTGGCGCGAAGCCCGGCTGATGCGGATCGCTCCCATCTCCAACGAAATGGTGCTGAACTTCATCGCCGAGCACGTACTCGAACTGCCGCGCAGCTACTAGCGAGGCGGCCGGTCAGAGTCCGCGGACTTCGGGGGCCCCGGCGAAGCGTCCGAGCCGACGCAGCGCGCGCTGCAATCGCTCGCTGCGCGCCCGGCTCTCGCGGACGCCTTGCTCCCACCACAGGCCCTTCACTTCGAGCACGCCGTCGGCGCGGTGCGCCTTGAGATCGATCCGGCCGGTGAGCTTCTCGCCTTCGAGGATCGGGAACACGTAGTAGCCGTACTCTCGCTTCGCCGCAGGGACGAAGACCTCGATGCGGTAGTCGAAGCCGAAGACGTGCGAGGTGCGCTTGCGATCGCGAATCAGGGGATCGAACGGGCAGAGCAGTCGCAAGCGCTTCGAAGCGGAGGCGGCGTCTTCCACGTCGCGCGCGAAGTGGGCGGAGGCGAGTCGCGGCGGCCCGGGCTTTCCCTTCGCATCCTCGACGCGCACTTCGACGAGTTCGCCCGAATCGAGCCCTGCCTTCGCCCAGGCGGAAGCCGTATCCGCCTTGAACGACCCCCAAAACCCCGCGATCTCGGCCGGCGAGGCTGCGCCCAGGCGTTCGAGCGCCTGCTCGCACTTCCACGCGACGCTCTCCTCGCGATCGATCTTGCGGTCGCGCACCTCGGCCGGAATGACCGCCTCGATCCGGTCGTAGGCCTTCTCGAAGCCGTCGCGATGGGAGATCGCGAACTCGCCGCAGCGCCAGAGCACTTCGAGGGCCGTCTTCTCCTGGGTCCAACCCCACCACGAGTTTCGCTTCACCCCGGCCGCGTTCTCGAAATCGCGCGTGCGCAGGGCGCCCTCCCGGTGCACCCGCTCGCGCACGTGATCGAGCACACGTGTCGGCTTCGACCCGAGTCGCTTCGCATAGCGCCCGCCCGAGAGTTGCCGCCGCGCCTGCTCGAAGCGGTGCTGCCAGTGGGGAAAGTGCGAGGTCGGAATCACGCAGGCGTCATGGGTCCAGTGCTCGAAGAGGGTGCGGTCTTCTTCGAGCAGCTGCCGCAGCATCTCGTGCCTGTAGCGGTGATTTCGCGAGTGCAGAATCACGTGGTGGGCGCGCTCCACCACCTGGATCGAATCGATCTGCACGTAGCCGAGGCGTTCGATCAGGCGCTGCAGCGCGGCCTTGTCGAAGGGCGCCGTTGGCGAAGCCGAGAGCCCCGCGCGGTCGAGCAGGGTGCGGCGCATGGCCCGGTTGTCGATGGTCTCCACTGCTCAGTCGCTCCGTGCTGCGATTTGCTCTGCCATCTGGTGTCCGATTCGGCAGGCCTCTTCGAGAGACAGGCCCCGCCCGTCTTCGATGGCCCGCCGTGCCCCCTCGGTCCCGAGGGCCTCGAGCGCGGGTTCGCGGTAGCGCTTGCGTAGCGCGTTCCAGAAGTTCATTTGGATGTCGACGTCGAGGCGATCGAACTCGGCTTCCGCGGCTTCGTAGAGGCGCAGTCCGGTGGCGGGATCGCCGAGGCCACAGACGGACATCGCCAGGCCCTGCAGTTCCGCGCCCATCCGCATGCGATCTTCGAGATCCTCGGCGAGGGCGAGGCTCTGGCTGTAGAGCTGCAGGGATTCGTCACATTCCCCGCGAATCAGAGGGCAATCCGCCAGGAAGTGGAGAGCCGTGTGTTCGCAGCGTCGATCGCCGAGCTTGCGAGCGGAATCGATGATCTCGTTCGAAAGGGCCTCGGCAGCTTCGAGTTCGTGTAGCCCGACGAGAACCTGCGCGAGGGCCACGCTCGCGCGCATGATCGACGCAGGGTGGCCGCGGTCGCGTTGGATGGAGAGCGCTTCCTCGCAGGCGGTGCGCGCCTCTTCGTCGCGTCCATCGAGAAACAGCGCCATGCCGAGGCCTTCGAGGGCGATCGCGAGTTCGCGGGGGTCGAACGCGTCGCGCCAACTTGCGACGGCCCGCTCCATCAGGATGGCTCCTCCCGCAGCGTTCCCGGTCCACGCTTGCATGGTGCCGGCGCTCCACAGGGCCCGCGCCAGGGCCGCGTGCTCAGCGTCTTCGGTTGCCGCGTCGATGGCGGCGAGGACGTGGTCGCGGCCTTCGGCGATGTGGGTCGAGTGCGCAATCCAGAACCACCCGAGCGCGCCGCTGAGTTCGAGGTAGCGCTCGGGGCTCCGGTCACGCGCCGTTGCGAGCGCGCTGCGCAGGTTGTCGTGCTCGATCTCGAGGCGAGGCGCCCATCGTTCTTCATGTGTCAGACGCTCGGCATAGCTGCGTTCGGCAAGCCGCTGGAACTCTTCGAGGTGACGCTCGCGAAGTGCGATCGGGTCGCCGTGCTCGAGGAGTTGCTCGGCGGCGTATTGGCGCACCGTTTCGAGCATGTCGTAACGGGGCTCGTCGCTTCCCGTCCGGTCGACCACGACGAGGGAGCGTTCGACCAGGCGGGTCAGGGTTTCGAGGATGGCGAAGTCGTCTTCGCCGTCTCCGGCGACGCGGGTCGCGGCGTCCAGCGTCCAGCCCCCCGCGAAGACCGTGAGCGCATCCAACAACGCCCGTTCGTCGGACTCGAGCTGGTTGTAGCTCCAGGCGATCGTCGCACGAAGGGTTTCGTGGCGGGTCAGTGCTCGATCCGATCCGCCTCCGAGAAGACGGAAGCGATCATCGAGTCGCGCGAGGATCTGTTCAGGAGAGAGGATGCGCAGTCGCGCCGCCGCCAACTCGATCGCAAGCGGGATTCCGTCGAGGCGACGGCAGATACCAACGACGGTGCCGACATTGTCGGTGGTCAGTGCGAAGTCATCCACAACGAAGCGTCCGCGCTCGACGAAGAGCTGGACGGCGTCGCACTGCGCGGCCTTCTCGACGTCGCTCGCTTCCGCATCCGCGGGCACGGCGAGGGAACGCACCGCGACCAGGCGCTCGCCCTCGATGCCGAGGCCCTCTCGGCTCGTCACCAGGAGCTTGACCTCGCTCCCCGCCGAAAGCAGTGCGTCGGCGAGCGCCGCGCACGCCGAGAGGAGGTGTTCGCAATTGTCGAGGACGACCAGGAGGCGCCGACTGGCCACGTGGCCAAGCAAGCCGTCGAGTACGCCGTCGGCTCCGAACTGGAGATCCATCGCCACGGCGACGGCCGAAGCGATGCGCGATTCGTCCTTCAGGGCGGAGAGGTCGACGAACCAGACGCCGTCGGGAAACCGGGGTCGTACGCGCCGCGCCAACTCGATCGCCATCCGCGTCTTGCCGCTGCCCCCGATGCCGGTGAGGGTCAGGAGATCCGTTTCTGCGAGCTGCGCTTCGAGGTTCGCGAGTTCGCGTTCGCGGCCGACGAAGGAGGTCCGCGGTCGCGGGAGATTGTCGCGCCCGGGTTCACCTGCGAGGGCGCGGGCCTTTTCGGAGGAAGTCGGGGCCGTGAGCGGAGACACGCCATCGAAACCGACCTCGTAGATTTCCATCGGGAGGTCGAAGCCTTTGAGCGCGTAGGCCCCGTGATACGGCCAGGTGACGGCGTGATCGAACTCTCCCGTCGTGACGCGACGGGAGGCCGAATCGAATACGGCGGCGGAGAGCAGGGTCTGGCGTGGCATGGCGAGGCTCGCGATTCGGGCCGCCAGGTCGACCGCGAGTCCCTCGACCCGCAGCGAACCATCCGGCCCACGGCGATCGGAGACTTCTCCCACATGAATGCCGACGCGGACCCGAGGTAGCGCCTCCTGCCGCTCGTGCTCGTGCTGTAGGGCGAGGGCGAACTCGACGGCGTTGGACGACGACTCGAACACCAGGAAGCAACCGTCGCCGGCCCAATCGACCACGCGACCCGTGCCCTGGCTGGCCAGGCTTTCGACGATCTCGCGGTGATGCGAAATCAGCTCGGCAGCGCCGCGATCGCCCTTCTCGCTGCGCAGGGCGGTGCTGTCCGCGAGGTCCGAGAAGACCAGGGCGTAGATTCGCGATTGCTGCGAGGGGCCAGGGCCGGTCACCGCCGCATGATGGAACATCCGGTGCGCGCTTTCAGCATTGCCGTGGGAGCGCGATGGAGTTGCCGGAGCGTGTGCCCGTGCGTGATTCGTGTGCGTGCGGCGGGTCGGGGCGAACCATTCGCGGGCTCGGGTTGTCCACCCCTCACGACCGCAGCGCCCGCGCGAACGATTCCGGTTCCGGGCCGCGGACTCCGCGCCCATTGACAACTCCCGCTCTCGTGAAGAGTTCTTGGCCCCGTCGCGTCTCAACTGCCAACCGGCCGGTCTGCGTTGCAGCGCGCCAGAAAGGAATATCCATGCGTCGATCGATCATCGTTGTCTCGAGCGTCTTTGCCGTGGTGATGGCCGTGGGGTTGTTCACCACGGCCCCGCCCTTCGGAGTCCACGACGCGAGCGCGCAACCCGCGCGCGCCCCACGTGCCGCCCTGCCCGGCGAAGACCTGATCGCCGACATCGCCGAACGCACCGTGGCGAGCGTGGTGAACATCTCGTCCGAGAAGGTCATCAAGATGCGGGGCAATCGCGATTTCGGGCCCTTCTTCAACGATCCCTTCTTCCGCCACTTCTTCGACGGTCGTCGCGGCGTGCCGAGCATTCCGCGAGAACGTCGGGAGAGCAGCCTGGGTTCCGGGGTGATCGTCGATCGCGAAGGCACGATCCTCACCAACAACCACGTGATCGAGCACGCGGAGAAGGTGCGGGTCACCCTGGCCGATGGCCGCGCCTACGACGCCGAAGTGATCGGCACCGATCCGCAGAGCGACATCGGGGTGCTGCGCCTCGAAGATCCGCCGAGCGATCTGAAGCCCCTGCCCTTCGGCGATTCGGAGAAGCTGCGCCTCGGCAGTACGGTGCTCGCGATCGGCAATCCCTTCGGCGTGGGCCAGACGGTCACCATGGGCATCGTTTCGGCCAAGGGACGCGCGAACGTCGGCATCGTCGACTACGAAGACTTCATCCAGACCGATGCCGCGATCAACCCGGGCAACTCCGGCGGCGCGTTGGTCAACACGTCGGGCGAACTCGTGGGCATCAACACCGCGATCCTCTCGCGCACCGGGGGCTACCAGGGCATCGGCTTTGCGATCCCCTCCAACATGGCGGGTCGCATCATGGAGAGCCTGGTCGACCACGGGAAGGTGGTGCGCGGTTGGCTCGGCGTGATGATCCAGGATCTCACTCCCGAGCTCGTGAAGGCACTCGACCTGCCCAGGGACACCCAGGGTGCACTGATCGCAGACGTGGTCGACGACAGCCCCGCCGAAGCCGGTGGCCTCGCAGCCGGCGATGTCGTGGTCCGCATGGACGACGACAAGGTCGACTCGAGCTCCAAGCTGCGCAATCTGGTGGCGATCGCACCGGCCGGCGAGAAGGTGGAGTTCCAGGTGCTGCGCGACGGTCGCAAGAAGAAGGTGCGGGTCGAACTCGGCGAGCGCGACGGTGAGGCGGTTGCGCAGACGCGGCCGTCGACGGGTGGCGCTCCCCTCGGCGGACTTTCCCTCAGCACCGCGTCCCCCGACCTGGCCCGTCGCTTCGGTCTCGGCGACGACGCCCGGGGGCTCATCGTGACCGGCGTCGAGCCGGGCAGCGCGGCGGCGCGCTCGGGGTTCCGCCCCGGCGACCTGGTGGTCGAAGTCGACCGCCGCCCGGTCGATTCCGTCCGGGAGTTCGAGAAGCGCTACGCCGCCTCGGAAGACGGCGTTGCGGTCCTCGTCCAGCGCGGAGAGGGTCGGCTCTTTCTCGTCTTCCAGAAGCAGGACGACTGATCGGGGCGGCGACCGGCGATTTTCATGCGACTCACGCCAAACACGGTTTTCGTGCGCGGGAGGTCGGTGTAGACTTTCAAACGGTCGTTTGATCGAAAACGAAGCCCGAGAGAGTCCCACGATGCCCCCCAGTGAATCCGCGGCGGCCGCCGCTGCGCCTCCGCGTCGTCGCGCCAAGAAGCGCGATGCGGCCGAGACGAAAGAGCGAATCCTCGATGCGGCCGAGGCGCTGTTCATCGAACAGGGTTTCGTGGCGACTTCGATGCGCGCCATCGCGAGTCGCGCCGGCGTGAACCTGGCCGCGGCGCACTACCACTTCGGTTCGAAGGAGGGCGTACTCGGCGCAGCCTTCCATCGTCGCGTCGCACCGCTCAACGCGATTCGTCACGAATTGCTCGACGATCTCCTGGCGGATGGCCGCACGCCCACCGTACGCGAACTGATGCGCGCATTCCTCGAACCCTTCGTGGGATTCGATCCTGCGTCCCCGATGCCCCGTCTGGTGGGCCGGGTGTTCGGCGAACCCCACTCGATCGCCCAGCCGCTGCTCGCCAACGTGTTCAGCGAGGTGGTGGCTCGCTACTTCGACGCGCTCTGCAAGGCACTGCCCGCCCAGCCCCCCGAAGTGGTTCGTTGGCGCTTCTACTTCGTGGTTGGTGCGATGATTCACTTGTTGGCATTCGACAAGCCACCCATCCCGCTCGACACGCCAGTGCATCCGAAGGACGGCCTCGAACAGCTGATCGATTTCGCGACCAACGGCATCGACCCCGCGAGCGCGGAGGCGACTCATGGCTGAGTCCCTCGATGCGCGCGAAGCGCGAACGGAGCGGGTCTGGTTGAGCAAGCGCGCCCTTGCGCCGATCGGGGTGCTCATCCTGGGGCTTGGCCTGGCTGCGCTCGTGCTCGCGACGAGCAGTGAGATCGAGCGTCAGCAGCCCATGTCGACGGCGCCCCTGGTTCGCGTACTCGATGTCGAACCCGCCACGGTTCGCATGCGCGTCTCGACCCACGGCACGGTGGTTCCGCGCACCGAGAGCGCGCTGATCCCCGAAGTGGCGGGTCGTGTCGAGTGGGTTTCGCCGTCGTTGGTTTCCGGCGGCTTCTTTGCGGTCGGAGACCCGCTGCTGAAGATCGAGAAACTCGACTACGAACTCGCCCTCGAACAGGCGCGAGCGCGCCTTGCGCGGGCCCAGAGTGACCTCTCGAATGCGCGCACGGCCCACGCGCGTCAGATCGACCTCGCCAAGCAACAGGCCGCGAGCGAAGCGGCGCGCGACGACGCGATCAACCGCCTGCGCGTGGCCGAAGCGGCAAAACGCGAAGCCGTTGCGGCCCTCGCCAAGGCGGAGCGCGATCTGGCGCGCACCGAGGTGCTCGCCCCCTACGACGGCCGGGTGCGCGCGGAGCAGATCGACGTGGGGCAGTTCGTGAATCGCGGCGCGAGCGTGGCGACGATCTACGCCGTCGATGTCGCCGAGGTGCGGCTGCCGATCCAGGACGAAGAGCTGGCCTTCCTCGAACTTCCCCTGGCCGGCGCGCTCTCCGTCGAAGAGTCCAGCGCCACGGTGAGCCTCAAGGCCCGCTTCGCGGGTCGCGACCACGTCTGGCAGGGCGAAGTGGTGCGCACGGAAGGGGAACTCGACCCGAAGACCCGCATGGTCAACGTTGTGGCCCAGGTGCGCGATCCCTACCTCACCAGCAATGGCCGCCCCCCGCTGAGTGTCGGGCTCTTCGTCGAAGCCGAGATCGCCGGTGCGGAAGTCGAGAACGTCGTCGTGTTGCCGCGCGAGGCCCTGCGCGGTGAGTCGTCGGTCCTGGTTGTCGATCGCGACGAGAAGCTCCGCTTCCGCGAGGTCGACGTGCTGCGGGTAAGCCGCGATCAGGTCTTCGTGCGCGGTGGACTCGCCGCAGGCGAGCGCGTCTGTGTTTCGAGTCTCGACACGCCGATCGACGGTATGGCCGTTCGCGTACGCAGCGACGCCGCCTCGGTCGCCGCGACCCCCACGGCGGAAGCGGCCTCGTGAACGGCCCGATTGCGTGGTTCGCCCGCAATCACGTGGCGGCCAATCTCCTGCTCGGCGTGATCGTCGTGGCGGGGCTGGTCTCGCTTCCGCGCATGCCGCAGAAGTCCTTCCCCGACACCGACCTCAAGGCCATTACGGTGGGAGTCGAGTATCTCGGCGCGGCGCCCGAAGAAGTCGAGGAAGGCGTCTGCATCCGCATCGAAGAGGAACTCGAAGGCATCGAAGGGATCGAGCGCATCCGCTCGGTTTCGAACGAGGGCGCGTGCGCGGTCACCGTCGAGCTCTTCGACAACGCCGACGAGAATCGCGCTCTGGATGACGTGAAGAATCGCGTCGACTCGATCGACACCTTTCCCGAAGAAGCCGAAAAGCCGATCATCAATCTCGTTACGCCCCTGCGTTCGGTCATGGAGCTGGCGCTGACCGGGCCCGATGACGAACGAACGCTCAAGGTGCTCGGACAGCAGATCCGCGACGAGATTGCTGCCCTTCCCGAAGTCACCCAGGTCGAGCTGCAGAACACCCGGCCCTACGAGATCTCGATCGAGGTTTCGGAAGCCTCGTTGCAGCGCCACGGCCTTTCCTTCGACCAGCTCGCGAACGCGGTTCGCAAGGCCTCTCTCGACCTGCCGGGTGGGCGTATCAAGACGGAAGGCGGCGAGGTGCTGCTGCGCACCAAGGGCCAGGCCTATTGGGGACGCGACTTCGAAGACCTCGTCGTGGTGACCCGGGCGGACGGCACCCGCGTTCACCTCTCCGAGGTGGCCACGGTGGTCGACGGCTTCGAAGACACCGACCAGAGCGTGCGCTTCAACGGCCGGCCAGCGGCGATCATCACTACCTACCGCATCGGCGAACAGGACATCCTCGAGATCACGGCGGCCTTGAACCGCTACCTCGACGAGGTGCGTGGGCGCCTGCCCCCCGGCGTCGAGCTCACGGTCTGGGACGACGGCAGCGAGATGCTGCGCGATCGCCTCGACACACTGCTCGCGAGCGCGCGTCAGGGTTTCCTGATGGTGCTCGTCGTGCTCGCGGTCTTCCTGCGTCCGCGGCTCTCGTTCTGGGTCAGCGTCGGGGTACCGGTTTCCTTCCTCGGGGCGATCGCCCTCGCCTATGCGCTGGGGTTTTCGATCGACGCGATCTCGCTCTTCGGCTTCATCCTCGTGCTCGGCATTCTGGTCGACGACGCGATCGTGGTGGGCGAGAGCGTCCATACCCATCAACGCGAAGGCGAGGCTGCCCGCGCGGGCACCGAGCGTGAACACGACCACGCTGCGGTCGAGCACGCTCACGTCGAGGAAGCCATCGCGGGGACGCGCAAGGTCGCGGTGCCCGTCATCTTTGGTGTGCTCACGACGGTCTCGGCCTTTTCGCCGCTGCTCGTGGGCCCGGGCACCATCGGCCAGATCCAACAGGTGATCGCATCGATCGTGATCTGCTGCCTGATCTTCTCGCTGATCGAATCGCAGTTGGTCCTGCCCGCGCATCTGAGCCACCGGAACGTCAATACCGCCGCCGGCGAGATCGGTCTGATGCTGGTCCCCATGCTGGCGATCCTGATCCTCGGTCTCTCCTGGGATACGCGGAGCTTCATCGCGTTCGCGATCGCGGCTTTCACGATCCTCTACGCCTGGCATCTACACGGCGGTTTCGATCGCCTATCCGAGCGATTGATCGCCCTCCAGGGACGTTTCGCCGATGCCCTCGAAGCGTTCACCCGGGTGAGATTCAAGGCCTGGATCGAGCGCGCGATCTACTGGCGCTACACCACCGTCGCCATCGCGACCTCCGTGTTGATCGTGACCCTTTCGACGCTGGCTGCCGGGAAGCTCCCCTTTTCGTTCTTTCCGCCCCTCGAATCGGATCAGGTGACGGCCAAACTCACGATGCCTCTCGGCACGAGCGCGCGGGTCACCCGGGAAGCCGTGCGCCATCTCGAAGCGACCGCTCTCGAAGTCAGTCGGCGACTCGAGGTCGAAGCGAACGAAGCCGGAAAGAACCCGCCCGTTCGCCACCTGCTCGCGATGGTGGGCGGCCAGCCGATCTCGGAATCGGGGGGCCCGCCCTCAGCGGGACGCAGCAAGGCGATCGGCGGCCACGTCGGTGAAGTCACCCTGCAGTTGATTCCGAACCAGCAGCGCGAGATCGACACCAAGGAGGTCGCCCGGATCTGGCGCGAACTGGCGGGATCGATCCCGGACGCCGTCGAGCTCTCGTTCAATACCACCCTCTTCTCCGCGGGCGAGGCGATCAACATCCAGCTCGAGGGCGACGATCTCGACGAACTCAAGGAAGTCGCTGCACGGCTGCGCGGTCAGCTCGCCGAATACGACGGCGTCGTCGACATCACCGACTCCTTCCGCACCGGAAAGGCCGAGTTGAAGCTCGACATCCTGCCTTCGGGCGAAGTGCTGGGGCTCACCCTCGGTGATCTCGCCCGCCAGGTTCGCCAGGCCTACTACGGTGAGGAAGTGCAGCGCATCCAGCGCGGGCGCGACGACGTGCGCGTGATGCTCCGCTACACCGAAGCCGAACGCCGGACCCTGGGCTCGCTCAGCGACATGCGCATTCGCACCCCCGACGGATCGGAGGTGCCCTACGCCACCGTGGCCGACGCG
>JANQEL010000180.1 GCA_028278345.1 Myxococcota bacterium
CTCGTTCGAGCCCGCAGCCTGGCGCTAGTAGTGCGCCACCAGGGGGAAGTAGATGCGGCTCTTGCCGATCTTCCCGGTGCGAACGGGCACGTCCGTCAGCCCGGGCCCGATGAACACGGCGCTCCCGACGATCCTGCCGTACGGGATGCACTGGACCTGTCCGACGAAGTCCTCGCCATCGCTCATGTCGGAAGCCAGGACGTAGCGAACGCCTCGCGGTGGGATGCGCGTGCTGGTGCGCCCGATCGCTTCGCCTTGCTTGTCGAAGGCCACGCAACGCACGCGTGCTGCGCGGTTGTAGATGTTGGTGAAGACCAATGCGGTATCCGCGACATCCGGATCCTCGGGGCGCGGTTCGAGTTCGTCCGGAAGCTGGTCGATCGGTCGTGCGATCTCGCTGATATCGAGCGCACGCACGTCGGCCGTCGTGATCTTGCGTTCGAGCTTCCGTGCAGAGTCGGCCGAGGCCGACCCGGCGAAGCACAGCGTCAGCGCGGCCCCGAGCACTACAAACACGCGGGATTTCGAGATGGACATGGCAGTTCCTTTCTTGCGGTTCCAGCAGGGTCTGGTCTGTGGCGGCGCCGGGGGGAGATGCCGTGGTTGGCGCCGGTCTCAAGGAAGTGGGATTAATTCCCACGATCCGACTATCGGTGGGAAAACATCCCACGTCAAGTGATCGATGTCACTTTCAACGGGCCGGGCCGGGAAAAGTTCCGCGATTCGCTCCGCGCGAGGCGGGAAGGCGCAGGAAGCCGGCATGCCCGGCGCGACCGATGTGCAGGGGCGCTCGCGTCCCCTGCGGCACACCGGAGGGAGCCTCATACTCGGCCGCGATGTTCTTCTACTTCGACTTCGCCCAGTGGCGCCGCTTGATCCGCCTGGCCCGGCAGGAACCGACCCCGATGGCCCGGCGCTACTTCCTCTTCATCCTGGGCGTGAGCGTCCCGCTGATCTCGACCTTCCACGCGATCTGCTTCTTCCTCGACGCCCTGCTCTTCCCGGGGCTTCGCAAGATCGAGATCAAGACGCCCGTCTTCGTCGTCGGACACGCGCGAAGTGGCACCACGCTGGTCCACCGCCTGATGAGCAAGGACGAGGGGCGCTTCAGCTCCTTCAACCTCTACGAGCTCTACTTCCCCTCACTGCTGCAGAAGAAGTTCATCCGTTGGGCGGCGCGCATGGACGCGCGTTTTCTCGGCGGTGCGCTCGAGAAGCGCGTCCGCGCCTGGGAAGAGAAGCGTTACCGCTCGACGCGCGACGTCCACAAGATGGGCCTCACGATCCCCGAAGAAGACGACATCATCTTCTACTACTCGTGCGCCTCGGGCTTCTGGCAGACCAAGATGCCCTACATGGGACAGGTCGACTTCTACTTCATCGACGAACGCCCGGCCGCCGAACGCAAGCGCCTGATGGACTTCTACAAGGAGTGCGTGAAGCGGCAGCTCTACCTGAACGGAGCCGATCGCATCCACCTCAGCAAGAACCCGGTCTTCTCGGGCCGAGTCGGAACGTTGATCGAACACTTCCCCGATGCGCGCATCGTGGTGCCGATCCGCAACCCGAACGAGACGATCCCGAGCCTGCTGAGCCTGATGAGCATCGGCTATCGCGCCCTCGACTGGGAACGCGAACGCGTGCAGAAGAGCCTTCGCTTCCTCGCCGATCAGTCGTATCACACCTACCTGCATCCGTTGCGGGTGCTCGAGACGCACCCGGAGACCGCGCAGGCGGTCGTCGACTACCGCGACCTCACCTCCGATCCCGCACAGACGATCGAGCGCGTCTACGAGCAACTCGGCTTCGAGATGTCCCCCGCCTATCGCGAGATGCTGCTGGCCGAAGGCAAGCGCGAGCGCAGACACAAGACGGGGCACAGCTACAGCCTGGAAGAGTACGGCCTCGAAGCCGACGAGATCCGCCGTGAACTCGGTGAACTCTTCGACACCTACCAGTGGGAAGAGTCGCCACCCGAAGGCACTGCCTGATCGCGAGCGCTGTCAGATGCGCCCGCGTTCGAGTCGCCGAATCACGGCGCGCGCCGCGTAGTAGCCCCCCATTCCGTGGACCCCGCCGCCGGGGGGCGTGGCAGCCGAGCAGATGTAGAGCTTCGGGTTCGGCGTGGTGTACGGGTTCACGCGCGCGACCGGGCGCGTGAAGAGCTGGGTGAGATCGGCGGCCCCGCCGGTGATCGCACCGCCTACGTAGTTGGGGTTCCGGGTCTCGAAATCGCGCGGTGAGATCGCGTGGCGCGCGAGGATGCGATCGCGAAAGCCCGGAGCGAAGCGTTCGATCTGGTTCTCGATCACTTCGGTCATGTCGCGATCGGAACCGTAGGGCACATGGCAGTAGGCGTAGCCCGTGTGCTGGCCATCGGGTGCGCGCGACGGGTCGGCGTGGCTCTGCTGGCAGAGGATGAGATAGGGAGAGTCGTTGTGTCTCCCGTGCCAGGCGTCGCCTTCGCTCGCGGCGATCTCGTCGAGGGTGCCGCCGACGTGCACCGTCGTGGCCGTGCCGACCCGCGCGTCGCGCCAGGGGATCTCGCCGTCGAGGGCCCAATCGACCTTGAAGGTCCCGGGTCCGTAGCGGTAGCGCGCGAGTCGTCGGCGATAGCGCGTGGGGAGTTCGTCTCCCGCGATGTCGACCACGCCCTTGGGTGCAAGATCGAAGATCACCGCGCGCGCTCGCGGCAGTTCGTCGAGCCTGGTGATGCGCCGATCGCAGACGATCTCGCCACCGAGATGCTCGAGGTAGCCGGCCAGCGCCCGGGCGATTGCGATCGAGCCGCCCTTCGCGACGGGCCAGTTCTCCACCTGCGCGGTCAGCGAGAACATCAAGCCCAGCGCCGAGGTCATCCAGTGATCGAGGGAGAGCACGCTATGCCCCGCGCACCCGGCGAAGAGCGCCCTCGCCCGCTCGTTCTCGAAGAGGCGCTGCGCCAGGCGCCGCGCGGGCCAGATCGACTTCAGGCCGAACCGCGCCATCGTGATGGGGCGCTTCGGGATGCGCCCGAGCGGGCCCATCGTATCCGTGAGCAGGTCGTGGGGATGCTTCAGAAAGGGATGGAAGAGTTTGCGCCACGCGTGATTGTCGGCGCGCGTCAGCTGGTCGGCGGTGCGCTCGAGGGAGTCGTACATCATCACCGCGTACCCCTCGTCGAGGGGATGCGCGACGGAAGCCTCGGTGGCGAGCCACTCGAGGCCGAACTCGTCGAGGGGAAGCTGCCGAAAGTACGGTGACAGGATCCCCATCGGATGCACGGCCGAACACTCGTCGTGCAGGAACCCCGGCAGCGTCAGCTCACGCGTCTGGGTGCCCCCACCCGGCGTCGACAACGCCTCGACGACCTGCACGCGAAAGCCCGAACGCGCGAGTTCGATCGCCGCCGCGAGACCGTTGGGTCCCGCACCGACCACGACGGCATCGTAGGCGTCGCTCATGGCGGGCTGGATACCGTGAGTCGCGTCGGGCGTCTAGGTTCGAACTGCCGGTCGGCGCGAGCGCGCTAGGCCGCGCGGCGCGGGCCCCCGCTCTGGCCGAGCCAGCGCGAGCCGCTGATCACGTCGACGTGGGGCCAGAACTCCTGCGGGTCGAGCTTGCCTTCGAGGGTGATCTCGCGACCGAGGAAGATCGGCGTCCAGAGATGCGCCGAGAGTTCGCCGGCCATCGGCAGCCGCTCCTTGATCGGATCCCACGGGCTGTCGTGAAGCCGGAGCGTGCCTTCGAGCTTCTGCAGGTGGGCCGTGCCGTAGGTGCTGTGCACGCGCACGACGTGCGGCGGAAAGTCGTATCCCATCTCGGGCATCATGCCGACCTTGCGCGACACCTTGATCCACCACTCGTCTTCGACGTGGTTCTCGGGGTTGGGGAGCGTCTCGGTCACCTTGCCCGAAAACTCGAGGAAGGTGTAACCCTGGTGCTCACAGCTCGCGTGCACCTCGTCCATCATGCGGAAGTACTTGATGTTCGCGGGGTACTTCGGCTGGCCGTTCATCTCCTGGCTGATGAAGATCGCGGCTTCCTGGTCGATGCCGTAGCCGAGGGTGTAGAGCCCCTGCGTGCCGTTGTAGTCGGCGTCCACCTGGGTGACGACGCCGTATTCGGGCTCGCCGTTGACCGGGAAGTTGTAGACGGTGAGGGTGACTTCGGGACGGGCGCTCGGCGTGATACCCGGCGGCAGCACCGCGGCGACGGCATCGGGGGTGGTGTCGTAGCGCAGCTTCAACATGGGCCAGTTGATCTGGTCGGCGGGATTGATCTGCGGGCCGGCGGTGTTCGTGTCCGTCATGTCGATGGTTCCTTTCGGATGGGGATCCGGATGGGTTGGGTCGTCGGCGTCGGGTCGTGCCGTCTACTGCTGGAAATTCGCCTTCTCGGGGCCGACGCGCGCGACGATCGGAGCCAGCTTCTCGACGTCGAGGTTGTAGAACTCGACCGCGTTGCCTCCGAGCATCGCGCTGATGTCTTCGTCGGGCAGATCGTGGAAGGTCTCGTTCAACTGATCCTTCGTGAACGGCCAGCTGCCTTCCGGGTGGGGATAGTCGGTGCCCCACATGATCTGCGAAACACCGATGAGGTCGCGCATCTCGGCTTCGCGCCGAGGCATGCAGGACGCGCCGATCTTGACGTTGCGCCTGAAATAGTCGGCAGGCGACATCGAGAGATGGCTGCGGAAGTCACCGAGCTTCATCGAGTAGTGGCTCTCGGAGTAGCGCTGTTCGAGGAGTTCGAGGTACTCGGGCACCCAGACGGCCGTGCCCTCGGTGAGCGAGACCTTGAGGCGCGGATAGCGCTCGAAGACGCCTCCCCAGAGCATGAAGGTCACCGGGCGCGCCAACCAGAAGGCCACCTCGGTGATGTAGATGCCGACGGCGCCCTGGCTGATCTCCTGGCCCTCCTTCGGCGGCATCGGGCCGAAGTAGTCGGTGATCGGCGACGGGCCCGAGTGGAAGTGGACGGGCATGTCGAGATCCTGGCAGACCTCCCACACGGGGTCGTAGCGCGTGTACTGGTACGGCGGGAACGAACCCCACATCGGCGGGAAGATCACACCGCGCAACCCCGTTTCGTGAGCCTTGCGGATGCCTTCGACTGCTTCGTCGATATCCCACAGGACGGGAATGCAGGCGAGCCCGATGCGTCGCTCGGGGGCCTGACTCACGAACTCGGCCAGCCAGCGGTTGTGCGCGTTGCAGCCGGCCCACTGGAGTTCCTTCGTCGTGCCCTCGGTGCCCAACGAGAAACCCGCGCCGAAGGGCGGTGCGTTCATCTCGGTCACGCCGTCGGGAAAGAGCACCTCGGCCGTCACGCCGTCAGCGTCGACGACCCGATTGCGCGCGTCCGAATCCCAGGCTCCCGAGAGCCCGTCCTCGTTGCCCTTGCGCCACTCCTCGTTGATGTCGGCGACGAGGAAACTCCTGGCCGCCGACTCTGTCATCGCGCGCTGGATCGGGAGCGCTGCGTCGAAGGCGTCGCGGAATTCGGGGTCGACGTATTCCCGGTAGTCGGCCATCGGCAGGCCGGCATGTCCGTCCGAGGAGATGATCAGATAGCGATCGAGTTCGCTGAGAATCGACATGTGGACTCCTTCACCGGGGAGACGTCGGCGGGGTTCGGCGAAGCGTATGCCACCCGCGAAGACGCGGGCAAGCAAGGCCCGCGGCAATCGATCAAACGCGAGCCGCAGACGCACGCGCCGCGGTATCCCGGGGAACTCGCGGTGTCAGTTTGCCCGTCGGTGCGCCACCACGCCGGCCGACGCGCAACACACTGGCAGCGCTCGCGGTGTTCTCCGCTCAGCGTCCCTCGAAGGATGGAGCGCGCTTCTCGAGAAACGCGCGCACCCCTTCGGCGTAGTCGGCGCTGTCGTAACACGCGCGGATCGAACTCTCGATCGCTTCGTGATCGCGCGCGGCTTCGGGCTTTGCGAGCTCGCCCAGGATGAACTTGGCGCTGCCGAGGGTCAGCGGCGCGTTGTTCGCGATCTGTTCGGCCACACGCGCAACGTGGGCCTCGAGCTCGGCCTTGGGGACGACCGCATTCACGAGGCCGATGCGGTGCGCTTCTTCGGCCTTCAGGCGGCGCGCCGTGAAGAAGATCTCTCGCGCCGCGGCCTGCCCCACCACCGAGACGAGTTTCTCGAGACCGCCGGCGTGATAACCGAGGCCGAGTCGAGCGGCGGGGATCGCGAACACGCCGGCCTCATCGCAGTAACGAAGGTCGGCTGTGAGCGCGATCGCGCAGCCGCCCCCGACGCAGAAGCCGTGGATCATCGCGATCAAGGGTTTGCGAAGCCCGGCGAGCGCCGCGAAGGCCCGCGCGTTGCGGCGATCGTAATCGGCGGCGGTCGCCCCCGTGCGACTCTCCTCGAACTCCGAGATGTCGGCCCCGGAAACGAAGGCGACGTCACCCGCGCCGCGCATCACGACGACGCGAACGGCATCGTCCTTTTCGATCGCTTCGACGGCTCCCGGGATCGCGTCCCACATCTCCCCCGTCATGGCATTGCGTCGTGCCTGTTGATCGATGATCAAAGTCGCCAGGCCGCGTTCGCGGTCGATCTCTGTACGGATGGTTCCAGTCATGGCGCGAGAGGGTAACGCTACATTCGCGCGCTGCTTCGACTGGTTTCGAACTCGGGAAACGAAGGAGACGACGGATGCTGCGCAACCTGCTGTCGCCGGTGAAGATCGGAAACCTCGAACTTCCGAACCGCATCGCGATGGCGCCGATGGGCGTCGAAATCGTCGAAGCCGACGGCA
The DNA here is from genome assembly GCA_028278345.1 of Myxococcota bacterium. Classification (GTDB taxonomy): domain Bacteria; phylum Myxococcota_A; class UBA9160; order UBA9160; family UBA4427; genus DUBZ01. The sequence goes on from JANQEL010000180.1 coordinate 6,765, forward strand.
AGATTCGCGAGCCCGTCCTCAAGTACTACGAGGAGCGTGCGCGCGGGGGTGCGGGGCTGCTGATCTCCGAGAACACGGCGGCGTGCTATCCGCGCGGTGCCAACTCGGCGCACGAGATCGGCGTCTCGAGCGACGACTTCCTGCCGGGGCTCACGGCGCTCGCGGATAGGGTGCACGCAGCGGGTTCGCGAATCGCGATCCAGCTCGCCCACCACGGCAAGGTCGGCCGTCTCGATACCCAGCAGGGCCGCGAACTGCTGATGCCCTCGATGCCCGCCAAGCAGCTGCGCCCGAGCGGCCCTCTCGATCTCACCCTCGAGGAGATGGGGTTGATGGCGAAGGCGGCGGGCTCCGAGGGGAAGCCCAAGATTCGCGAGGCCACGGCGCAGGACCTCGAAGCCCTGGTTTCGGATTTCGCCGACGCCGCGCAGCGCGCGCAGCGCGCGGGCTTCGATGCGATCGAGATCCACGGTGCCCACGGGTACATCTTCTCCGAGTTCCATTCGCCGGCGTGGAACTTCCGCACGGACGAATACGGAGGCCCGGTCGAGAACCGCGCACGCCTGCTCTGCAACGTGATTCGCGCCTGCCGCGCCGTGCTCGGCGAGGGCTTCTCACTCTGGGCGCGCATCGACGCGATCGAGTTCGGGGTGGAGAACGGCATCGTGCCCGAGGACGCGGCGCGTACCGCAGAGTTGCTCGAAGAAGCGGGCGTCGACGCCGTTCACGTCAGCGCCTACTCGGATCCGATCGGCCCCGGCTTCACGCGCGGGCCGATCGTCCACAAGCCGTCGGGCTTCGTCGATTACGCCGCGATCATCAAGCAGCGGGTGAACGTCCCCGTCATCGTCTCCGGCCGCATCGAACCCGAAGACGGCGATCGCGTGATTCGCGAGGGGCGCGCCGACGTCATCTCGATGGGACGCAAGCTCCTCGCCGATCCGGAACTGCCGCGCAAGCTCGCCGAGGATCGGCCCGAAGACATCCGACCCTGCATCTACTGCTACATCTGCGTGGCGCAGCCCTTCTTCGATCGCCGGGTGCGCTGTGCGGTGAATGCGCTCGCGGCGAACGAGATCGAAGACGCCCCGCGCTTGCGCGAGAAGACGAAGTCGCCGAAGCGGGTGCTGGTCGTGGGCGGTGGCCCGGCCGGTCTCGAAGCGGCGGGTGTCGCGGCCGAGCGCGGCCACGAAGTCGTGCTGTGCGAGAAGGGAGCGAAACTCGGAGGAACCCTCCGCTTCGCCGCCCTGCCCTACGAACCGAACGAGCGCCTGCTCGACTACCTCGTCACGCGGGTTTCGAAGCTGCCGATCGACGTGCGCCTCGAGTGTGAAGTCACCCCGGATGTCGTGCGCGAGATTGCGCCCGACATCGTGCTGGCCGGAGTCGGACCGACGCGCGCGAAGTCGACGATCGAGGGTGCGGATCTTCCCCACGTCTTCGACGGCGACAGCCTGCGCGACCTCCTCACGGGTCAGGGAGATTCGGATGCCGAGTCGAAACTCTCGCTGACCGGTCGGCTCGCGGTGCGCGCCGGGCGGCTCACGGGCTTGACCGACGACCCCGCCACCCTGCGCAAGGCGTCGAAGGCCTACATGCCGCTGGGTAAGAGCGTGGCGATCGTGGGGGGTGGCCTGGTCGGCTGCGAGCTGGCCGAGTTCCTCGTCGAGCGCGGCCGCGAGGTGCACGTCTTCGAAAGCGAGAGCGTGTTGGCCCAACAGATGGCGCATCCGCGTCGCTGGCGGGTGCTCCACGACCTGCGCGAAGCCGGGGCCCACCTCCACGCCGAGAGCGAGATCCTCGAGATCACCGCCGGGGCCGTGCGCTTCCGCGGGCGCGCCCAGGGCGCCGCCGAGGAGAGCGTCCCGGCCGACTCGGTGGTGATCGCCGAGGGGCTCACGGGCAATCCCGAGATGGTCGCGGCCCTCGAATCTGCCGGGGTCCCGGTACGGGTGATCGGCGACGCGAGCGGGGTCGGCTACATCGACGGCGCGATCGCCGACGGCTTCCGGGCGGCCCTCGACCTCGATTGACAACGGCCTCGGCGCTCCTGCGCGTTCTCTCGGCCGGTCTGGCGGATTTCTCACCCGTCTCTCACCTGCCTGGGCGAAAACGGGCACTTCGAGCGCAGTTTCGTCGTCAAACGGCGGGCTGATTTCGCAGGGGGCGGGTCCCTCAGCGCATGTCCCAGCCCCAACGGTCCCGGCGCCCGGCGCCCCCCCGCCTCGCAGCGGTTCCGTCCTCCCCGGTCGAGCAAGACGCGCGGGGCCGTGCCATCCAGCCTCGCCCCGACCCCGAAGCTCGACCTTCGCGCCGGCGCGCGCGGGTCGCCGTCGCCGCCGAATCGAATCCGGCCAGACGCGGTGTCAGGTATGGTCATTCGATGCCTCTCCCGCGGGAAGCCTGGGAAGACGTACTGAAGCGCTTCGCACGCGGTGAGACCGAGGCCGTGGCGCAGGTGAGCGAGATCATCGTCGGCTACCTGCATCACTATCGCGCCTACGACCGGCGCGGGGCGTGGGACGATCTCTGCCAGGACGTGCTGATCGCCCTGCTCGGCACCGTGCGCAAGGGCACCCTGCGCGAGCCCGGCGCCTTCGTGAACTACGTGGGCACGGTGGTTCGCAACCGTCTCGCCAACTACGCCCAGCGCACCGACCGCCGCGACCGCAACCTCGAACTCGACGAGACGCGCCTCGACAACGACCCGACCCTCGACGCGCGAAGAAGCCAACCCGCGAGCGATCGAAGCGACATGGCCCTCGATCTCGAACGCGGCCTCGACAAGCTCGACCCCCGTTGCCGACAGGTGATCGAACACATCTATCTGCACGGGTTCAGTTACCAGGAAACGGCCGACCGGCTCTCGCTCAGTCTGCCGGCAGTGAAGCGGGACCAGATCAAGGGGCTCAAGGCCCTGCGCGAAGTCCTGGGGATTCCATCATGAGTGGCGACACCACGAACACTTCTCGCGATCGAAACGAAGGCCTCGGCTTGCTGCTGGCCGACGTGCTCGCGAGTGACGAAAACGATCGCAAGACCCTCGTCCGCTACGCCGAGGATCCGGCCTCCCTCGACGAAGCCGAACGCCGCGCCTTCGAAGCGCGACTCGCGGAGGATCCGAGCCTGCGCGATCGCCTCGCCATGCTGCGCGGCTTCGATGCGCGCGCTGCGGAGCCCGAAGTCGTCGAAGGTGCGGCGGACGGCGTGATCCCGATGGTGCAGTCGAAGCCCCGCGAACGGGTGATGGCGCCGTGGATCGCCATGGCGGCGGCCGCCGGCCTCGTCGCGATCGCGCTGCTTCCTCTGCTCGGCGATGGCGAGGATGCTGACGATTCCAACATGGCGCAGCAGGAAGAAGTGGTGAGCCCGCCGGCCCTCGAAAACCCGACGCCCCAGCTGGTCGTCAAGGAAACACCGGCGCCCGCGCCCGCGAACCTCGCGCAGCAGGCCGAGCCGACCGAAACCGCTCCCATCGCTGCGACGGAACCGCCGGTGATCGAGGAGATCGCACCCGAGCCCGCGGTCGTCCGTGAAGAGATCCTGCTCGCGGCCCACTACGAGCCCGTCGAGTACCGCGCACCGGCCGACTTCCTGGCCCGCGTGGCTCCGCGCGACACAGTGCGCGGCGAGTCTTCGTCGCCGGCCCTCGTCGCCTGGGTTCCCGATCACGTGGCCCACACGGCGACGCCGCAGCCGACCCTCTATTGGACCCTCGACGGCGAGCTTCCCGCCGGTCACGAAGTCGGTGTGGTGGTGACTGCGGAAAGCGCTCTCGAACCCCTCTACGAGGGCGTCCACGTCATCGACCCCGCGCGCCCGCGACAGCAGACCGATCTGGCCGCCCTCGGCGTTTCCCTCGAAGCGGGAGAGGTCTATCGCTGGAGCGTATTCGTGCGCAGCGCGGGTGGAGACCCCTCGGCGGATCGCATCGCCCAGGGTTGGATCGAGTACCGCTCACCCTCGGGTTCGACCGCCGCCCGCCTCGATGCTGCGAAAGTCGGAGCTCGCGCCGCCCGCTACGCCGAGAGCGGATATTGGTACGACGCGCTCGCGATGCTGGTCGAGAGTTCGGCCGCGCAGCCCGAGAGTGCCGACGCACGCGAACGTCTCGACGGCTTCCTCGCGAAGGCCGGGATCACCGCCAGCCCCCGCTAGAGCCGCAGTTCGGCCGTGATGTGGAAGCCGTGCTTCTGCAGCCCGCGCCGCGGCGCGTCTTCGACGTCGATCATGCGGCCACCCCACTCCATCTCGAGGCGGAAGTGATCGAGGTAGCGCGTGCGAAGGCCGAGCCCCGCGCTCGCGAGCCATTCGCGCTTGCGCTCGTCCCCTTTGTTCCAAGCGAGGCCGCCGTCGACGAAGGGCACGAGGTGAAGTGACCAGCCGCGTGCGCGTTCGCGCATCAGGGGTAGACGCAACTCGAGCGAGGCCGCGGCGCCGTTGTCGCGCACGGCGGCGTTCTCGGGATAGCCGCGCACCGTACGCTGGCCGCCGATCGCAACGCGCTCCATCGCGAGCATCGGCTTCGCCGCGAGCTGTACGTCGGCGCGCGTGGCCAGTTCGAGGCGTCCGAAGCGCGCGGGCAGACGCCACGCCCCATAGGCCTGGCCCAACCACGCGACGAAGGTGCCGTCGGGGGTGTCGCCACCGCGGACGATCTCGCCGTCGGAGGCATTCAGGATGTCGAGTCCGACGCT
>JANQEL010000186.1 GCA_028278345.1 Myxococcota bacterium
GCGCCGACTGATCCAGGCACAGTTGCTGAAGCACCTGGCGGCCGGTGCGGCCCGCGACGCATCGCTGCGCTGCGAGCCGGCAGACCGGCCGCGCGATCCCGCCGCTGTGTCCTAGTCGAAGAACACGTTGAAGCAGTAGCCGCGGATGAAGTCGTCGGTGAAGCACGGGAACACCCCGTTGCTCAGTTCACAGCCGGCTTCCTGGTGTTCGCGATACCGCTCATTGGCGGTCGTCTGCGTCGCGAACGGGCCAACTCGCTGCTGCGTTCCGGGATCGCCCTCCACCGGGCATTCCCCTGAACCGCCGCTATCGGTCGTTCCGCACGCGGCGCCAGCCATCATGACGAACATGGTCAACATCAAGATCACCCAGTTGCACTTTCCCTTCTTTCGTTGACTCATCGTTCGGTTTCCATGTCACGTCACGGAAACGCGCGCGGACGGTGCCCACGCTCCACAGGGGCGAAGCCGTGACACCCATAGCTTCGGTGGGAACGGGGCCTCACTGCTGTGAAGCACTTCACAGCCGCGAAAAAGAAAACGCGGAACGCAATCGAATCGCGTCCCGCGTGGAAGAGCCCGAAGGGCTGGAGAGCGTGCGCTCTAGGCGGCGAGGGCCGTCGTGAGCAGCTTCGGCTCGATCATCAGGTAGACGTGCGCGGGGAGCACATGATCCCCGGCGGCCACCAGCACGCTCACGCACACGACGGCGGTATCCGACGGCGCGTGGGTTCCGAGCAGAATCAGCGGAACCGAATCCTCGCGAAGCCCCGCCGACTCGGTCGTCATCTCGATGCCGAGCCCGCGGCCGATCGCCGAGACCAGGTGGCTCTGCACGCGATCGCCGAGTTCGACGAACTGATCGATCGGGTCGCCGGCTTCGGGATTGGCGCGTACCCAGGAGAGAGCGTCCTCGGGCTCCATCGCGAAGAGCGCCGTGCCACACAGGCCGCCGCCGAAGCGCGTCGTGACACCCGCCACGCACTCACCGTCGAAGCAGGGCATGCGCTCGGGGAGTTCGACGAGGGTGGCGCAGCGAACG
>JANQEL010000017.1 GCA_028278345.1 Myxococcota bacterium
ATCGGACACAGCGGGGCGCGACCCCAGCACCAGCATCAACGCCGCGCCGCGACCATTGCCCGCGCCGCTGAGTGACCGAACGAGATGTTCGACCAGGTCGAGGGACGCCGAATCCGCCCACTGGATGTCGTCCAGTGCAACGAGCAGCGGCCGGTTTCTGCCGAAGGCGACCAGTGCGGCGAGTACCGCACCGAAGAGTCGGTGGTGGTGGGCCTCGCGACCCGTGAGCATCTCGGGATCGATTCCCGCCGAGCCGAGGTAGAGCAGCTGACGCATCTGTTCTGCCTGATCGGAATCGAGTTCTGCGAGGCGTCCGGACATTGGAAGCAGTGCTTCCACGAATGTGCGGAAGGGCAGCGGTGCATCGGGTGTTCCGTGCCCAAGCAGGACCTGCCAACCCTCACCATCGGCCATGGCAGCCAGTTCGTGGATCAGCCGAGACTTTCCGATGCCTGCTTCGCCGCGAACGAGAGCAACAACGGGTTTGCCGTCACTCGCCTGCGACAAGCCCTCGAAGAGCCGACCGAGCTCCTCCTGACGACCGATCAGCGGAGTCGCTTCTCCGGCTGACGACGCGGGGCCGGCCGCACCAGCATCGAGAATTCCCTCACAGGCCGCCCTTACGTCGCGCGCCGACTGGGGTCGATCCCGTGGGTTTTTCTCCAGCAACTTGAGGATCAGATCGCTCAGCGCGCGCGGGATCTCCGGCGAGCGCTCCGCAGGCGGAACGGGTCGTGAGTCCATATGCAGACGCAAGGTGTCCGACGCGGTCTCAGCGGTGAACGGCAGCCTTCCCGTCACGGTCTCGTACAACACACAGCCGAGTGAGTAGAGATCCCCCGCCGGATGTGCCCGGCCTTCGGACAGTTGCTCCGGCGCGCCATACGCGGGAGTGCCGGCGCGTTCCCCCAGCGCGTCTGAAGCTTCCGTTGCGGCGTATGCGAGTCCGAAGTCTCCGAGGAACGCGTTGCCCGCTTCGTCGAGCAGAATGTTCTCCGGCTTGACGTCGCAGTGCGTGACGCGGTGGGCGTGGGCGTGTTCGAGCCCGATGCACACGTGGATCGCGATCTCGAGGGCTTCCGAAACCGGCAGCGTGCCCGCGGCGCGACGGGCGAGCCTCGCCGCCAGATCACCGCCCGCAAAGTAGGGACTGATAACGAAGATCCGCTCGGCGCCCTCGATCACGTCCTCGATGACAACGATGTGGTGGCGTTCGCCCAGTCGCGAGATCGCGCGCGCCTCGTCGAGTTGTTGCAGCAGCGATCGCCGATCTCCGTGGATCGAAATCGAAGCCACCGCCACCTCGCGTCCCGTTTCGCGGTCGCTCGCCAACACGACCGATCTCTGCCCCCCTTCGCCGAGAGGTCTCGAGATCTCATAGCGACGCGGTAGTCCGTCGAATTCGGTATTGATTCGGTGGTCAGACATCACGCTGGCGCGCCGATTCTGGCACCTGATCTCGCCAATCCCTGAACGTCATGGGCGCACCCGAGAACGCGAGGAAGTCCTTCAGCTCGAACTCCGCGTTCGACTCGATGCCCAGGTCGCTCCAGGGTTGCCAGTCGATGCCGCCCTCTTCACGCATGATCGAGCACTCGTCGTATCGGAGTGCACCGAGAAACACGTTCGAGACGATCCACGCACCCAGGGGACCGAGCCTTCGGCCTCCGTCGTTCTCCGCTTCGTGGAGAATGTGGATGAAGAGCGGATAGTTGGCTCGCACGGGAGACCCGATCTTGAACTCCTTTGCAAGGCTCCTTCCGGTGGGCAGTTGTCGCTGAAAACCACTCCACAGCGTGCGGTAGGCAAGTGATCGCGTTCGCTCGTCGGGGTCACCCGCCTCCGCGTGGATCGGCAAGGTGCGCAGCGCGGGTGAGAGCCTGGTATCGATGGCTCGACTCGGCTGCGTCACGAGAGACCCGTTCCACGAAACGAATCGATCCCACTGAACCGTCCATGCCGGCGGAAGCTCGCGCTGGCCCTCGAGTGTGCGATGCGCGTGTCCGTTTCGCTCGCGCCATCCCGGAGAAGTGTCGAGCAGTAGATTCAAAGGCCGACCTTCGGTCGCGTCGAGCCAATTGTTCAGGTGATACGTGCTGCCCACCATGCTGTGCCCGAAGCGAAACGCGGCGAAGCTGAATTCGAGGGGCAGCGTTCCCGCCTTCGCAAAGGGAGCGAAAGGCGCCGAGTTGACTCCGTGTACCGCGTCTTCCACTGCCTGCCGGCCGCAAACTCTTCGAAGGTAGTCACGGACGGCGCATTGGTAGCTCAGGGTCGTCAACACCCGCGCCTCTTCGAAGCTGAGTCCCAACTCTTCGACCACGCGATTGTGAAACCGAAGGATCGCCAGGTGCAGTTGGGCGGTGATCGTGTTGTCATCGTTTCGGAGATCGCCGACCAGGGCCGTGCGACGGCGATTGAAATCGGTCGAGCCATCCGCACTCGTGTCGAGGTTTCGCGGCAGATCGAGTTCGCCGAGTCGATTCCGACCAATCAGGAGTTTCCGCGGATCGGCCAACTCGTAGAGGTGAGGAGCAACCGTCGGTCCTCCCGCGTACACGCTGTCCAGATCGAACCTCGGCGACCTGCGATTGCGACCGAAGAAACGCCTTTCTCGATCCGGAGGGAACGGGTGGACGGCGAACGTCAGGTCGTGCGCGATGAACTGACCGAAGAACGTATAGCCCGCTGGGATGTCGTGGTTCAGCTCACTCTCTTCATACATCGAATCGGCGAGTTTCAAGACGGCGTCCTCTTCCGACTCGCCGCGACCGCGCTTCGGCATCCATGACTCGAGCTGGTCGCCGCCCAATCGCCCATAGGAGCGAGCGTCGCTCGGACGTCTGGACGTTCGATCTGCCAGAGCCCCTCCGGCGTTTCGGATCAGAGTACTCGTGATGTTCGGATCGATCGTCATGGCATCTTCCTCGTAGTCAAGACCTACTTAGGCCGAACGTGCGGATCAGGTTGTAGACATGCGAGCGAGTGAGATCGAGGCGGCGCGATGCCTCCGTTACATTCCAGTGCGCCTCCTCGAGCGTCCCGCTCAGTAGTTCCGCCTGAAAGCGGCGTGTCGCCTCCTGAAACGTGAGAGACGCGTCGTTCTCTGCAGCGCTATCCGTGTTCTCCGGAAACACATGGGCGCGCTCGATCTTCGAGGCGCTTTGCCCGGACGCACGGATCAGGGCGGCCTCGACCGCGTGGGACAACTGGCGGATCTGGCCCGGCCAGGTCGCATTGCAGAGTGCCAGGATGGCCGAAGGCGAGAAGCCCAACGCGGGGAGCTTGTAACGCATGGACGCCGCATCGCGGAAGTGCTCGGCCAGCAAGGGCACGTCGTCTTCCCGCTCCGAGAGACTCGGAACCCGGACGGGCAGGACTTGAAGTCGGTAGTACAGATCCGAGCGGAATCGCTTCTCTTCCACGGCAGCTTCGAGATCAGCGTTGGTCGCGGCGACGATGCGGACGTCTGCTCGCATCGGCTGGGAGGCACCCAACGGGTAGTACTCCCGAGATTGCAAGAGCTGCAGCAGCTTCGCCTGCGATCCTGGAGTCAGCTCGGCGATCTCGTCCAGAAAAAGAGTCCCCCCCTCGGCGGCGGCGACTTTGCCCGTGGTCTCTCGCGTCGCCGTAGAATGGCTGCCCGCCATCGCACCGAACAACTCGCTCTCGATCAGGGTCTCGGGCAGCGCCGCGCAGTTCACCTCCACGAACGGCTGCGTCGCACGCGGTCCATTGTCGTGGATCACCCGGGCGATCTGACTCTTCCCGGTTCCCGATTCTCCGGTGAGCAGGAGACTCACGTCCAGCGGACTCACGACCTTGACTTCCTGCAGCAGCGAGGCCAGCGCAGTGCTTCGACCGACGACGCCATCCAGCTTCAAGCTGCGGCGGAGCGGGGCCGTGGGGTCGGACTTCGACTCGGATCGCACGCGGATGATGAGGGATTCCGCGATGCGCGCGAGACGGTGTGCGAATACGCCGGCCCACTCGCGCTCGTTCGCCGCGAACGGGCCGTCGCCGTCTCTCCCCTGGAGGTACAGGACGCCCACGGTCGGATCGTCGCCGATCGGAAGACACAGCACGGCCTCTAGCTCCAGCGCCTGGACGCTCCCGCGCTCGGAGAAGCGGTGATCGAGTCGCGCGCTTGGCGTATCGATGGTGGTGCCGGTTGCCAGGACCTCGTCGATGATCCCGCGAGATACGAGATCGCTGGCGTCCACCGAGTCGTCGTGGACGAAGCCCCAGGAGAATGTGGAGGCAACGCGATCCCCGTCCCGATCGGCGCCGTGGATCTCGAGATAGCCGCTCTTGGCACCGGTGAGTTCCGTAACGAGTCCGAGAGCCTCTCGAAGAAATGGCTCGATCTCATCCAACGAGCCCAGGTCGAGGAGCCGCAAGTAGAGATCACGCTCCATCCGTAGCCGCTTCAACTGATCCGCATCGACGTCGCCCACTGCTCGTACCTCCCGATACGTCATGGTACTATCACGCGATGTCGAATGGGTGGTATCGATGCGGCGGCGGGGCGCGGTTGCACCACTTCGAATTGGCCGAGAAGCAAGCAATTTCATATCGTTCTCGTTGCGTCGTCGAAGCGTGCAAAGCGCGTGCAATGCCCGAACACCGATGACGGCGGTGACGGCGGTGACGGCGGTGAATCGACGCGATTCGAGTGACAGGTAGGACCGAAGCCTCGTCTCCCGCCCGGCTCCGGCCTGCCGCTCGGGAGAGTGACCCGGCCGGAATGGCGGCCGACCGACTCGTTTCCCATCGAGACGAGCCAGCCGGCACACCTTCCCAGTGCCCCTGGAATCACCCGCCCTTGACCTTCGACTCGAGCCTCGTGCGCTCGGCGGCGATCTCGCCAAGCACGCTCGCCTTCACACCGCGGCGCTTCAGAACCTTCTCGAGGGCGTGCTGATGACCGCACGCATCCTCGACCCGGCCATCCGCCTCTAGTGCGTGATTGAGACTCTCGACGCGAGCGCGGTACTCGATGTGCCCGAGCGTCTCGGCGGTCCGATTCGCGTTGCGGAAGAGGATCGGACCGAGATCTCTGCTCGCGGTATCGAGATCGGCCTTGACGACTTCGAGCTCCGGGCCTCCGTCTCGGGAGAGCACCTTGTAGTTCCGGATACACGGCTGCGCCAGGGCGAGTCGCGCGTGTGTCGCGATGCGACGACCCGCGAACTCCTTCGCGGCGCGATGCAACGCGTCGTTGGCTGTGTCGAAGTAGCGCGAACCTCCGAACGCCAACACCCGTCCCACATCGTCGGTCAGCAGGTCCTGTGCAAGGCGCTCCTCCGCGGCGTCGGACGGACTCTCGACAGTGACCACCAGCGAGTTCGAAACGATCGACTGGCTCTCGTGTTCGAGCGCAACCTGGACGATGTACTGGCCCGGCTCGGCAAGATCCCAACCGTTCAAGCCCGATCCCACCATCAGTGAGTGGTAGAGCGAGTCACCCGGCTGCAGGAGAATCGGATCGGGTTCCAGGCAATAGGTCGCGTACGGAGCCCACTGCCGTGCCGGCCTACCCTGCCGCTTCAGGATCACCGTGAGGTGGTCGGATCGGCCGAGCAGGTTTCGATCGATCACGATCGGTCGCGACGACGTATTCTCGAGCTTGAGTTCGACGTTCGCGGGTTCGAGGAACTCGAACACGGGCTTCTCGCGCTGGACCCGCACCTCGAGTCGGAGATCCGACAGCGCGGAGTCGACCTGCTGCTCGAAGCCGTGCTCGTCGAACCAGTCGGCGTTCCCCATCTGAACGAACTGCGCGGGAGCGTGTCGCATGAAGAGCAGCTCCTGGTCGGAGAACCGGTATTCGAAGTCGCTGAAGAAGGCCGCTTGACCTCCCGCCACGTTGTACGGGTAGTTCATGAAGCTTCGGACTTCGGGCTCGTTCTGCAGCGGGATCCAGCTCTTTCCCCAGCTCGACGGATGCTGTTTCTGCCAGGAGTGGGCGAGATTGAACGAATGCCCCATCTCGTGAACCGCGGTCCAGAACCGCATGCGTTGCACCCATGCGGCGGGACTCGGATCGTTCGCCGGGGCGTTCGCGATGAAGGCGTTGCCGAAGACCGCGGTCCCCTGTCGATGATTGGGACCGATGTCGTCGAACATCACACCGCCGAGACCGGTGCCCCGGTCGTGCAACGATGCCAGCAACAACCAGGTCGACCACTGGGGCTGGTTCGCGAAGCGCGACCAATAGGCCTGCATCGCGTCGTGCATCTCCATGTCGCTCCAGGTGCCGTTGGTGCCCGCATCGGAGAGCGGAATGACATCCCGAGCTCCGGTTCGGCTCACAGCGAAACCGGCGCGTCGGAATACCGTGTCGATCGACAGGTTCTCGCCGGGCAGGCTGGCGGGCCGGTTCGGATGCGCGGCGGTCTGGACCGTTGTCACACTGGGTGCACTCTCGACCGAGTCGACCTCGAACTGCACCCGGTGGAATGACCGCGAACGGAAGCGATACGTCCGAACCGAAGGCGAGGCGCCGCCACCGCTGAAGACGGCCCGGAGGACGCGCTGGTGTGGATAGAAACTCGGAGTCGCCCGAATTTCCACCGTCGTGTAGGCGAAGTTCGCGGTCGCGCCGTGCTTGTACCAAATACGACCGATCCAGTGGTAGCGCGAGCGCCGCTGGAGCCTCGCGATCCACTGAACGCTCCGGCCCAGGCCCAGACGGATTCGTCCACTGGCGGTCTGCAGGGGATAGCGCCCGTCGACATCGAGCCGCAGCTCTTCGCGCAGTCCGATGAACGGGATGAGCGCATCTTCCTCCGGAACATCCGCTTCAGCGGTTTCGGCAAAGGGACCTCGTTCGGCACCCTCTTCGGATTCGGATGCAAAGGGCCACGGAAACTTCGGTTGCTTGATCGACCTGCGCTCGTACAGCCCGCTGACCCGGAGCAATAGCGGCCAGGGGAAATTCCAGCCGAAGTCCGCAGCATCACCGGCGTCCAGAGCCGCTTGCTCCTCCAGGCCTTCCTCGAAGTCCGAGTACTCGTCATCGGCGGTGTTGACTAGCTCGTCATCACGCATGGGGGTCTCCAATCCTGAGTTCGAATAACGTCCACGCGGATCGCAACAGGGGTTGTCGCGAATCGCGATGTCGATCCGTGGGATTCAAGTCGCGTGCCATCCGGGGTCCGGATGCAAGGTGCAAACGTCACGAAGAAGCGACCGCGCCAGCGCAACATCGCGACGTGAAGGAAATGCGCTGTTGCGCCGTGGGTTTCGCGATCGCGACGCAGGCACGACCCGCGCCGACGCGCACTCGATTTGGGGAGACGGGCGCGAAGCGCGCTGGAGTTCGGACCATCGGGTGAGTCCACTCCGTTGGACACTCCGCAGTGATTCGTTCAAGTGGAGTAGACGATCAACCCGGTCTTCGAGCGAGAGTTCGCGCACCGCCCGGTTCGACCCTTGGCACTGCGCTTGCACTGACTACTGAGTGGTTCTGCCACGTCGGCCGCAGACGGACTCCCCAGCCATTCAACTCGATATGCAGGGATTCAGACTCACGCCGAAGGCCGAGGCATGGAACCACTTGAATCGGTACGCACAGTCGAAACTCGTTGACTCGCACGAACATCCCGCATGAGCCGACTTGTTTTCGCGTGTTGACGAGACGACGAAGGAGCATTTCGAGATGGCAGCCAGCAAGAAGAAGGCGGCAGCAAAGAAGGCTCCCGCCGGCTACCCGACGGACCGGCGGGTCCTGACGTTCTGCAAGATGGTCGATTCGAAGTACGTGGAGCCCGACGTGACGCTGAAGAAGTTTCGCGCGGGCAAGCAGACTCAATTCAGCTTCAACCACGGCAACCCGCCCGCGCAGGCGAGGCGTCTCGCGATCGAGAAGTTCGCGAAGCGACTGCACTTCTTCCTGCTCGCGACGGACTACACCGCCAAAGCGGGTGCGAGAGAGAAGGTGCGCACGTCGCTCAGCAACAAGACCGCAGCGAATCTCGTGATGCTGAAGGCCGTGTCCGAGAACTACAAGAAGGTGGAGGACTGATGAGATCCGCCCGTTTCCTGCCACTCACCCTTACGACAACTCTGATCTGGGCCGGGGCCGCGATGGTCGCCACAGCGGAACTCGAGACCGAAGAGGTCGCTCCGCTCCTCTCCCCCGTCAGCGGCGACGGGTCATCCGACTCTCTTCCGGGCTCCATCGACCTCGCCAGTCTGCTCGGGTTGAAACATCTGAGCCTCGAACCCCAGATCCTTACCGGCACCGACGAAACGGATACGACCGCAGGCCTCGGGTACGAATACGATCGCAACTTCACGGACGAGGGATTCGAGATCAAGAGCGCCGAACTCGTCGGACAGGTTCATTCCGACGGCGTCTTCGTGGCCGACATCTCCGAAGCTTCGCAAGTTCGTTTCACCCACAAGGTCGGTCTGCGCCTCATCGATGTCGTCGGGATGTTCGAAGAGCCCGAGCCGTACGCCGCAGATATCGCACCCGACATCGCAGACCTCATGGATCGTTGGCAGGACGCGCGAGATGACTGGGTCGACAAGGACGAGAATTGCTTCGAATGCACCAGAGAAATGAAAGAGATCGAAGAAGAGGCGATACGGCTGTTCGAGCACTATGGAGGTCGAACGAATCAGCCCCTCTTCGACCGGGCGAACGCAAACTGGCCGGGAATCGAACAAGCCGTGTTCCCACGAAGGGCCAGCGATCGCTTCCATGTTTCATTGGGAATCGACGGCGGTGCGGAGACAGACCAGAAGTTCTCCGACGGCCAATGGCTCGGCACCGTGTCGTTGGAAGGCCAGATCGAGCATCCATGGTTGGACACCCCATTCTGGCTTCTGTTCGGTGACCGCGACTTCGATTGGCCCTACAGCCACCCCGCACTCACGCTGTGGGTCGATGCGTCGTTGATCGATCCCACGGAGAACGACGCCTACAAGACGATCGCCGGAGAAGATGACAACTACGGGCGCGTCGGCGTCGGGGCCTACTATCAAACGGTTCTCGTCAATCTGGGCGACACCAGTCCTGAAGACATCGGGATCGAGCTCGAATACCAGTTCCACCACCAGTTCGACGCCCCCGCTGGCGTGGAGGATGCCAACCTCGACGAGACCCACTACTACCGCATCCGCGCGCTCCTCCCATATGGCTCGTACGTCGAGTACGCGGGTGGACGCTTGCCGTTGGACATCGACAAGGAGCAGGCCGTTCGGGTGGGCTGGAGTCATGAGTTCGGTGGAGGAAGCGGCGACTAGCAGCTTCCCCCGATTGCATCAGCCCAGCAGCGACAGGATGAATGGGAGAACAGATTCGGAGACATTCCCCGCAGTGCATCCCGGTTCCGCGTGGAGATCAGTATTCCGATCTCGATTCTCTGAAAGCAGATCCCCGGAGAACAACATGACCGAAGACTCTCTCAACCCGCCCTCGACCACGATCGACCATCGGGCGCACATGACCCGTATTCTCCGCGAGATTGACTTGATGATGGACTACGCGACATCTCGGGGGATCGCGATCGACGGAGACCTGCAAAGGCAGGTTTCGCGACTGTCTGTTGACCAACCATCGTCGGAGCGACCGGAGACGCTCGATGCAACGACATCGAAGCCTTCACGTACAGAAGATCCCATCGTCAGTCGACTGCGTAGTGCGCTGAAATCTCACGGCGAACTCTCACGACTCGTCGCACCCGCGACCCCCACCTCGATTTCCGCAACCGCGCCCGCGGCTCCGGGGAGCTGGCGGATTCGCAATCGAACCAACACCTATCTCATCTACGCGACCCTGACGGCACTGGGCGTATACCTGCTCACATCCGCGCTGCTCGCCCTGACGGAGCCCGTGCCGAAGGATGCTGGACCGAAGGCCCCAACGATCGCTGCAACCCCGAGCACGCAGGATCAGATATTCGAAGAGTCACCTGGCGAAGAAGAAGAAGTCGAGGAGCAAACACAATGATGGAGTTCCTCACCACGACCTACGTGCGCGAAATCGTCGAGTCATTGAATCTGCTGGCGGCGGCCGCTCTTGGCGCCGGGTTCTACTCTCTTTCGACATCACACCGCTATGTTCGCGATCGAACCTTCGATCCCCAGTACAACCAACTCTATGTCGTGAGGTTCGTCCTCGGGGTCGCGGCAGGCGTGATTCTCTCCGTAGGAATCGGCGAGAGCTACTTCCCCGATCAGAACCTCGGGAAGGGACTGCTCGCCATTGTCGGCGGCTATTCGGCCGACGCCGTCTCGGAGATCCTCCAACGACTCGCCGATACACTCCTCACCATCGTCAAGGGAAGCCCTGACGGCGAATCCGAAGCGGTGCGTCGAGCAGACAAGGCGGCCATGGACGCTCAGAGAGTGCGCGAGCGGAGCGAGGCGAGGGAAAGGCTCCACCAGGCGAAAGCCGAAGCCGAAGCGAAGAACGCTCCGCAAGAGGTCATCGACCAGATCCAGGACGCGATCGATTCGCTGGAGTAGTACGGTCCGAGCACCCGAGAACCATCCCTCTACATCGAATCGGCCGTTTCCAGTAGCAGATGTCCCGACCACGACCACGAATGGCGCCCAACTCACCGGCTGGGACAGCGCGCCGACCTCTTCTTGCGACGTTCCCGGGGCAACCGTGTCGAGCCATGCCGAAATCCCTTCTGCTGAGCGTCGTATCTTGCGCGTCGTGTCAGCATGCTGACCGGGGCGTAACTGAAGGCCTTCGTTCGACTGATCCTCTACGTCGTAGCGTGCCGAAACTCGGCCGACGGGATTCCGCTGAGAAAACCCCGAGTTGCGGGTGCTCGGGGTCAAGTCCATTCGGCCGGTTTTGGCACCGTGACACCAAGCTAGGCTCGGCAGGATGATGCCGCTTCCGCTGCAGTTCCTGATCCTTCTCGTCGCCGGTTGGGTCAGCCGGCAGCAACAAGAGCTGATCGAGAATCTGCAAGAGGAAAACCGAACTCCTCCAACTATGACGGGAGCCGAAATCGCAGCCCAGGTCGACCGAGGATTGCCGGCGAGGCTCGGCAACTGATCGTCAAGATGGCCACGGGCAACCCGCGATGGGGCTACACCCGAATCCAGGGTGCGCTCGCGAACCTCGGTTGCGCGATCGGTCGAGACACGATCAAGCGCTTGCTGACGGAGAACGAGATCGATCCGGCGGGTTGCCGCTCGATGACTTGGAAGACCTTTCTCGGTGCACACCTGGGGGCGATCGCGGCGACAGATTTCTTCACGGTCGAAGTCGTAACGTGGAAAGGGCTGGTCCGAGAGTACGTCGACCACTACCACGCCGAGCGCAACCACCAGGGGATCGGCAACGAACTGATCGAATGTCGCGAGCGGCTCCGGGGAGTGCTTCGGTACTACCGGAGGGCGGCGTAGAAGTCGGCTGAGTCTTGGCACACTACGGGCACACCAAGACAGCCGTCGTCCCGCTGCTCTAGACGCCGCGTTCGCGGCGCAGGCGGACTGCTCCGACCGCAGCCATCGTCGAGATCAACGCCAGGAAACCGGGCCACGACATCGAGGGTACGGGCGCCGCATTGACGGCGGCGATCACCGGCTCGATCCCGAAAGGCGCCGAAGCGGGATCCAGTGGATCGAACCCGGCGAGCAACTCCTCGCGATCGGTGGCGCCATCGCCGTCCGTGTCAATGGAAACGGGGTCGGTTCCGTAGACGTCGACCTCGAGATGATCGAAGAGCCCGTCACCATCGGTATCCACCTCGATGTCGTTCAGATCGATGGCCAGCGATTGGATGCCGCCGAAGGTGGTGGTCGACACGATCGTCGCCTCGCCCGTCTCCGGATCAAGCATGAAGATCGACCCTTCCCGATCCTCGATCCCCCACAAGCGGCCCCAGGGATCGCGCGTGAGACCCGTATGCTCGACCTCTCGTTGGTTGGGCGACATCTCGGTCACGGGCGCAATGATGCTCGATGCTCCGGTCTCGCGGTCGATGCGACGCAGGTAGAACTCACCCGCGTTGTACTGCAGTGCGATGCCAACCAGCTCCGTGCCCGTCCACTCGAGCGAGGAGAGCCCCGTCGCGTTGAGATGACCGATCTGGATCGCCTCGCCCGTCTCCGTATCGATGCGATGGAGCCAGGGGCCACGGGAATCGTAGTCGTTCGTCATCCACAGGTTGCCGTCGTCGTCGAAGGTGAGCCCGTTGTCGCGTGACCAGACGCCGAGGTGACCGATCAATTCGGCCTCCAGGGTCTCCGGGTCGACTCGGTGCAGGGAGCTGTCCCACTCGTTCACCGTATAGAGGAAGCCATCCGGCCCGAAGGCCAACCCACTCATGCGACCGTACTGGCTCTCGATCCCGATGATACCGAGGCGCTCCGTCTCGCCGCTTCGCAGGTCGACACGCATCAAGCGGATGTAGGACGAGATCGAGTACGCAAAGAGGCGCAGGGGACGCGACTCGGGATCGTACGGATCCGTTCCATCCTCGTGCTCGTCGCCGTTCGACCAACCGTCGAGATCCGGGTCGAGATCGTCGTCGGGCGCGAGGGGATCGAAACCGAACGACACCTCCCAGCCGTCGAGCATCGTGTCGCCGTCGCTGTCGGGATCGAGCGGGTCGGTGAAGTGCAGATGCACCTCGTCGCCGTCGAACAGGCCATCGCCGTCGGTATCCGGCGTATCGGGAAGGGAGCCAAACTCGAACTCGCCGAGATCGTCGAGGCCGTCTCCATCGCGATCGCCTCGCGCATCGTTCGGGTTGGTCGGGTCGAGGCCCCATTCGACCTCCCAGCCGTCCTCGATGCCGTCGCCATCGGTATCGGGATCGAGCGGGCTGGAGAGGCTGATCAGGACCTCGTCGCCATCGCTCGCGCCGTCGCCATCGGTGTCGGGCTCGAGGATCTCGGTGCCGTGCACGTCGAACTCGTCGCCGTCCCCGAGTCCGTCGCCGTCGGTATCGACGTTCGTCGGATCGGAGGCGTGGACATACACCTCGTCCCCATCCGAGAGCCCATCGCCATCGCTATCGGGCACATTGGGATCCGTTCGGTAGCGATATTCGTCGCGCTGCATCAGGCCGTCGCCGTCCGCGTCGCCGTCGGCATCGGTGGGGTCGTGAGGCTGGAAGCCGTGGCGGAACTCCCAGGCATCCGGCGTGCCGTCCTCGTCGCTGTCGACGAAGCGATCGAGAGCGAGATCGTAGAAGCGTCCCGCATTGGCGATCGCGACAGGTGTCGAGGTCGCATCGTCCTTGTTCACGCGATGAATCTCGCCGGATCCGCTCTCGATGCCCCAAAGGCCACCGAGTACGTCGGCGGTGATCCCGAACATGTAGCGACCGTCGACGTCGACGAGTTCGCCCACGTGGACAAGATCGACACCGTCTTCGGGCAGGTCGTATAGATGGAAAATCTCAGAGGAGTGACGCAATCGGAAGACACCATGCAGCTGATCACCATCCCAGCTGATGGAGATCGTCCAGGGTGCCTGCTCCTCGGCCACCAGGGTGGACTCACCAGTCTCCCAATCGACGGTATAGAGGGTTCCTCGCGACCGATTGCGGAGGAGCACGCTCATGTAGAGCGTCCCATCGTCATCGAACGCAAGCGCCGGGTGGTAGTAGGTCCGACCGAGGTCCATCTGGCTGATGTAGCTGGCCACCCCAGTTTCGGGATCAATGCGGTAGAAGCGTTCGTTGTCGTTGTCGACCGCATAGATCATGCGATCCGGACCGACGGCGTGCCCGAAGAACGTCCCGGCGACGCCGAGGTGCCCGATCCGCGCCGAAGCACCGCTGCGCAGGTCGATCTTGTACAGCTCCTCCCGGTGCGAGATCGCGTAGGCTTCGAGCGGGATCGGGCGAGAAAGGGGGTCGGTGGGATCGGTCCCGTCGTCGTGCTCGATCCCGTTGCTCCAACCATCTTCATCGAGATCGTCTTCCGAATCGTCGACGAGCGGATCGAGGCCGTTCGCGACCTCGTAGCCGTCGGGCATGCCATCACCTTCGGTGTCGGCGTCGATCGGGCTCGTGCCGTAGACGAAGACCTCGTCACCATCGGTGAGACCGTCGCCGTCACTATCTGGCTGCATCGGATCCGAACCGGCCTCGAACTCGCCGAGGTTCAGCAGGTCGTCGCCATCGGGATCCCCGGAGGCATCGCTCGGGTCGAGTACCTCGAGACCGTTCGCGACCTCGAAGCCATCGCCCATGCCGTCGCCATCGGTATCGAAGGAGAGCGGGTTCGTTCCGTGTACGTCGACTTCTTCACCATCGGACAGACCATCCTCGTCGTCGTCGAAGAGGTTCGGATCCGTTCCGTGGTTCTCGATCTCTTCGCGATCGGAGAGCCCGTCTTCGTCCGTATCGCTCTCGGTCGGACTCGTCGCGTGAACGTCGACCTCGTCGCCATCCGTGAGGCCGTCCCCATCGGTATCGGGGTCCATCGGATTGCTCAGCCACTCGTACTCTTCGCGACTCGTGAGGCCATCGTCATCGGGATCGATATCGATATCCGAGGGATCGTATGGCGCCAACCCGTACCGGTACTCGTAGTAGTCGGGCAGGGTGTCGCCGTCGGAATCGAGGAAGGTGTCGAGGGCGAGGCCGACGAAGCGATCGGGTTCGACCTCCGCAACGACCGTCCACGCGGGCTCTACACCGGGACCGATTCGGGCGATCCTTCCGGATCGGGATTCGATCGCCCACAGACCCAGCCGCGAATCTGTCGTCAGCTGGTGCTCGAGGCCGTGGTAGCCGGAGATCGAATCCGCTCGTTCGACGGCACCCGTTTCGCGGTCGACATCCCAGAGGAAGTTGTACGAGATGCCGATCAACGAGTCGCCATTCCACGCGAGGTCGTTCAGCTCCTGGGCGCCCGGGCCGCCCACGATCGCGGCCTCCGCCGTCTCGGGATCCACACTGATCAGGTACGGATAGAATCCGGCGGTCAGCCAGAGGGCTCCCGTGTCATCGAAGGCCCCGGCGAAATAGCGTTGCTGGAGTGGGAACTCCAGCGCACCGACGAGTGTGGCTGCCCCGGTCTCGGTATCGACGCGGTAAAGACGGCTTGGAGACGACGCCAACGCGAAGAGCACACCGTCGGGGCTGAAGGTCAGCCCGGTGAAGTAGCCCGGCTGCCCCAGCGGACCAACCGCCGAGGTTTCACCCGTTCGCAGATCGATGCGATGCAGCACATCGTCGATATCGACCGCATAGCCGACGAGCGGTACCGGCCGGGAAGCGAAGTCGGTCGGATCCGTGCCTTCGTCGTGCTCGAGGAGATGGGGCGAACCATCGCCGTCGCTGTCTTCCGAAGCGTCGTCGGCTAGGGGAAGCAGGCCGAACTGGATCTCCCATCCGTCGAGCATGCCGTCACCATCAGTATCGGGATCGTTGGGGTCGGTTCCGAAAGTGAGGACCTCCACCCCATCGCTGGCGCCGTCGTCATCCGAATCCGGGTTCGTCGGGTCCGAGGCCGCTTCGAACTCGCCAGCGGCGTCGAGACCATCGCCATCTTCATCGCTCGAACCGTCTGCGGCGTCGTGCGGATCGAATCGCCAGATGATCTCCCAACCATCGCCGGCTCTATCCCCATCGGTATCCAGCACGTTCGGATCGGTTCGGTACTTGAGGATCTCGTCTCCATCGATGAGCCCGTCGCCGTCGCTGTCCGCAGCGTTGGGGTCGGTGGCGTAGCGGTCCACTTCGAGGCCGTCGCGAACGCGATCGTCATCGGTATCGTCGTCGAGGGGATCCGTGCCGTGAACGAAGATCTCTTCGCCATCGAGCAGGCCATCGCGATCGGTATCCGCGCTCTTCGGGCTCGTCTCCTCGTGGTACTCCTCGAGGGTCGTGAGGCCGTCGCCGTCGTCGTCGCGATGGGCGTCCGAGGCGTCGAAGGGCGAGAGCAGGAAGCCGTGCTCCCACGCATCGGGGATGCCGTCGCCATCCGAGTCGCGGAAGTGATCGATCGCGAGGGCGTAGTAGTGATGTCTCCCGGCATTGGCCTCGGGTGCCCACTCACCCGTCCATTTGTCGACGAGGGAGAGATCGCCCGAGGAGGGGCTGACCATCCACAAGCGTCCACGCGAATCCGAACTCAGGCCCCAATTGAACGAGTAGTGCTCGGGCCCCGGATCCAGCGTCGCAACGAGCGTCACTTCGACCGAGCGCCGATCGACGCGGTAGAGGAACGTGCCGGGATACTCGCGCGATACGGCGTAGAGCGTGACGCCATCCCAGGTCAGGGCTTCGATGTTCGGAATGCCGAGTTCGCCGACGTAGGTATCCACCACGTTGACGACATCGACGTGATAGAGAGCCGACCCTCCATTCCACGACTGGATCGCCCAGCCACTCCCCGAGGAATCGAACGCCAAAGCACTGGGGTTGTAGACCTGCTCCATCTCGCCAAGCGTCGTCACCTCGCCGGTCGCGGTGTCGACGCGGTGCAGGCCTTCAGGGCTGACGGAGTAGAGCTCGCCGTCCGGAGCGAACGCCAGATTGTTGAACTGCCAGCGGTTTCCGGTCGCGCCGACGAAGCCCACCGCATCGCGTCGGATATCGATCTGTCGCAAGTCGCGGTGTTCGTCGACGCCGAAGGCGATGAGCGGTGCAGGGCGAGAACTCGAGCGCCGCGGGTCGCTCTGGTCCTCGAACTCCTCGCGGTTCGAGAAGCCGTCGTCGTCGATGTCGAGAGCCGAGTCGTGCCTCAGCGGATCGAGGCGATAGCGAACCTCCCAACCGTCTTCGGTGCCGTCAGCATCGGTATCGGGATCGTGCGGGTCGCTTCCGAAGCGATCGACCTCGTCGCCATCGTCGAGGCCGTCGCCGTCGCTGTCGGCATTGCCCGGGTCGGTGCCCAACTCGGCCTCGTGGGTATTGGTGAGGCCGTCTCGATCGGAGTCGAGGAACGCGTCGCCGGGGGAGAGCGGATCGAGTCGACCCTCGACCTCGAAGAGATCGCTCAGGCGGTCACCGTCGGTATCCCAGTTACCGGGATCGGTTCCGTGGAGATCGACCTCGTCGCCATCGGTGAGGCCGTCGTCATCGGTGTCGGGGTCGCGGGGATCGGCCTGGGGGCTCGCAACTTCATCGGCATCGTCCAGGCCATCGCCATCCGTATCGGCGCGACGGGGATCGGTGCCGTGCTCGCGCACCTCGGCGTCGTCTTCGAGGCCATCTTCGTCGGTATCGCGGTTCGCAGGATCCGTTCGGACGAGCGACTCGGAGAGATTCGAAAGACCGTCGCCGTCGAGGTCGAGCAGGGCATCGGCAGCAGAGTCGGGATCGAAGCCGTGCTCCTCTTCCCAGAGATCCGACATGCCGTCGCTATCGCGATCCGTGGGCTTGGGGATGGCCAGGCTGCGGTGGTAATCCGGAGGCGCCACCGCCACGGGCGTTTCGATCCCCGTCGTCGGATCGACACTGAAGATCGTCCCGTCTTGATCGAGGGCCCAGAGGTTCCCTTCGATATCGAAATCGAGGCCCACGTTGCGGTGGATGTAGTGCGTCCAGTCCGCGATCCAGGTCGCGATCCCCGTCGAGATGTCGACGGTGTGGAAGGCCTTCGGTTCCCCGCCCCGCAACCAGTAGAAGACGCCATCGCCCCAGGTCGCGGCCACGTAGCCGATCTGCGCGACTTCCAGGACCAGAGTCGGCTCACCCGTCTCGAGATCGACGTGGTAGGCATTGCCGCGATGGAACAGCCACAGGGTGCCGTCGCCGTCGAAGGTCATTCGCGCACTGCGCGGGTCGAATCCGAAGGGACCCATGTTGGTCGATTCGGCCGTGTCGGGATCGATACGGATCAGGCTCTCGTTGCCTTCGCCGAATCCATAGAGGAAGCCGTCCGGGCCCCACGCGAGGTCGTCCCAGTTGTCGTAGTGATTGGTGGGGCCGACCTCGGTGAGTTCGCCGGTGCGGAGATCGATCGCCGCGAGCACATTTCTGTCGATGATCGAGTAGCCGGTTCTCGGCGCCGGGCGCGACTGCAGGTCGAAGGGATCGAAGCCCAGTTCGATCTCGCGGCTCGTCGTCCAGCCGTCCGCGTCGGGGTCGAGGAGACCATCGGGAGCGAGTGGATCGAAACCGCGAGTGATCTCTTCGTCATCCGGGAGACCATCGCCATCCGAATCGGATGCGAGCGGATCGGTTCCGTGGACATCGCGTTCAGTGCCGTCGTTGATGCCATCACCGTCGGTATCCGCCTCCGTCGGGTCGGTTCCGAGCAAGGCTTCCTCGGCTGCGGTGAGACCGTCGGCGTCGAGATCGCTGACGCCGTCCGAGGCATCGAGGGGATCGAGGCCCGCATCGATCTCGGCCCCGTCCTCGGTGCCATCGTCGTCGCTATCCGCGTCGAGGGGGTCGGTGTCGACTTCTTCGCCATCGGTCAGGTCATCGTCATCCGTATCGGGGTCGAGCGGGTCGGTCCCCAGGACGTCGACCTCATCACCATCGCTGAGTCCATCGCCGTCGGAATCCGCGAGAGCGGGATCGGTGCCGTGGACTTCGATCTCGTCGCGGTCGGAAAGCCCGTCGTCATCGCCATCGGCTGCGTCGGGTGAGGAGCGGCTCCAGAACTCATCGAGATTGGAAAGACCATCGCCATCGAGATCCAGAAGGGCGTCACCCGGGTCCGAGGGATCGAGTCCGTAGGACGACTCCCAATCGTCGTTCATGAGATCGCCGTCGAGGTCGACCTGCGGCGGATCGACACACCACAATCCGACGTCGATCAAGAGCGTATCGATGTCGTCGAGCCAGTAGTGCCCGAGATCCCGCGCGGAGTGCAGGAGCGAACAACCCGCCGACGCCAAAGTCTCGTCGGGAAGCCAGTAGTGCCGGTTCGCATGGGCGAACAGCACGAAGGCCGAGCCGGGATCCCACCCGCGCGACGTCGCCAGCCGGTAGTAGACACCGTTGAAGATGGCTGCCGCATTCCAGGTGTGGAAAGTCTGAGGCAGGTCGCTCGCATGCTCGACGATCTCGTTCAGTCGACCATAGGCGTTCGGCAAGCGCTGGGGATCGATGAAATCCCGGTACGCCATGCCTTCCGCACGGAAGATCTCCCCGCCAACGAGCCAATCCACCTCTCCGCGCAGAAAGTACTCGGCCGCTTCGCCGGCGATATCCGAGAACGCCTCCGAGAGAGCGCCCGCCTCGCGTCGTTCGAAGTAACGCACGCCTACGTTCTGCTGGGTGAACCCATGGCCGAGTTCGTGGGAGATCAGGTCGAGGACGGCCAGGGGATAGACGGTCGTATCGCCGTCCCCGATCGTGATGGAACCGCCATCCCAATAGATAGAGTTCCTCTCCCTACCACGGTTGAAGCGAATCTCCACCTGCGAGTCGACCGGCGGGAAGCCCAGCCACGCCTCGTACATGTCGAAGACGACGCCGGTAAAGTAGTGCGCATCGTTGAGCGGCGAGTAGGCGCCGTTGATCGGCCGCGCGAGGTTCTCCGGGCACTCGAACGCGTGGACATCGGGCTCGGCGTGAACTTCGCCCTGCCAGTCGAAGGTGCGGACGTTCTCGTTCTCGAGGGTGCAGGTGGAGCCGTCCTGCGTGACATCGAGGGGCGGTCGATCGACGCCGTATTCGTAGCGGCCAACCTTCTCGTTGCCGCCCGGCCCAAAGGCATCGGCTGCAGCAATGCCATCCCGGCTTTCGATCACCTCACCATTCGTAGCATCGACCCACACCTGCGGTCGCGTCGGCGTTTCACCGAGGGCGAACGCCGCGTAGTCGACCCGATACGCCTTGCGAAGCGTGCCGTCCTCTCGCAACCACCAGACGAGTTCGAACGACTCGCGGTCGACCTGCCAGTCCGAGCCTTCCGTATGACCGCCCGCTTCCCGGGCGATTCGAAGCGCATCCGCTCCCGCGATGACGACGGGCGCGGTGGAAGCCGACGACTCCGCGATCGCGGCCTCCAGGCCGAAGTAGAGGCTGGCCGTGATACCCGTGCGCTCCTTGTGGCGATCGGCTCGCACGATGACCTGCTCGCCCGCGACCGGAAGGCCTGCGTGCACGCGTCGATAGCGGACGTGCCGGTTGTCTTTGGCGTCCTTCGCGTCGCGTAGCAGGAAGAGTTCATCGTGCTCGCCCAGGCCAACGGCTTCGACCAGTGCGCGCGGCGCGCGCCCGTCGACCGGCCAGAGAGAGGACACCTCGAAACCGGCCAGAGCGGAAGAACCGAGACGCGTTCGTTCGATGCGGCTCGAAGCATCGCCCTCGTCGACCGACCGGTCTTCGGAAGACGAAGTCTCGAAACGGGAGCCGATCGACGTGGTCTCGAGCACCGGCGATTCCGTCGTCACGCCGGGAGAAGCGACACTCGCGAGCGGCGCGCTTGCGCTCTCGGCATCCGCGCCGGGCCACACTGAAAGGATCGATCCAATCAGCAGGGCCGCGACCAACAGGAACGAGCACAGCCAGAGCACGCGAGACGATGCGAGCCGGTGCAACGGACACTCCTCCAGAATCGCGCCGACGCGCGCTGGGGGTGGCGAGATTGTACCAGTCAGTGAAAAGGGGTCGACACTTGCGGGTGATTCAAGAGGTCATTCGCAAGCCATCCACGCCGAGGCGCCCGGATGCAGCCTACGCACCTGGGTGTCTCTCTATCGTCGGGTTTCCCGACCCGTCGGCTGCAAGCGAAGTGTCAAAATAATGGCGATACGTATCGAACCCCCTCGCCGGCTGGATGGGTGTCTTCGAGGAACGCGCGATAGAGCGCATGGAGCTCGCGAGGACTCGAGATGGGCCGGGTTCCCGCAGACCATTTCGACTCCGGTGCGTACTTCCGGTCCAACGCTCCTCCTTCGACGAGGATGTCTCGATCGGAAAGGCCATGGCCATTCGCGTAGAGCAACGAATCGATTCCATTCGTAGAATGGGTGCCGCGACCGTTCACCTTCACCAGCTTCGGGAGCATCTCGTTGCCCCGTGCCCGTAGCCCCACCAACGCACGACGTTGAGGTGCTCGAGGCACGTATCGCATTGACCTGCCCGCTTCGTTTGGCGTGATCCAAATCAGAGAACTCCGGGTTGATGAACGGGTGGCAGGGAGGCCGCCTTCGCCCGAACGGCAACATCACCCCGGGTCAGGTCGTCGAGCCGATACGATTGAGCGGCGTCACGACGAACGAACTCTCGACCGTCGAGGCTGTCCCGACACTTCGCCCTGTGCTCGGGCCCAACTCGAGCTGTTTCATCAGCGTCTCGAACCCGATCGTGGACCAACTGCGTACGGTGGGTTGGGGAGCTGGCGACGCCGGCGACACGGGTTTCGTCCGGGCAACAGAGTGGTACACCGGCGCATGGGCGCCCAACGCCCATACCGCGAATCCACGCCCGGCCATGCGCATCCAAGGCACCATCATTCCCGAACCGGGGTCCGGGTGGCTGTTCAGCACGGGCCTTGCAGCACTCGGCGCGCGCCGGCGTCAGCCCGAACCGATGTGAGGCCGCGAGTCCCAGCCATCTGAGGCGGAACGCGGCATCTGCTTCGAGCCTCAGGCCGGACTGCTCTGCCTACACACTCCCGCGACAGTGTGTTCGCAACAGGAATCGCTAATCTCTCAAATTCCTGGGATGGGATGATGCTGCGCGATCGCGCGTTGGGTCCGGATGCCTGTGCGCTCTCTCCCAGGTTCTTGGGAAGAGGGACCACAAATGACGAAATCTCTCATTGCTGCCGCTGCCACGCTGACGATCATCTTCTCCGACCCGGCTCGCGCCGCCATCGTCGAGATCGGTGACCTGAACTTCATCTCCCACTTCGGGAATGCCTCGGACGGCTTGGCGTTCCTTGACATGAGCTTCAGCGTGGGGTTTGACCAGGCCGACGCCCTGGCAAATGCCCGGTTGACCTACCTGGACGCCCGCTTGGCGACCCCTGACGAGTTCGACGATCTGTTCCTTGCGGCCGGAGTCACATATTCGGGCATTTACACGGCGTCGGATGGATTCGGCGCTGGTCCGCCCGTGTACCTTACCGGTGCCGCTGATCCTGGAGCAGCTGCGCTTGTCGCTGCGCTCGGAGCGACGCGATTGTCGGACACGCTGGTGTGGACGGACCCCGACGGCAATTCAGCCCTGGGCACGACTCGCGATTTCGTCAACGTGTCGACCTCCGCATTCACTCGTCTGTCGCAGTCGCCGATTGCTGGCGAGAGTCCGGTGGTTGGCTGGCTTCTGGTGAGTGACTCCGCCGTCGTCCCCGAACCGTCCACCGGACTTCTCGTCGCTGCGGGTGTCTTGGGTCTAGGGTTCAGGGGGCGGCGCCGGCGACTCCAGTGAGCACGCCGCCGCTTACTTGCTCGGGGGGACGAGGATCGGGACTCGGGCCGTGTCCGAGACGTCGGTCCCGTCTTCTTCGTAACGTGCGGTGACGGTCAACAAGAGTTTGGATGGGCCACCGGGGGTGACCTCGATCAAACCGTCGTCGGTAATGGAGGCGAGATGGGTCTGGTGGACGGACCACTCGACGCTTGGCGTGCGGTCTCGGACGCGGCCGTCGTCGTAGCTGACCTCGGCGCCGAGTTGGACTGCGGTCGACTTCGAGATGCCAACCGGGGCCACGATCTCGAGGTGGGTCACGCGTGCGGGCTCGACCTCGGTGAGAGAGATCGCTGCCGCGACCCCGCCGTAGTTCGCAATGAAGAGGGTGTCGTCCGCGATCGCGAGGGTACCCACGAGGGGGTAGCTCCACTCTACCCTTCGTGACGCCAGACCGATGGCGTGCGTCGAAGACGTTCCGACGAATACGTGCGAGTCGGTCACGAGGACTTCGTCGCGGATGTAATACCGGGTGCCGTTGTTCCAACGCCATAGGTCCTGGCCGGTGCGCTGATCGAGCGCGACCAGTTCCGGACCCTCTACGGCATAGATCACGCCCCTGGCGACCGCGGGCTGACCCTGCCAGGCGCCTTCTCGCTGCCACGCGATGTTCCCCCGCTCGAGATCGAAGCGCATGATTCGGCCGCCATGTATCGCGATGACGTCGTCCATTCCACCGAGGACGGGGGACAAGTCCATGTCCCAGCCGGACCACTGGAAGCGTTCGTCAGGGATGAAGTCGACGAGCTCGCCGGTGAAACGCTCGATGACGTACAGACCCGGATCGTACTGCCCCATGTAGGCGTAGACGTAACGCTCGTCGACGGCCGGCGTCCAATCATCGTACTGGGGCAAGACAGACCACCAGAGCGGTTCGCCGGTCGCAATCTCGATACTCCCGGCGTAGATGGCCGGACCGTGGATGTAGGCGTGACCGTCGAAGGGTGTCGGTGCGTAGTGCTCATTCCAGTTGCCCCGGTAGTCGGTTCTATGAATCGCTTTACCCGTCTCCGCGTCGAGCGTGGTGGAGGGACCCGGAAAAGCCTGCAACCGGCATCGCGGTTTGAATGAAGAGCTTCCCGTCGGATAGCGCCGGAGGATTGATCGAGCTCGCGGGACCGAGCGCACGGGACCAGAGCTCGACGCCATCGCGGCTGTCGAGCGCGAACAGCTGGGTGTCATCATCGAAGCGGCTTCGGAGCGAAACGAAGACGCGTTGGTCGCCCGCAGCAACGGGATTCAACCGCCGACCCGGACCCACGGGCACCTGCCAGCGAAGTTCGAAGTCGCGCGCCCGGTACGAGAGCGGCACATAGCCATCGTGACGGCGATTGCCTTGATGAGTTTCCCACGAGTACGGGTCGTCGTCGTCGAAATCGAGCGGAATCAGGCGAACATCCTTGATTCGGCTCACCCGGGCTCCACTCTCGACGAACGCGGCCTTGACCCCGATATCGACACCCTGAGGCGGAACGTCGCGGGCCGTCAACTGACCTCGGTGGATGGAGGCGTATTCGGGAGCCGACACGTACCAGTCGGAAAGGGAGGTGACTTCACGCGAGAAGCCCGTGTCGTAGTGGACGATCGCCCGATAGGGCATCTCGCCATCCGGTCGCGCCTGACCCGATCCCAGGATCTCGAGCCGCTCGGGAATGGGAACCGAAATCGGGCTCGCGAAATCGACGAAGCCGTCGTCGCGCCGGTATCGAAACTGCTCATCGAATGTGTCGGGTTGCCATGTCCCCCTCCACCGCGAGGACCCCCGCTGCAGCGTGACGCCGCAAGTAGTAGTCGCTCTGGCGATAGATCTCGCCCTCTTCGCGAGGCACGAAGACGTATCGAACGCGCCCGCCATCGACCTCGACCCGATCGAGTTCCGCGAATCGAGCGTAGTAGTAGGATGAAGAGCTCCCTCGCCAGCTCGACCCGTCGCTCAAGAAGTAGGTGTCAGCGCGATTCAGCAGAGTGATGAAGTTGCCCGCGAAGCCGTACGTACTGACGCCACTGCGAAGGGACATCGACTCGATCGTGACTGGGGCCGGTGTCGGCTCGCCCGTGTCGTCGACCGTTGGGGGATCCACGGACTCGGTCGCCACCGCATTCCACGCGACCAACAAGAGCAACGCCAACAACCCACGCACGCAGGCACCGAAGCGCGATCGATTCATCGATCTCCCCCTTCTCCATCGACTACTGAGCACCAACCGGACCAGGGGAGCCATTGCGAGTTGGTCCTGATGCCGTGCGACGAAGCGAGAATCCACTCCGAAGCTGGCGCGATCTGCTTTGGGGGGCTTCGTTGAACCCCGCGATGATAGGTCGGGGGCCCTGCCTGGCCAACACAGCTGCTGTTCAGCGGGAGGGCCTTGGGTGGGATCCGAGACTGAGCCTTGGATGACCGCAGTGCGTGCAACGAACTCGGTTCATGCAGAGCACGAGACCCCCTCACCCACCCACCTGGTTCAGACACGATCGCAGCGGATCGCGCAGACAACCGGTCCGAAACGCGAAGAGCCGGCTCGCCCGTTTCGAATTCGTCCAGCTACCCCTGATCTCGCCCCACAATCGATACCCCCGGCGCGACTCCCTCACTGGGGTAGACGACGATCTCGTCGCCGGCCGCGAGGCCACCGAGGATCTCCGCCTCCGAGGCGGTCCGATGCCCGACTTCCACATCGCGGGCGACCGCGCGCCCGTCCTCGCGAACGAAAACGGCCCACGCCTTACCGTTTCGAAAGAGCGCGGTCAGCGGGATCTTGAGGGCTTCGTCGCTCGACCAGAGCACGATGGCGACGTCGACTTGATAGCCATGGCCGAGCCGTTCCCACTGCGTCTCCGGACTCACGAGATCGAGCACCACGTTGACCCGCTGCTCTTCGATTCCCAGCGCCGAGACCTTCGTGAACCCGAAGGGCTCGACTCGTTGCACGCGCGCGTCGAGGGGCGCATCTCCGCCCCAATTTCGGATGTACGCCGACTGACCGGGCTCGACGCGTACTGCGTCCATCGAAAGGAGGTCGACCACGATCTCGAGTTGCACGGGATCGCCGATTTCGACGAGACCGGTCCCGGCGCGCACTACACCCTCCGATTCGCGAAGCACGCGGAGAACCCGGCCGTCGATGGGCGAACTCAGCACCACGCACCCGCAGTTCTCTCTCCGTTGCTGCAACTCCTCGGGTGAGAGTAGCTGTGCGCGCACCCGCTTGAGTTCATAGTCGCGCACCTGCACGTTGGCCTGCGCGGCGGCCAGCGCGGCGATGCGCCCCTTGAGCGTGGTCTCCGCTTCTTCTAGATCACGAACCGAGAGCGTGCCGTCCCTCGCCAGTTCCCGTGAGCGTTCGACTTCCGATCGTGCAAACTCGAGTTCGGCCTCCGCCCGCTCCAGCTCGGCTCGCGCCAGCTTGGCGGCGGAGTCGGCCGCCGAGAGCTGCGCCCGAGCCTCAGCTTCGCTGCGCGGGTCGAGCAGGTCGGGGTCGGTCGGCTCGATCTCGGCGATTACCGTCTCACCGCGCTTCACCCGGTCGCCAGGTTCGATCTCGACACGTCGGAGTCTTCCGGTGATGGGTGCCGACAGGACGAACACATCGACGACGCGGGTTTCCCCCTCATCCCGCACCGTCAGCTCGAGGGGCCCGGACTCGACGCGGGCAAGGTCGACGGCGACGGCACGCGGGCGGAACGCCAGGGAGATCCCAGCGACCACTACGATACCGACGGCACTCCACAGGAGGATGCGTTTGTTCGCTGCGGGCATGGCTTGATTACTCCCGTGTCTTGAGGACCGAGATGAGGTCGAGTTGGTCTATCTGTCTCTTCATCGCGATGGCGGAAACGAGGCTGGCGGCAATCACGATGAGGACCGCAATCCCGTAGGTCGACGGCTCGATCGCGAGCGGTAACCGCATCAGCTCGGTCTGGAAGCCACTTGCGTTCACGAATGCCGCCGTCAGTCCATATCCCACGAGACACCCAACCGGCAGTGCGAGGCACACCAGGACGAGCGTTTCTCCGACGAGGATGTAGAGGGTGTCGTGTCGCGAGAAACCCAACACGCGAAGCGTCGCGAGCTCTCGCCCGCGCTCGGAGAGCGCGATGCGCTGCGTGTTGTACGAGATTCCGAAGGCTAGGGAGAACGAGAACAGCGTGAAGAACCCGACGAACACGACGAGGGAACTCGCCACGATCTCGTGGAAGTTCTCGATCGCGACCGATTTGAATGCCAGTGTCGAGACCGAGGGCCGCCCTTTCAGCGCAGCGATCAACTCGCCGAGTTGCGCTTCGTCGATCACGGCGTTCACGTATCCTGCGACGGGCCGATCGCCGAGTTCGCGGTTCAGGGTCGCGAGGTCGATGTAGGCCATCATGCCGATGAAGGAGTCGAAAACTTCGGATACGGGCAGTGAGAGCGAGGGGCGATGACCCTCGAGCACGTCCGCCTGGACTACGTCGCCAACATCGACGCCGAGTTTGTCCGCGAGTGCGCGGCTCAATGCGACGCCGGCGGCGGGAACGGGAAGCGGGCCACGTTCGCTGTCGTAGATCTGGCTCATCTTCGCATCCGCTGGCAGCCCCTGAAGGCCACCTCGGTGCGAGTTCGGGCCCGCGAATAGCGTCGCGGGGACCGCCCGCATCGGCTCGACGGCGAGCACCCCCGGCAGGCGTTCGATCTCGCGCAGAACCGGTGTCGCCTTCGGGTCGGTGAAGCCGAGCGCGAGTTCTTCTCGCTGTGCTTCGCCGAAGTGGGTGCGGGCAATCAGCGAGATCGCATCGGAGAAGTAGAGCGAGAGCACCAGCAGCCCGATCGCCCCCGCGTAGCTGAGGGACATGACGGCCGCCCTCACAGGCCAACGCGCCAGCTGTCGGAAGATGATCCGGGTGGGCTCATCGATCCAGTTCCGGAAGCCGTCGCGAACAGCCTGTCGACGCCGAAAGGCCGGTGGGGCCGGCGGACGCATGGCGACGACGGGCGGCAGGCTCGCTGCGCGGTGGACTGCCCGAGCTGTCGCCCCGAGACCCACCGCCAGACTGAAAAACGCTCCGAGCAGGAACGACGCAGGACCCGGTCGGTAGATCAGGACCGCAAAGTTCAGATTCTGCGCGTAAAGCTCGGTGTTCACGCGACCGAGCATCGCACCGAGCACCCAGCCGATCACGATTCCGAGCGCGATCATCACCACGATCAGCTTCGTGTAGTGCCAACCCACTTCGTAGCGACCGTAGCCGAATGCCTTGAGGAGCCCGATCTCGGCGCGTTCCGTTGCGATCAAGCGGCTCAACACCATGTTGGTGAGGAATGCCGCGACGAGGAGGAAGATGGTCGGCAGGATGCGCGCGGTGGCGCGGTTCTGCTCGAGTTCGTTCATCACGAACCAGCTCGAGAGGTGGTCGGCGCGGTCGACGGCGCCGAGGCCACCGTAGGGCGCAAGCAGGGCATCGAGGGATTGCACGGTGGTGCGCGTGTCGGTGCCGCGCAGCACCGTCAAAGCCACGTCATTGAACGCGCCATCGTAGTCGTAGGCGGCCTCGAGTGCACTTTGCCCCATCCAGAGGATTCCGTAGCGCTCCTTGTCGGGGATCAAGGCGAATGGACTCAGTACATAGATGAACTCGGGCGACATCGCGGTGCCGACGACGCGAAGCTCTCGACGCGTGTCGTCGATGATCGCGGCGATCCGGTCGCCCGGCTGCAGGTTATGCGCCCTGGCGAACGACTCGTTGATCACGACTTCGTCGGTTCGTCCCGACGCCACCAACCGGCCACTCCGCAGTGCGAGCTGATTGAGGACGGGCTGTTCGCCTTCCGGGACCGAGACCAGCCTGCCCATCAACGGCTCGGGAAACCCTTCGACATCGACGACCGCTTGCATGACGATGCGCAACTCGACGCTCTGTACGCCCGGGATTTCCGCTATCCGCGGGCCGAGATGGCGGGGAGCGCGCTTCAGCGTCGAAAAGACATGGCCAAAGCGGTAGCGCTCGTAGTACGCATCCGCCGAGTCACTCAGCGCCTCGATGGCCGTGAGCGACATCACGAGCAACGCAACACCCGATGCAATCACGAACGCGATCGACACCACCTGCCCCTTGAGCCGCAGCAGATCGCGCACGAGTTTGCGGTCGAGAGCACGGATCATCGGCGCTACCAAGAGAGCGCCCGCGCGCTGTGGCGCTCGACGTTCTCGTGGATCTCGGCAATCCGACCGTCGGCCAGGCGAATCACCCGGTCGGCCATCGCGGCGGTGACCGAGTTGTGCGTGATGATCGCGGTCGTGGTGCCGAGCTCGCGGTTCACGCGCTCGATCGCCTCGAGCACGATCACGCCCGTCTTGCTGTCGAGTGCGCCGGTCGGCTCGTCGCACAGTAGGATGCGGGGCCGCTTGGCGATTGCGCGCGCGATGGCGACTCGCTGTTGCTCCCCGCCCGAGAGCTGCGCGGGGAAGTGATCGATCCGGTCACCGAGCCCCACCATGGCGAGCGCTTCCTCGGGCACCATCGGGTCATGCGCGATCTCGGTGACGAGGGCAACGTTCTCGCGCGCAGTAAGGCTCGCGATCAGGTTGTAGAACTGGAAGACGAAGCCCACGTAGTCGCGACGAAACCTCGTGAGTTCGGTGTCGCCGCTCGCAGTGATCTCCTGGCCGTCGAAGTGCACGGTCCCCGAAGTCGGCGTATCGAGCCCGCCCAGGATGTTGAGCAAGGTCGACTTGCCACTGCCGGATGCGCCGAGCAACACGACGAGCTCGCCCGCAATGAGGTCGATATCGACATCGGAGAGGGCGCGAACCTCGACATCACCACTGCCGTAGGTTTTCGTCAAGCCACGGCCGGTCAGCGTTGCGTGGCGCACGGTCTCATTTGTGGCGGAATCGATGGTCATGGCGGCCTTTTTGGCCGAACGCACGCGCCGACCCACGTGATCGAACGTCCGACCCTGGTAGCGTGCGCACTATTCGTTGGGTCGCAACTTGGCAGGGGCGCCACGAAGGGTTGCACCATAGCGCGCTCCGGCCGATGCCAGACCTGACCTGCAACTCAGACGCGAACGGCGCACTTGCCCCGACTCTGTCTGGTTTCGGTCGGTGGTCGGCTTCGCCGAGAAGCATGGCGATGTCGGTTCGGCCAGCACGGACGGAGAAGCCCAGCGCGGGTCAGCCACCTCTCTGTATCCGCGGTCAGTTCAGGAAACGACCGTCACGTCGCACGGATGAAGGTCACGCAATCCCTGGATCACCGGGGGAATGAGACCGAACGTGTGCCGCTAGACCTTTCGTCCTGCCTCCCACCCGAAGCCGAATTTCTGCCCAGATCAACTATTGGTCGGTCCGCCCCAACAACAGAAAGCCGCCGGACATCTCGTATACACGAGATTGTTCGGGGGCTTGAATGGAGCACGAGACCAGATTCGAACTCATCGATTGCATGCAATCGATACCCTCACGCTGGCAAGTAGGGAAGCGAATTCCCAAACGCCCTGAATTCAATGCGGAATTCGCGACTCTTGGTCCGGTCGCGGTAGGCAGGGAAGTGCGTGGAGAGGCAAGGAGCGGCAATTCAAAAGTCACCTCATTGTCGGCAAGGGACCGCCAGCGGCGCTCCTTGCCGCCCAGTTCCCAACTTCGGCAACATGACTGCCATGGAATCGAGAGCGGCCCGACGATTCGACCAGACCGACGCGATTCGGCGACTGACCCCTGAGCAGCGATACCGGGCGGGGCGTCAGCTCTATTGGGCGCTGCGGCGTCACAAACGCGCCTTCCTCAAGAGCCTTCACCCCGACTGGTCCGACGAGGAACTGGACGCCGAGGTGCGGCGGATCTTCGCCGATGCCCGAAGCTGACCACGAGCCCGATCTACTCGAACTCTTTGTCGCTCCGCTCGAGCAGATCGAGATTCGGTACTTCGTCACCGGGAGCATCGCGTCCACCATGTACGGTGAACCGCGTGCGACTCATGACATCGATCTCGTGATCGCCCTCGCGGAGGCCCAGATTGGCTCACTCGCGGATGCGTATGCGGAAGACTCATTCTACGTACCCCCACCGGAGGTGCTCCGCACCGAAGTGCTCCGCGCCAACCGCGGGCACTTCAACATCATCCACCACGCTTCCGGCCTGAAAGCCGACTTCTACCTCGCTGGTCGTGATGACGCGCTGCACGCATGGGCATTCTCGAACACGCGAGTCTATGAGATCGACAAGCTGTGTCTGCAGCTCGCGCCGCCCGAATACGTCATCACGCGCAAGCTCGAGTTCTTACGCGAGGGCGGTTCGGAGAAGCACCTGAATGACATTAGGGCCATGCTGCGAATATCGGCGGAGCTGATTGATCGTGAGGAGTTGGAGCGCCTGATATCCGAGCGCGGTCTCCAACGGGAATGGGTGGAAATCGGCGACGAATGACGCGCGTAGGAGAAACAAGCTGGGTTCTCGCGCACCTCACCGATAAGTAGCGCTATGTCGAGCGAGCTCCAGCCGGGTTGCACGGCCGACGCGGGATCGCCATCATTCTCTGCAGCCTGTGCGACAACCAGGAGAACGCACGCCGGCAGGAGATGAAGGCGCTGATCGCCGACCTGGAGCGGAAGTACCCGGGGCTGCGCGGGAGCATGCTGACCGCGCAACAGAACCTGCGACCGAGCCAACTGCTCGATCGCGAGTACCTCGAGGGCCCCTAGGGTTCGTAATGCCCGCACCCCGCGACCACAACGCCTTCGCGCGTCGTGCCGCGCAAACACCCTTCGGCATCGTCCGGCGTGAGAGCCGCCTCCCCGGTGACGAAGGCCAGCTTGAGATCAAGTCGGCCATCGCGGTCCACATCGACCTTGTATGTGCCGAGTTCGAAGGCGGGCGTGGCACGACCAGGGCCCAGGCGAAGCGATTCGAGGTCGAGATCCCGGACATCGAAGTCGTCCGTCCCGGCGAGAGTGAGCACTACGTAGGGGCGCTGCTCTGATCCCGGGCCCGGCTTGCTCGGCTTCTTCCTGCCAAGGCCTTTCAAGTCGAACGCCGCGTCGAGATGAAGTTCGGTATCGCCATCCAATCCGTCGCAACCGGGGTCCTTGGCGGCGTCGACGTTCCCGTCGCCGTCGTCGTCGATCCCGTTGTTGCACACGCTCTTGTACTCGATCACATGGCCTGGTCCGGTCATCAAACCGTATTGCGCGATCACTTCCGACTCGCCGGTTTCGAGATCCGTCCACGACACCCAACGCGACAGGAAGTTCGCAGCGAGCAGTCGGCCCTTCGAGTCGATCGACATCTCGTCCGCGATGATCCCGAAGAGCCCTTCGCGATCGAGTTGAGGCCGGATGATCCGCCGGTCTCCCGTCTCGGTATCGAACACATGGATGGGATAACCACTGGTGTATTCGACGCCGACGAGTTCTCCTTCGGGCGTCGGCGTCAGGTTGCGGAACTCGGGAATCGCCTCGTCCGTGAACCGCTCGACCATTCCGGTATCGGGGTCGATTCGAAGGATCTCCGGTTCGCGATCGACACTCCGCTTGAAGTAGAGGAAGCCGTCGGTGCCGAGGGCGAAGCGCTGGTAGAAGCCACTTCCATCGTCGATCGATTCGACAACCATTCGCGTGCCCCCCGTTTCGAGATCGACTTCGACGATGTGGGTCGGGTCTCGGAAGGTCTCGTTCGTCGTCGCGAAGAGTCGACCGTCTGGAGCCATCACGAGAGCCGCCACCCGGCTCACCTGCGCGAGAAGTCGTTGGTCCCCCGTATCGATGTCGACCGCGACGATGTTCGGCGAACTTCTCACGATCAATTCGCGGCCGATCGATTGGATCAGCGTTCCGGGGCCTTCCAGAAGCCCTCCCTGCGAGACATAGCGTTGTTCGCCCGTCTCGGCGTTTATCCGGATGATCGAACCATCCCGCGCGTTTGCAACGAACAGATCACCGGGCACTGCGCGATCGTCCGGCACCACATAGTCGGGATCACAAAGGGCCCCGATCTCGGCCACCGCGAGCGTCGGCTGGCGAATCCGCTCTGCACCGGGGAAGGCAACGAAGCGGCCATTCTGCGAAATCGCAGGCCCACCCCCGGTCGCGCTCCAACTCGGAATCACGTAGCCGCACCCATGCCGGAGATACTCCGACAACACCCGCGTCCCCGTCTCGGGAGTCCAGATGAAGTAGCGACGCACACCGGGACAGTCGCCCTTGCAGTACGGACCAGGGGCCTGCGTTGCCCAACCGACGATGGCGCTGCCATCGCCACTCATCCCCATCGGCCAACTCTCGAGACTCCCGCCCGGCAGAGGAGGCAGCATCTCGTAGCCCGCATCGCTCCAGCGAAACCCCTGCCATCTGGTGCCGATGCGTGTCCTGCCCACGACCCAGCTGCCATCGTCTGTCATATCGATCGGCGTCAAGTAGCTGGAATCAGGAGAAGGCATGCCGACACCACGCACGAGCTCCCCATCCCAGATCACCATCTGGGCGGGACCATCCGCTCGCGCCGTTCCTGCGATGCGCGTCCCGTCCGCGCTGATCAAGTGGGCGCCTCCGTCGTGACTTCCGGGCAGGGTCGGAAGCGCCCGAATGTTCCGGTCCTCCCAGATGACCGGCCGGTACCGGAACGGTTCGAAGTGTTGCGTGTAGGCGCTGTCTCCGACGATCAGCCGACCCCCAGGCGTCAAGTCGTAGGCGCGGCTGATCTGTCGAGCCGGCGGACCGATGAAGCCAAGACGAACCAGCTCTGATCCGTCGAGGACCCAGCCCTGCACGTCATGCCCCCCCTGCACCGTACCGACCGCGATCGTCGCGTTGGCGTTCACGGCGAGGATCTGCGAATCCCCGAACGATCCACCGAAGCCGGGAGAGAAACGCTCGGGTACGCCATCCACCCAACGCACGTACTGAACGCCCTGGAACTGCGGTGCGGCGACGCCCAACACCGTGCGCCCGTCGTTCGAAACGCCGCCGAGCCAATAGCTGCCGACGCCGAGACTTTCGCCAAAGGAAATGCGTCGCGGCTCGTCTTCCTGAGCCGACACGACAGCGGGCATCGTGATCAACACCGCAGCCAGGGCGGCCATCACGCGGGGGATCCCACACCACCCCGGTCGCCCCGTGGAAATCTGAAACCGGTTCATCTCCACCCCCTGCAACCTTCGAAGCACGAGAACCGACGCAACGCTCTCGCGTGTC
This sequence comes from Myxococcota bacterium, assembly GCA_028278345.1. Classification (GTDB taxonomy): domain Bacteria; phylum Myxococcota_A; class UBA9160; order UBA9160; family UBA4427; genus DUBZ01. Next base: position 33,481 of record JANQEL010000017.1, read on the forward strand.
GGCCGGGCGTGCTTCGAAGCATCGTTGTGGGGGGATGTGCTTCGTGGTCGTCTGCGATGGTAAACCGAAAGCGTGAATCGTGCAGAGTCGCCCGGATGCGACCGCGACGAGATGTCCCAGAACGGGCTGCGCCGCCAAGGCAGGGGGCACATCCAGAGAACGGCCCCCTCGTCGCTCCAGACCGCGTCGCGCGTAGGAGAAACAAGCTGGGCCTTCGCGCACTTCGCCGATAGGTCACAGTATGAGCGATGAGGGGCCTCGTTCGGCGCGCTCAAAGGTCTCGCTTCGACGAGGGCGTGAGGGTCAACCGAACCGCCAACGCGGCCATCCCCAGACACAATGCGGTCAGTCCCATGCCATTGAAGACCGGGACATCGGGCGCCGTTGCCACGCGGAACACGTTGTCGGTAGAGCCGCCCACTACGTAAAGATCACCCCGCGCGTCGACGGCCATGGGGCCGGGGCTCAACAGGGTGTTGCCGTTTCCGTCGCCGCTCGTGTCCAGGATCTGTTCGATCGTTCCATCGGTGGCCACACGGAAGACGTTATCGCTCGCCTGACCCGAAACGAAGAGTTCGCCCGTGGCGCCGATCGCCAAGCCGTAGGGCGTCGCGAGCGAATTGCCCTGGCCGTCACCACTGGCATCCATGACGAGGTCGATCGAACCGCCCGGCGTGTAGCGAAAGACGTTGTCGCTGAAGAGCCCACCGAAGTACACGCGGCCGAGGGCGTCGACCGCCAGCTGTGCGGGCGAATCGAGGAGGTTGCCCAGACCATCGCCATTGGCATCCGCGACTTGTGTAATCGCGCCGCCCGGAGCGATGCGGAAGAGGTTGCTGCTCAGGCGTCCGCTGACGAAGAGGTTGCCGGCGACGTCCATCGCCAAGCCGTTGGGGTAGTCAAGGGCGTTGCCACTGCCGTCACCGCTCGCATCGATGATCACGCTGATAGCCCCGCCCGGCGTGACGCGAAAGACGTTGTCGCTTTCGCGACCCGCGACGTAGAGGTTGTCGAACGAATCGATCAGCAATTCCGTCGGACGGATCAGCGTGGCCCCAGCGCCATCGCCGGTGGAATCGAGGATCTCGGTGATCGTTCCGTCCAGTGCGACCCTGAAGACGTTGCTGGTGGTCCACCCGGCTACGAATGCGTTCCCGCCCGAGTCGACGACGATGTCGACCGCATCGTTGAGCTTGTTCCCCATGCCGTCGCCCAGCGAGTCGATGATCTCCTCGATGGCCCCGTCCGCGCCGATCCGAAACGCGTTGTCGGAGGCGATCGCACTGACATAGACCTCGCCGTCGGCTCCCGTCGCGACCGCGGTGGGGCCATCCAGTGGATCGCCCAACTCATCCCCGTGCTCGTTGATCAGCTCGGTGATGGCACCGCTCGTGGTAACCTCGATGACATTGTCGGAGGTATCGCCGGTGAGGTAGACGTCGCCGTTGGCGGCGATCGCGATTCCGCCGCCGACCGCGAAGTTTAGGAAGGGATACGTCATCGCGCCTTCGTACAGCACGCTGATGACACCGGCTACGTCGATCTTGAAAACCCGCCCCGCCAGGACGTAGATATCGTCGTTCGCGTCGACCTCCACGTTGACGGGCAAGCCCATCGTGCCGCCGGCTCCATCGCCGGTTGCATCCGCGAGTTGCGTGATCACCCCCGCCGGCGTCACTTCGAACACGTTGTTCGAATGGCGACCGGGCACGATCAAGTTGCCGGCACTGTCCGTCGCAATGCCAAGTGGGCGGTCGAGGGGGTTCCCCGCACCATCCCCCGTGGCGTCGATGACTTCGGTGATGACGCCCGCCGGCGCGATCCTAAACACATTGTCGCTCGTCTGTCCGGCAACATAGGCGTTGCCATCCGCCGCAATCGCGACTCCCGACGGGTTGTGCAGGATGTTGCCTGCGCCGTCTCCCGAGAAGTCGATGATCTCCGTGATCGCCCCACCCGGCGTAATGCGAAACGCGTTGTTGCTCAGGAGGCCGCACACGTAAACCGTCCCGTCCGTGGCGACCGCGAGGTCAATCGGTCGGTCGAGGGTGTTCCCGGCGCCATCTCCAGTGCCGTCGATCAGTTCGGTCATCGTACCGTCGGGGGCGATCTTGAATACGTTGTTCGTGAAGGAGCCAGCAACGAAGAGATTGTCGTTGGCGTCCACGTGGAGTCCGACCGGATACCGGAGTTCATTCCCGCTGCCATCGAAGAACGAGTCGAAGAGCAGCGACACGTTGCCCACGGTGTCGATAACGAAGATCTTGCTTTCCGCCGAACTCCCGGCGGCGACGTAGATCTCCCCCGTCGAACCGATTCCCACCGAGTTCGGGCGCTCGAGCGTACTCCCGACAGCACCGCCGCCGCTGGCATCGATGATCTGCTCTATGATCAGCGCCGGGGCCGCGAGGGCCTCGAACGCGAAAAGCAGAGCAATGCCGTGCCCGATCCAACCAAACCTGCCGCACAGGCTTGTCCTCGCGGTCTGCTTCACAGAAACCTCGATGAGGATGCGGGGAGGCGTGTAGGAAGTTTAAGCCCGGTTTTCGCGATTTCGCCGATAAGGGTTTGCAGCGCTCTTAAGCCCGAAGGTCTATGAGTAGGAACCAGCACCCGGCCCGCGAACGAAAAAAGCCCGCCACGCTTCGCGTGACGAGCTTCTTTCGTTGGAGCACGAGACCAGATTCGAACTGGCGACCCTCACGTTGGCAACGTGATTGAATCGTTGAAAACGCTCAGGTTTTCGCGTTGGACCCTGCATAAAGGGGCTTGACGGACACTTAGGTCAACTTTAGGTCAAGTCGCAGCTCGCCCTCCTCCTTCCCCGTTTCGCGGCGTTTGGATGTGCGACAGGCCCGCCTCTCGCCGCACAGGTCTTCTCAGCAACCAAACGGACCCAATACCCCCAAGGCAGGTCAGTATCCCTTGGCGCACTATCTCATCTTGTGATCACGCCGGAGAATACTTCCGACTTCCTGTTCTACCTAGCGACGGATCACAATCTGACGAATCCAGACCCAACCAACGACCTGCCCTAACGAAGAAACGCGCGGACCGTTAACCAGCGAAGGCGTTTGCGAGTGAATGGAGCGCCGCGATATAGGACCCGAATCGGCGGCCTGGCGCAGGCGAATAGACACCGAATCAATGAGAACGCTCGAAACTACCTTTCCATTGATCGGATCTCGCCGGGCCTGTAAGAGTACTCGATCGACACCCTTACTAGATTGCCCGAATCATCGAATTCGCGATCGATTCTAGCCACGTCTCCCTGCGGTGATAGGGAGTTTATGAGAACGAAGTCCTCGAGCTTGTGTGGACCAAAGAAGCAGAGCCTACCCTCCGAAGAACTCGGCGTCGCCTCAACCAAGAATCGCAAATTCCCGTCGTCGAACTCGGTCAGACTCTGCAGCGAGATTCTTGCGTCTGCAAATGCGAAGCGCTCCGCGTAACCGACGACAGCGTCAAGGTGAGCACTCAACAACGAACGAATCCCAAGGTAATCCGGCTGACGGTGGCAGGGTCGAGTAATATCAATCGATACAGTGTCGCGACCGGCCAAATGGAGCGAAGATAGCCGGCGCACAACGATCTCCTCTATTAGATCGCTGACGGAGAACATCGACTCCGCGCTGTAAAATGGTACGAAGGCAGGTTGATCCAGCTGCTCCAATCCATTGGCGACACATAGATCGTCGTCTACGGCCCAGAAATGATCCACAAAGAAGGATTGCCTCGCATTGAAACCGACCTCAACCGAGTAGTATCCAGGAATCCAGTCCTGCCCCGTCGGCGATACGTCCGTAATCGCAGGGCGACATGGAAAGACCTGTGGAGCCCTTTCGAGCTTCAACTCTCTCTTGTAAATCGTCTTTGGTTCGCTGAGGGTGGCGACTCGAATTCGCGGCTTTCTCGGCTCAAGGAACTTCGCGGCCTGCTCGATGAGTACCTCGAGATTGTTGTCAACGTTGAGTTCGCGGATGTGGTCGGCAAGACCGTCAATCGATTTCTTCTCCGTTGTCGAAATGTGCCGGACTCTCAGCTCTAAATCGCTGGGAGCGCTAGGCGAGAATGCGCCGACCGCCACCAGTTGAGGATGTTCCGCGTGCACAAGGGGCCCCGCTGTGGACACCCGCAACATCGCGTCTGATGTAGTCGCACTTTCGTTCACCGCGATCTCCATTTACCCCCCCAGACAGTCAGCCTACACTAGTCTGGGTATCGGTATTCGTCCTATATCACTGTAGATCCAACTACATGGGCAATAAAACTGCAGAATCAGGCATCGGGAAACGCAAAACCGCGCTCGATCCAATCAAGAAACTTCTTCTCCGATGGCAAGTATGAATGCGTGCCTCGAAGCGAATGGCGGGAGTTCTGCTCCGCCTTCTGAGGGATATAGTTCTCGATCGCGACCACTTCGTCACCATATTCCTGCGTAATGTACTGCATTTCACCCCGCTCGTTGAACGCCGCCTTTAGCGGAGTCCAGTGCTCTCCTGAATACCAAAAGTCGACTTCCGCAGTGGGAGAAACCTGAGCAACCTCATCCAGAAGATTTCTCGCAATGGAATCCTGCCGCAATCGTGACGCCTCCGAGAGCTGTCGAGTTGCTTCCTCCCAGACCCCCCTTCTACCAATGGGTACTACTTCTGCAGCGTCTCCCATTGGCCGTGGTTGCTTCATTGAATCGAAGATCGGGTTCAGGGGAGACACCGGCTGAAGATCGAAGAGGGAAGGCATGTTGAGAAGCACATCGCGCAGATTCGCCTTTGCAAAATCATCGAGCGCGACATAGCTGATGTAGGGCTGCAGAATGCGAGCGAGCTCTTCATCTTGTCCGCACCGAGCCCCGAATGCTCGAATCGAGCCAAGCAGCGGAGTTCCAATCAAGACGACGCGGTCCAAGGAGATGTCAACTCGGTCCCTCAACGCCAGAAACGTCGAAAACACAAGTCCGCCGAGGCTGTGAGCGACAATGGTCCAGCCGTCTGCGCTTCTACCCCGCTCGAATTCACCACGAAACCAGGCGTTCAGCTGAATCGCGGAATCGACAACGCTCTGTGCCCAGTTGTAGGCGAACGCATTTAGGGTGAGTCCGGTGGAACCGATCTTGTTCAGGACGGGTCGGTATACGGGAGCTGGCTTACCGGCTAGTTCCAGCTCAATATTCAAGTTGATGTTCAACCCGAAGCGACGATTCAGCCACCCGAGGCCAACCAGCTTCCTTGGGATTTTGAAGACGCTGAACACTCCGTCGGCCTCAACGTCATCCTCTAGCAGGTCGCGTGAGCACGAAAGTAGAGTTCTGCGAATAGATCGACGATCCACCCAGAGATCTTCGCCCTGTCGCGTCAATTTGGACCCAAAGACCCCGGGGATGAAAAGCGCTTGCCCCGTACGATCGCGCAGACCAAGACTCGGACGTTCCATCTCACACTCCGGGGGATCAATCAGTCACAGGAACCTGCAGCGCGCAGAGCGCCCGGGACTCTAGGTCAACTGAGGCCCGCCACAACGGCCACCGTAGCCAACCGCTGCCGCCACACTTCCCCGAGGGCATAACACAACGGTGTCACCTACGGAAACAAACTCTGAAACATGTGGCCGCCCGAATCTCCCAGCAAGTGAGCTTTCTGCACAGCCGGTACGGAGGCGCCGTCGTTCGGACGATCGGAAACGTTGATTTCTCGTGCGTCATCCGAATCCGCATGGCCGCGCGTGTGGCTCTTTCGAGTTGGAGCGCAACTTGGCAGGAAGGCCCCATGCCGCCACCGACACAGCGGGACGAAGTATCGACTGGATTGGCGCTCCAGCGCGACCTGACAGAAATCCTAGCTGGTGCTTCAGGGTGGGATTTGGCTCACCTGCTCAACGCTCTGCGGTCGATCGCAATTTGTCCTCGAATTGGCACCGCTCTCAAGCCGGAGCGTCTCGAGCTGGAAGGGGAACCAAGCTCTGCATGCAAAACGAACCCGCCACGCTTCGCGTGACGAGCTCGTCTTTCCCCATTGAGGCCTCCTATTCTCCGCCCCACCCTTGTCCCAGTAGCAACGCTCAGTGAGGTGACATTTCAAAGAGGTGCACTGTCCAACTATTTAGACAGTGGGGATCTAGGAGTCCAGCCCTAGCGAGACGACGGGGCTCGATGTCATCCACGACTATGTGCGTCCGCTACGTCTTCCACGGAGAGAGATGCCCTTTGCGGGGCGAACGATTCTCGCCATCAATCGCCTACCGAGTATATCCTAGGGATCGGCTCGTTCGGCGAGGAAGTGATGACCTTCGACACCGTAACCGTTCCCGAGGCACGCTCGGGCTTGCGCTACCGGCCGAGCATTCGCGAGCTTGAGAAAGACTCCGAAGCTATGGAACGCTTCGTCGGCGCGATGCGCGGGATGATGGAAAAGCCGGAAGGGGACGAAACGAGCTACCTCCACATCGCCGGGATCCACGGGAATCCACCGCCGCACAAGTGCGATCACCGAATCGGATTCTTCCCGTGGCACCGCGCCTATTTACTGAAGCTCGAGCGTGCATTGAACCTGATCGAACCCGGCGTCGCCCTACCTTGGTGGGACTTCGCTTCGGAAGACTCCCGGCGAGACGGTGTCCCGACGTCCTATCGTCATCCCGACGAAGGTGGTGTAGATGTGCTCCACAGCTCGTACATCCCGTACGAAGACCGGCACTCGACGCGGAACATCCAGACGGCGCCATCCCGGCTCCCTAACCAGGCTGTCGTTGACAGTGCGCTCGGCGAGTCGAACTACGTCAGCATGTGGCGCCGGTACTACCCCCAAGTCCACAACGCACTTCACAACTGGCTCGGTGGCGATCACGCCGGGCAGAACTGGACGGCCTACGACCCGATCTTCTGGGCGTTCCACTGCTCCAACGACAGGCACTGGGCCATCTGGCAAAACGACCATCCGGGCGCACACCCGCCCCACCTCGACGAAGCCTTGCGCGGCCTCGACATGACTGCACGCGATGTGCTCGACATCAACGAGCTGGGCTACGAGTACGCAACGACCGAAATCTTGGTCGAGCCCGAGTAAGGAGGATCCGATGAACCGGTTCGTCTCCAAGCCCTTCCGGATTGCACGCGACGAGCGAGAGCACCGCAATCAGCGTTGGGATCTGATCCTTCGTGGTGTGGACCATCTCGGCTGCTCCTATGAGGGCAGAGTCTTCCTGAACAATCGGGATGCCACAGCGGACACGCCGCTCGAAACAGAGTTTGGTTACGCAGGGGGCTATTTCATCTTCGGACACGGCGATTGCTACGGTGCCCCCGGGCACTGCGATCCGCCGCCGCCGCGCCTTCCTTATGACACAACGCCGATCACGCAGGCACTTCCTGAAGAGGTCCATGTGGAGATCTCCGACGCGGTAAATCGACTCGATGCCACCGACTCGGTCACAATTTCGATCGTGGCGATTGTGAACTCGGTCGCACCTGGTCAGTCTGCCGATCCGGAGGACACTCTAAAGATTGCCGGGCCCATCTCGATCGTAGGCTACGCCTGAGCTAGTTGGGGATACGCGGACGATGATCACTCGCAAGTATCGGATTCACCCAGGGATTGGGATCGCACGCGTTGGAAACTCGAACGAGTACTTCGTCGGCCCCGAGGCGCCCGGCAACGTCCCAACGGGTCCTTTCCGCGACGATGAGGGAAACCTCAAGCGACAGGCCGCTCGCTTCAGGGTCTTCGAATACCAGTACGATGACGGCGAACCGGTTGGGGTTCGAGAAGTCGTCCACCGCGGAGACGTTTCGATCCGGTGGAGCGTGCACCTATGCAACCGCAAGGCAGCCAGCCGACGCTTTCCGCCGGACGAAGCCGGGACCCTGCGCAATCCAGGCATCGACCGTGAACGGCTCATCATCGATGGTGGCCGACAGGATGTCGAAGGCGTGAGTTCGCAGGTCGGAGTCCGCGGTTCCTTCCTTGATGAGTCGGTCACGCTGGGTGCTCTCCGCACCGATGAGTACGGACGTCTCGTGGTACTCGGCGGCTTCGGACGCTCACGCTCGGTTCCGCCTAACGAGCCGCTCCCGAATTTCGCGAACAACCCCGGATGGCACGACGACGTTTCCGACGGCCCCGTCACAGCGACGATCCAGGCCGCGGACGCAGACGGGAACCTAACCGAAGTTGTAGCGGAGCCGGCGTGGATCGTCGTCGCGCCACCGAGCTTTGCGCCCGGCCTGCAGAACGTGGTCACGTGGTACGACCAGGCACTGAACATCGCGACTCGACTCGACCGAGACTATGAGCCAAAACGTGTCTCGTTCATCCACCACGTCCATCCCATCTTGCGGCGAGTCTCGAATCTCCAATGGGTGAACGCAGAGATTCGAGGTGGGCACAGTGCCAGCCGGCCACGAGGCGACTTCTTGGACCCGGACTACATCGCACGGCTCGCCGATCCTTCTGAACAGACGCGAGGTGAGCGGGAGGCCGTCTTCGCGAACCTGTACGACCCCAACAACCCGGCCGGCTTTGGGACGATGCCTCAACTGAACGTGGGCATCGCGCCCGACGACCCGCTTCGAGAAGAGATCGCCACGGCGCTGACACCGCTACAACTGAGACTGCTGCGAAAGTGGAGCACCGGACGCTTCGAGGCCGATTGGACCGGCGAAGCTCCGAGCGCACCAACGCTCGACGAGATCGATGAGGCCGGGAGACCGGCGGCGCTCGATCGAAGTGCGATCGAAGACACGATCGGCACGCCCTTCTATCCGGGCATCGAAGCCGGCTACCTGATTGCACGGCTCGACAGCTACGAGGCCCCGTTTCGCATCGCGAGGCGCATGCTTCCCGGACAGCTTACGGAGTCACTTGCTGTACCCTGGCAGGCAGACTTCCACGACTGCGACAACCTTTGGTGGCCGGCTGCGCGACCGACCGAAGCGTTCGCTCGAGATGCGGACAAACCGCACACGTGGATCTCCGACTTCAGCCGGTTGAGGATGGCGAACGACTGGTGGAAGCTTGGGGTCATTGTCGAGGACGGCAATCGCTTTGTGGAGACTGAACGCGAGGTCTGAAACCGTCGGATTGAGCTTCGACGTCGTCGTCGTGGGTGGCGGTCCTGCCGGGCTAGCATGCGCATCTCGCCTCTCGATGAACGGTGTCCGCGTCGCGATCGTCGATCGGCGACGGGGCCCCTCCATCGGCGAGCACGTCGAGGGACGCATGGGTTGCGCGCTCCGCTCACTCGGCCTGAATCACCTGCTCGACGCGCACGCGCGAAGCCCAGGAATCGCCGCGTGCTGGAACGCGTCGGAGCCAAGATATGGCGACTACCTATCGCAGCCGCGCGGTGACGGCTGGAACCTGGATCGTACCCGTTTCGATCAAGACTTCTGGCAGGAAGCCATCGCACAGGGCGTTCGCGGGTTCGTTGGCGTGAGGCTTGAGGTCGTAGGCCGAAGCGGAGGTCGAACGTCGCTCCGTCTCCACGACGCCAAACAGAGCCAAGACGCCGCCACTTCGATGCTCGTCGATGCAACCGGCCGGTATTGCGCTGTGGCGCGAGATCGAGGTACGCGCTGCGTTGCGATCGATCGAATGATCGGAATCTCGCGTCTAGCTCAGACGGGAAGTGGGACGATCAGCTTTGGCAACCGCTTACTCATCGAAGCGTTCCCCGGCGGCTGGCTCTACTCCCTCCCAGTTCGAGGCGGCTTGCAGGTCGTCCTCATAACCGATGCCGACCTCGTCCACCGCACGCCGCAACATACATGGCAGGAAGCAATCCTTGAGGCCCCCGTGACCCGCACTAGACTCGGTTGCGGCGGCGAACAAGCGGTGGCTCGTACATGGTTGGCGCAGAGTCAGTCGGTCCACCCCGTGCACGGGCCCGGGTGGATCGCAATTGGCGACGCTGCCGACGCGCGGGATCCTCTCGCGTCGCAAGGTGTACTCAGGGCGATCGAGGGCGGCATCGCGGCAGCGGACGCCATTGTTCGAGAACTCGGCGGTTCCTCCGACGCGATCGAGGAACTCGGACTACGGAACGAGCGCGAACGCGCACGCTATTTGGAGCTGCGTACTGAAACCTACGCGCGCGAGCAACGTTTTCCGAGCCACGCCTTCTGGTCGCGCCGCACTTTGAATTCGGCCCCGACCCCGTAGAGTGACAGGGTGCCCTTCCGGAACGAAACGGTCCGAAAATCCCCGGGCAGGTCACTTACAGGGTCTGTCTTCGTACGGTGTCTTTCGCGATGAGCCGAACGACGGTGATGAGCAGGTAGCCGCCATCGAGCTTCTCGTCGACGCCTCACTCGAACCCCAATGATGCACTCCCTAGACGTCGCTCACGCGTCCGAATATCGCCGCCACGCGGCCCAGAACCAGAGATCGTGATCAGCGACCATCACGTTACCGGCACGTTGGTGCTCCATTTTCGGCGTCTTCGGCGTCTCGCAGGTCGTCGGGCTCACCCTGCTCCACTTCTACGGTCTGCGATCCGTCGATCGCTAGAGCCAATCGCCATAAAGGGCATCTTTAGGTCAACTGCCGCAAACCAGAAAGCCCCCGAACAACTCGATTCCTCGAGAAAGTTCGGGGGCTTAGATGGAGCACGAGACCAGATTCGAACTGGCGACCCTCACGTTGGCAACGTGATGCTCTACCAGCTGAGCTACTCGTGCTTGAAATCTTTCGCTGGCAGGACGGGTAGTTAGCAAAATCCGGCGCTGGGCTTCAAGCCTCCCGGGCCGACTTTCGGCGGGGGCGCCCGACGGGCAGACGCACCCTCTCCTCGCCCCCATTTCGGCGGGATATCGGGCCTCACACGCGCCCCCTTCAGCCGCAGATTGGCGGCAACCGCCTACACCACCGCCCGGCGGCGGCGCCCCAGTGCGAGCAAGCCCATACCGCCGGCCACTAGGAGGCCGGTCGACGGTTCGGGGATGGGGGTGGGAGCGATGATCAGCGTGTCGATGGTGATGGACACGGTGTCGGTGCCGACCGTGCGCGTGAACTGTTTCGCAATGTTGAACAGCGAGAGCGAGTAGGTTCCGCCCGGCAGGGCCTCGACGTTGGGGCCCCAGATCAAGAGCGCATTGGTGTTGAACGTGATTGCGGCGTAGTCGGTCGCGGGGCCACCGGTCGACCGAATGATCGACTGCGCGGCGAAACCCTGGTCCAGATAGATGTCCTGATCCGTCTGCGTACCCAAATCGCCATCCAGCACACCGCCGGTGATCGACCACGAGAGAGTCGACTGGTCGATGAAGTTGCGGCGGTTACCGAACGGCACGAAGCCGCTCGGGGTACCTGGGGTGTCGAATCGCATGAAGCCGGTCACCGATTCGGTGCCGTTGCTTCCCCAGAAATTCCAGTACACCGGGGTGGCCGTCGCTGTGCTGGCGACGAGAAGCAGCACGAAGGACAGCGCGATCGCTCGGAGCCATCGAGTCATGGCAGACCTCCTTCCCAAGGGTCGAAGGAAAGGGTGACCTACACCGGAGCGCTGTCGTGTCCCCTCGCGAGGGGACACTCCTGGCTCAGGCGCTCCGGCCCGCGATCGGCAGCCCCTCGAAACCTCGAATCACCGTCGAGTGCAGGCGTTTCGGAGATGGAGTTGCCGGTTCGATCCGCTCGAAACGATCGAGCAGCGCCTCCAGCGCGATCCGCCCCTCGAGGCGCGCGAGCCCGGCGCCGAGGCAGAAGTGCCGGCCCTGGCCGAAGGCCAGATGGCGGGGCTCCCCGCGATCGAGGCGGTAGTCGTCGGGCTGGTCAAAGACCTCCGGGTCGCGATTCGCGGCGCCGAACGAGACGATCACCCGGCTTCCCTTCGGAATCGAAACGCCGTGGAGTTCCACGTCGCATGTCGTCTCGCGTCCGAGGTTCTGCACCGGGGAGTCGAAACGCAGGGTCTCTTCGAGGGCTGCGGGCACCAGGCTTCGATCCTCGCGACAAGCCTTCCAAAGGTCCGGACGGCTGGCGAAGACGTTGAGCTGATTGCTGATCAGGTTCGTCGTCGTTTCGTTGCCGGCGATCAGGAGCATGACGAAGAAGGCGTCGAGTTCAGCATCGGTGAGCCGTCGGCCGTCGATCTCGGCGCGCAGGAGATCCGACATCAGATCGTCTCGAGGGTTCTTCCGGCGCTCCTCGAGCACCCCTCGGAAGTACGCCGCGAGTTCGAGGCTCGCTTGGATCATGTCGGGCTCGGCCGGGCGATCCATCATTCCGACGGTCGCGTCGGACCAGCGTCGAAAATCGTCCTGGTGACGTCGGTCGACACCGAGCATCTCGGCGATCACCGCAACCGGCAGCGGAATCGAAACCGCCGAGACGAGCTCGAACTCGCCCTCCGGCAAGGCGTCGACGAGTTCCTTCGCAAAGGCGCGGATGCGCCCTTCACTCTCGGCCACCCGCCGCGGGGTGAAGGCCTTGCTGACCAGCGCCCGCAACTGATCGTGATACGGCGGGTCCGTCGCCGCGAGCAGCGGCAACGCCGTCATCGCCGCTCGGCCGCCCGAAGAAGCCGGCATCGGCGCCGGCCCTGCACCACTGCGGAACGTCTCGTGATCGCGCAGCGCCGCATCGACGTCGTCGTAGCGTGTGAGCGCGTAGACACCGTGTCGCGATTCCCGATACACCGGCGCTTCCGCCCGAAGCTTCGAGTACGCGGGATACGGATCTTCCTGGAACTCGGTTCCGAAGAGGTCGAAGTCGAGTTCAGTCATTCTGCGACGACATGAACAGACGCAGCACGTACCAGAACATCATCGCCACGGATGCGAAGAGCTGGAGCGCGGCGCCGACGTATCGGTCTTCGGGGTAGTCGCGCAGGATCGCCGAGGTGTCGTAGAGAATGGAAGCGCCCGCGAGGCCGACCATGGCCACGGAGAACCAGGTGCCCAGTTCAAAGCCGAAGAGCAGCGAACTCACGATCGCGACCAGCGCCAGCACGCCGCCGAACATCAACATGCCGCGCAGGAATGAGAAGTCCTTGCGCGTCACGAAGGCCACCGCGGTGAGCCCGACGAAGCCCGCGAGCGTGGTGAAAGCCGCGCTCTCGATCACGCCGGGGAAGTTCGTGTTCGCGATGTAGAGCATCGGGACGAAGATGATCCCCTCGGCGATCACGAACCCACCCAATGCCGCGTATTGCGCGCCGATGTTCGCCGAGCTGTGCGCCACCCGCGTCGCGATCCAACCGACCACGATGAACGCGCCGAGCACGAGCAACCACGAACCCGAGAGCAGCACCCGCGCAATCTCTTCGGCGGCTCCCGTAGTGAAGAGCCAGATCTCGAAGAGGGTGAACCCGACGATCGACGCCATCAGGTGGTTGTAGGTGCGGCTGATGAACTGGCTGCGCGCCTCGGTATCGCGCTCGCCGATCGGAATGGGTCGCTCGGGAATGTCGAAGCTCTGGCTCATGGTGGGCTCCTCTGCGGGTGAGACGTCGCGTGGAGAGAATAGACACAGGTAGGGATCGGTGCGGGTAGAATCTCACTGCAGTGGATCTTGACCCCGAAGGAGAGCGCCGTGCTTCCCGAAATCCCCGATCAGCGTGGAAAGGTGAGCGAGGCCGAATGGCAGGCTCGCGTCGATCTCGCGGCCGCCTACCGCCTCGTCGCCCGAGAAGGTTGGGACGACATGCTGTCGACGCATATCTCAGCGCGCGTTCCGGGTGAAGACGGCGTCTTCCTGATCAACCCCTATGGTCTCCTCTTCTCACAAGTCACCGCTTCGAGCCTCATCAAGGTCGACTACCAGGGGAACCGTCTTTCCGAGTCGCCCTTCCCCCACAACCCGGCCGCGATCGTGATTCACGCGGCGGTGCTCGAAGCGCGGGAAGACGTCGCGTCCATCGTGCATCTCCACACGATTCCGGGGGTTGCCGTCTCGACTCACGCCGATGGCCTGATGCCGCTGAACCAGCGGGCCCTCTACTTCCAGAACGTGCTGGCCTACCACGACTACGAAGGCCTCGCCCTCGATGACGAAGAACGCGTGAGCCTCGTCGAACACCTCGGCGACAAGCAGGTGATGCTCCTGCGCAACCACGGCACCCTCGTTTGCGGAAGCACGGTCGCGCAGGCCTACGTCGCCTCCTTCTTCTTCGAGAAGGCCTGCCAGATGCAGGTGCAGACCCTCTCGTGCGGCGTGCCCCTCACACCGCTCTCGAAGGAAGTGATCGAGAAGGTGCCCGAGCAGGCGAAGCACATGGCGCATTGGGGCCGCCTCGAATGGCCCGCGCTTCTGGCTGTCCTTGACGGCGAAGACGACTCCTACCGGAGCTAGTCGACTCCGAGATCAGAAGATGACGCGGGGGCGAATCGCCCGCCCACTCTCGAGCGCCTCGAACGCATCATTGACCTTCTCGAGGGGAAAGTCCGGCCCGACGAGCTTGTCGAGTTCGAGTTCACCCTGTTCGACCAAACCGAACAGCTTCGGGAACTCGACGATCGGATCCGCCGACCCGTGGATCGAACCGCGTAGCGACTTGTCGAGGAGCAGTGAAACCAGTGGGATCTCGACCTGCTCGTCGAAGCGCGTGAGACCGACCGAGATGGCACGGCCGCCCGGCGCCACCGAATCGAAGGCCTGCCTCACGATCGCGCCCCCGCCGACAGCCTCGATCGCGAGATCGACTCCGCCATCGCTTTCGGTCTGGATCTTCTTCACCGGGTTTCCGTCGTCGGGCGTGACCCGATGCGTTGCGCCCATCTCGGCCGCCAGGGCAAGGCGTTCGCGATTCGGATCGACGGCGAAGATCTTGCGCGCTCCGGCGATGCGCGCCGCCTGGATCGCAGATAGCCCCACGCACCCACAGCCGAACACGGCCACCTGCTCGCCGCTGCGAACACCACCGGTGATCGACGCGGCCCCGTAGCCGGTCGTCACTCCACAACCGATCGTGCACGCCGTTTCGAGGTCGACGCCGTCGACCAGCGGAATGGCCGCGCGCTCGCTGACCACGATGTGTTCCGCGAGGCCGGAGACACTCATGTAGCGACCGAGGGACTGGTCCCCGAGCACGAGCGAACCGTCGCTGCCATCGGTACGCACCGCGGCACACAGATGCACGCGCCCGGAGCGACACGCCCCACAGCGCCCACAACGCGGAACCCATGCCACGACGACGCGCTGTCCTTCGCAAACCGCGGTGACCTCCGGCCCGACCGCTTCGACGATCCCCGAGGCCTCGTGCCCGAGCACGGCGGGAAAGGCGAGGCCCTCCCCCGTTCGCCACACGTGCAGATCGCTCGCACAGATCCCACACGCCGCGACACGGACCCGCACTTCGCCAGGCCCGGGATCGCGAACCGTGATCTCTTCGACGACCAGCGGCGCGTTCGTTTCGTGAACCACGGCGGCGCGCGAGCGGATGCCGCCCGCTTTCTTCTTCTCGGATCCCGAACTGTCAGTGGAGTTCGACGCCATGGGCACCCCGACTATAGACCGATGTCCCTGGCGATCATGTTGCGCTGCAGCTCGCTCGACCCCTCGCCGAGTTCGAACACCTTGCAGTCGCGGTAGTAGCGCGCGATCGGTGAGTCACTCATGAAGCCCACGGCACCGTGATAGTGGAGCGCGCGCTCGACCACGCGGGTGCAGGTCTCGGTGGCGTGGAGTTTCGCGATCGAGGCTTCGCGGCCGTGGTCGAGACCCCGATCCGCGGCGATGGCCGCGCGATGGCACAGCAGGCGCGCGGCTTCGATCTGGACGGCCATGTCGGCGATGCCGAAGCGCACGGCCTGGAAGGAACCGATCGGCTGCCCGAACTGCACGCGGTTCTTTGCGTGTTCGACGGTGGCGTCGTAGGCGGCGCGCGCAACGCCGATCGCGAAGGCCGCGGAGGCGATCCTGCCGAGAGTCAGCGTCGCCAGTGAATCGAGAAACCCACCGCTCTCCCGACCCAGAAGATGATCGGCGGGAATGCGACATCCCTCGAAGACCAGCTCGCCCATCTCCGACGCACGAACCCCGAGCTTCGAGAGAGAGCTCTCCACCCGAAAACCCGGCCGATCGCATTCGACGAGGAAGAGCGAGAGGCCCTTTAGCCCGCGCTCGGGCGCCGTCGACGCGACGACGACCAGGAAGTCGGCGATCGGGCCGTTCGTAATGAAGAGCTTCGACCCGTCGAGCACCCACTCGTCGCCATCGCGCAGAGCGCGGGTCGCGATCGACCCCGCGTCGGAACCGGCTCCTGCCTCCGCGAACGCCCAGGCGCCAATGCGCCGGCCACGCAGCGCATCGGGAAGAACCGAATGCTTCAGCGCATCCGAACCAAACGCTTCGAGGGCCGAACAGGCCAGCGCCATGTGGACATAGATGCCGAGTGCGATCCCTGCAGATCCGTATGCGAGCTCTTCGCAGAGGATCGCGTAGTCGAGACGACTCCCTCCGGCCCCCCCCACACTCTCGGGAAACCCCAGCCCGAGATAACCGAGCTCACCGAGCCGCGCGAAGAGTTCACGCGGAAAGCGCTCCTCCTCGTCGCACTGCGCCGCGATCGGTTCGATCTCCTTCGCGACGAATTCGCGAAGCGCGCGCTGTAGTTCCCGCTGCTCGTCACTGAGATAGAAATCCACTTCAGCCATGTCGCCCTCGCGCCCTTCTCTCTAGATGCCCTTGAAGACGGGACGCCGCTTTTCCTTGAAGGCCCGCACACCCTCGCGGTGGTCTTCAGTCTGGATGCACGTCACCTGGGCCATGATTTCGAACTCGAACTCCGCATCCATGTCGACACCCAGCGAGCGATGGATCGCGCGCTTGGTCCAGCGGTGCGCGATCGGCGGGCCTGCAGCGAGCTGCGCAGAAAGCGCTGCGACCTCCGCCGCAAACGCGTCTTCCGCGACTACGCGATGTACGAGTCCGATCTCGAGTGCTTCGTCGGCTTTCACGAGGCGCCCGGTGAACATGAGATCGGTCGCCGTACCGAGCCCCACGAGACGCGGCAGGAACCAACCCGCCGACATGTCACAACCGGCGAGACCAATGGGCGTAAATGGTGCGCCCAGGCGAATCCCCTCGCGAGCGACGCGAAAGTCACAGGCCAGTGCGAGCCCCATGCCGCCTCCCACTGCATCGCCATGCAGCGCCGCGATCACGGGCTTGTCCATCGCCACGATCGCCTTCACGGGATCGAGGTACTTCCGAACAATCGGCTCCCACTCCTGGGGGACGCGTTCGACCATCTCGGCTTGATCGGCCCCCGCGCAGAAGACACGGCCGTTGCCCGCCAGCACGACCGTGCGCACGTCTTCCGCGTTCGCCGCCGTATCGAGGGCGTCGACCAGTCGATCGAGGGTGTGGATGGCCAGTGTGTTGAGTCGCTCGGGCCGGTTCAACGTGACGGTCGCAACGCCGTCCTTCGCTTCGTAGAGAACCTCGTCACTCATGCGCGTGACTCCTCGCTTCGGGGCAGGATCACGGTCCGCCCTGCGGTCTGCGGTTGGGAGAAGACGTCGGGGGCTTCGGCCAGCGAGACCTCGCGACCGACGGAGTGCGATACATCGAGGCGGCCGCGTTCGATCAGATCGAGCACGGTCGCGATCTCCTGCGGCGTCGATCCGAACGATCCGAGCACGCTGAGCTCGGCCCCCGCGAAGCGCACGAGCGGCGGAAGCTTCGGCTGCGCCATACCCACGCCGACGATCACGAGCCGACCGCCGGGTGCCAGGATCGAGAGACCGAGTTCGACGGTTTCGCTGCGCCCCACACACTCGAGTGCCAGGGAAACGTTCGGCGCCAGCTGGCGCATTGCTTTGCGCGGGTTTTCTTCGGCGACGGGATCGAGGGCCGCATCGGCCCCCGCCAACAGCGCAGCCTTGCGCGCGGCCTCGGATGGGTCGACTGCGACCACACACGCCGCACCGCCCAGTCGCGCGAGTTGGATCGCGTGTAGCCCGAGTCCGCCGGCCCCGATCACGACGACGGTCTCACCGGGACTTTGACGCCCGACACTCCACAGCGCGTGCATCGGTGTCGCGATGGCATCCGAAGCGATCGCGCCGATCGGACTCGCAACGGCATCGGGCAGCCGAACCAGACAACTCGTCGGCAACGCGATCTGCTCGGCAAACCCACCTGCGCGCGCCATGCCGAGCACGGCCGGTCGCTGGCAGCGATTCGAAGCTCCGCGCTGACACGGCTCGCAGACACCGCAGGTGACCTGTCCGAAACAGGCAACGCGTTGGCCCGGTTCCCACTCCGCCACCTCGGCACCAACGCTCTGGATCGTGCCGGCGATCTCATGCCCGGGAATCGTGCCCGGGGCCACGCCGAGCTCCCCAGCGACGATGTGCCGATCGGTTCCGCACACCCCAGCGGCATCGATATCGAGCAGCACTTCGTCCGCCGCCGGCTGCGGCGCAGCGACATCCTCGAGCCCGATCTCTCCCGCTGCGCGATACACCAGAGCCTTCATCACATCCCCATGAAGCGCGCGATGATGTTGCGTTGAATCTGGCTCGTGCCGCCGCCGAGTTCGCAGCCCCGTACTTCGAGCACGCGGCGCATGAAGTGGGAGTCGCGCTCGTAGCCGCGGGCGCCCGCGCACTGGAGCGCTGCGCTGGTGGCCCGGGCGGCGACGTTGTTGGCGAGCATCTTGGCCATCGATGCCTCCTTGGGGCATGGCCCTTCGACGTCGCGCTTGTGCGCCGCCGCGTAGACAAGCAGGCGTGCAGCGGCGACTTCGGCCTCGGCCTCCGCAAGGGGATGGGAGACAGCCTGGTAGCGACTGATCGGCTGCCCGTATTGCTCGCGGTTGTTCGCGTACTCGACGCCCGAATCGATGGCGGCCTGCGCCACGCCGATCGTCTGTGCGGCGTTGGCCAGGCGCTCGGGGTCCATCAAGCGTGCGAGGTTCATCCACCCCTCGTCTTCGGGGCCGAGCATCGCGGTGTCGGGTACGACCACGCCTTCGAAGTGCACCTCGTTGACCATCAGGGCCTTCATCGCCGCGTAGCGTTTCGGCTCGAAACGCAGCCCGGGTGTCGGAGCGCCGGGGTTGTTCTCGACGAGGAAGAGGCTGATTCCCTTCTGACGCGACTGGCCGGGAAAGTTCGCGGTTCGTGCCGCCGCGATGATCACTTCGGCGCGTTCGGCCCCCGAGATCGGCCCCTTCACGCCTTCGATGCGCCAGCCGCCGTCGACGCGCTCTGCCTTCGTCTGCATGCCCGCGAAGTCGGAGCCCGCAACCGGCTCCGACATCGCGAGGGCAAAGCGCTTCTCCCCCGACACGATGCCGGGCAGGTACTGCGCCGCCTGCTCCTTCGATCCGCAGATGTCGAGGGCGTGGGAGCCGAAGATCGTGCCGGTGATGTAGAGGGTCGAGAGCGAGATGCTCGTCCTGCCGACCTCTTCGACGAAGACGCACAGGTCGAGCACCGACCCATCGCTCCCGCCGTATGCCTTCGGCACCGCCATCGCGGTCCATCCCCGCTTCGCGCACTCGCGGTAGAAGTCGTCGGGATATTCCTCGTCCTGCTCCATCTGCAGGATGCGTTCGGGGGGATACTCGCGATCGAGAAAGGCGCGCACATCGCGCCGCAGATCGAGCTGGTCGGATGAGAGGTAGACGTCCATCACTTTCCCCTGAAGTCGGGTGTGCGCTTGTTGCGCACGGCGTCGAGGCCTTCGCGGAAGTCGGCCGAGAGGATGCAATCGGCCTGGAGCTGGGCTTCGAGGTCGAGGTGCTCTTCGAGGGTGCGGTCGTGCTGATCGAGCACGGCGCGCTTGTTGGCGCGAAGTGCGAGCGGTGCACGCTCGAGGACGCGATCGACGAAGGCCGCGACCGCGGCATCGAACTCGGCAGCGGGCACCGCCTCGGTGACGAGTCCCGCAGCGAGGGCTTCCTTCGCGTCGAACACGCGACCGAAGTTCAGGATCTCGAGCGCACGACTGACGCCGACGAGGCGCGTGAGCCACCAGCTCGCCCCGGTATCTGCACCGCTGATTCCGAGGCGCGCGAAGACGAATCCCAGACGCGCCGCGTCGCTCATCACGCGGAAGTCCGTGCTCAAGGCAACCGCGGCACCACCGCCGTAGGCATCGCCGTGAATCGCGGCGATCGTCGGCACTTCGAGGCGCGAGAGCGCGAGCACCCCGGCGTTCGCATTCTCGAATTCCTCGACAGCGTGCTTGCGATCTCCGTCGAGCAGCTCCTGCAGCGATTCGAAATCGCCACCCGCCGAGAACGACTTGCCCTCCCCCGCCAGCACGAGGACGCGCGCGGCCGGGTCGAGCGCCACCGTCGCACACGCATCGCGCATCTGGCGAAACGCCTCGCCGTTGAGCGCATTGCGCACTTTCGGCCGCCTGATCGTGAGCGTGTAGACGCCACGCGAGTCGCGGCCGAGATCGAGGAGCGGCTCAGCCATCGATCTTGAACACCCGCGCCGCGTTGTCGCGCAGGATCTTGCGCGTGGCCTCTTCCGAGAACCCGCAGTCGTAGACGTCCTGGACGGTCTGCTTGAAGGGCAGCAGCGGATAGTCCGTGCCCCAGATCATCTTGTCCTGCCCGTAGCCTCCGCTGAACTTCTTGAGGTTCGGCGGCCACTGGCGCGCGGGTCGTGCAGACGATTCGACGTACACGTTGGGGTGCTTCCAGGCGAGGATCATCATCTCCTCTTCCCATGGATTGCCCACGTGGGTGCCCAGGATCTTCAGCTCCGGAAAGGTGAGCGCGACCTCGTCGAGATAGATCGGCCGTCCGCATTCCGACGGAAGGAGCGGTCCCGTGTGCCCGACCTGCAGTGCAACCGGGATGTCGTACTCGCAGCACGCCACGTAGAAGGGCCAGTACATGCGATCCGTCGGCGGCGGCGCCGTCGTGCGTCCATCGCCGAACTGGTAGGGCTCGAGGCGGAAGACCTTGTAGTCGAGTTCCTCGACGCAACGACGAAACTCCTTCATCGCCGGCATCGGGTCGCGGATGTCGACGGTGAAAGCGCCGATGAAGCGATCGGGCGCCTGCCTGATGTAGGCGGCGGTCTCGTCGTTGTCGACCACCCAGGTGTCGAGGAACTTGAACGACGAAGCCACGCCGATGTCGACACCGGCATCGTCCATTTCATCGAGGATCTGGTCGAGGGTGAAGCCCTTGCGAAAGCGCTCCTCTACGCCGTACTTGCGGAAGATGTGCCAGAACGAATCGGGCCAGCGATCGGCGGTTTCTGGAGCCATGATCGACATCCACGCATCGATTGCACCTACGCGTTCACTCACGCTGTCTCCTTTCGGGGATTTCTCGCCTGCGTTCAGGCGCGGACGAGCTGACGCGAGATGATCTCGCGCATGATTTCGGACGTTCCGGCCCCGATCGAGAAGCCGGCGACGTCGCGGTAGTAGCGGGGCACGGGCGACTCCTCGATCTGCCCGTAGCCGCCATGGAGCTGCAGCACTTCGGCGGCGACGTTCTGCACCGCCTCGGCCGCGTGGAGCTTCGCCATCGAAACGGCCATTTCGCCGGCGGGTTCGCCGTCGCTCAACAGTCGAGCGGCCTGGTAGGTCAGCGCCCGCGTCGCTTCGCAGCGCGTCGCCATCTCGGCAAAGCGATGACGCCAGGTCTGGAAGCCCATCAGCGGTGAGCCGAAGGCCTCGCGCTGGGTCGCGTGCTCGATCCCGATCTCGATCAAGCGCTCCATGATGCCCACCGCGAACGCGGCGATGACCAGGCGCTCACCGCCGAAGTGCGAGAGGATGTAGTGCATGCCCTTCCCCTCCTCTCCTATCAAGTTCGAAGTGGGGATGCGGCATTCGTCGAAGTAGAGCTCGCCCGTATCCGAAGCGCGAGAGCCGAGCTTGTCGAGGCGCTTGCCGACCGAGAAGCCCGGCGTATCCGTCGGGAACACCACGAGGGAAATGCCGCGTGCGCCGGCTTCACCGGTTCGCACGGCGAGGGTGATGAAGTCGGCCCGCGGCCCGTTCGTGATGTAGGTCTTCGAACCGCTGATCACGTACTCGTCGCCGTCGCGTCGCGCGGTCGTCTTGATCGAAGCGACATCGGAACCGGCCGCCGGTTCGGAGACGCCGATCGCGCCGATCTTCTCGCCGCGCACCGCGGGTGCGAGCCAGGTCTCGATCAGTTCGTCATTGGCCTCGTCGGCGAGGGCCGAGAGTGCGAACTCGGATTGGGCGAGCAGCCCCACCGCGGTGCCCACCGAATCGCCCTTCACGAGCTCTTCGCAGATCACGCAGGTAGACAGGAAGTCGAGCCCGCCCCCGCCGAAGCGCTCGGGGTACCGCACACCGAGCAGCCCCATGTCGCCGGCCTTGCGGTAGAGCTCGCGCGGAAACTCGCCGGCCGCCTCCCAGGCCTCCGCGTTCGGGCGGATCTCCTCATCCACGAAGCGGGCGACGCTCGCCCGGAGCGTCGCGTGCTCGTCGCTGAGATAGACGGATGGAAAGCGCGCGACGCTCATTCTGGGTCCTCCCTGTGACCGTTGACCAAACTATGATATTAGTCAGTCGTCGTCAAGGAGATTCTCGCCTCTCATATTCCGCTCAGACCGAGCTTGAATGGGGTAGAGAACCGGTACCCGCGAAGACACGGGAAGGAGTCCGGCCGCCCATGAGCGAAGACAGCAGCGCCCTCGCCCAGGATCGATTGATCGCGGCCGCCGAGACCCACTTCCGGCGCTTCGGCTATCGCCGCACCACGATCGAAGACATCACGGCCGACGCGGGCACGGGCAAGGGCAGTCTCTATCTGCACTTCCCTTCCAAGCAGGCGGTCTACCTGGCCGTCGTCGAAGCCTCCCTCGAGCGCTTCGTCGAACGCGCATCGGAGCTGCTCGATGACTCCAGGCCGGTCCCGACGCGCCTGCGCGCGCTCGTCGAGTTGACGATCGAGCACTACGGCGATGACGAACTGCTCAAGGCCTCGCTGTTCGGCAACACGGGCCTCGTTGACGGTGACATCTCACGCATGGCGGCCGACGTTCAGCGCACGCGCATCCGCGCGCTGCTGCGCGAACTGCTCTCCCTCGGTCAACGCGACGGCACGGTCCGCAGCGACCTCGACATCGACGCCGCAGCCAGCGTCCTCTTCGAGATCGGCTGGGCCGTCGTCCGCACCGCGATCGAAGGCGAGAGCGACACACCGCTCGACGAAGCCCTCACGACGCTGAACCAGATCGTCGGGCTGGGGTTGCTACCGCGATCGGGATGAATGCGAGAAGGCACTCCGGTTCGCGTCCCTACGGCATCGGCCGGAAGTACCAGTTGACCTCGTCGAACTCCAGGTACGCGTCGATGCGCTCGTAACCGCGGCTCGTGAAGTAGGCCCAGAGTTCGTCCCTGCGATGCGGGTTCGCTTCGACGTGGACCAGCCGCGGTCGGAAGCGCTCGATGTCGAACCCGGCAAGCGCGATCGGCTCGGCGCCGTTGATGTCGATCGAAAAGAAGTCGATCTCGGTGATGCCCAGACGGTCGAGCAGGTCGTCGATCGTGATCGTGCGAACCCGCAGCGGAATGGACTTCACGTTGTCCTTGATGCTCTTCCAGTGGTCGAGGTTCGTCGTGTCGAGATCGGTTGCGGAAAGTCCCCCAGCACGGTGGAGGGTGATCGTCCCGCCGGATTCGTCGGTGACCGCGAAGTGGACGAACCGGGAGTTCGGTCGATGCTTCTTCCAATCGCCGTACCAGCCGGGCTCGGCGTCTACGCCGATGCCCCGCCAACCGAGATGCTCTTCGAGGTAGAAGGTCGTGCTCCCGTCTTTGTAATGGGCGCATCCGACATCGAGATAGAACCCGTCGCGTTCATCCCCGAAGAAGTACCGGATGAGCTCTTCTTCCTGGCGCTCGCCGTATCGGCTCGTTTCGCGCTCGAGGAAGGTGGCCAGATCGACCTTCTCTTCTCCGCTGCAGGCGAGCGCCAACGCCCCAAAGGCAAGCAGGGGCGTTCGTCGAGTGAGGCGGGATCGAAGCAACGCCATATCCGGAAACGCTATCAGGGCTCGCAGGAACCCTGCAATCGCTCCCGCGGTCGACCTAGAGCTTCGTGATCTTCTCGCGGTGCTCGGTCACGTCCTTGGTGGCGTTGCGCGTATCGAACACACCCTTGGCGTTCTCGACGATCGTCTTGTAGTCGAAGGCCTGGTGGTCGGTGAGGATCACGCAGAGGTCGGCAGCGGCGAGAGTCTTCGCGTCCGAGCCCACGTCCTGGTACTTCACGCCGTCGACATCGATGCTCGGAACGTGCGGATCGGCGTAGGTCACCTTGGCGCCCTTCTCCGCCAGGATGCGGATCACGTCGAGGGCCGGGCTCTCGCGCATGTCGCCCACGTTGCTCTTGTAGGCGACGCCGAGCACCAGGATGTTCGAACCGTTCACGCTCTTGCGATCGTGGTTCAGGAGATCGGCCACGCGATCGCATACGTGTTCGGGCATGCGGCTGTTGATGTCCGTCGCGAGATCGATGAAGCGCGCCGGGAAGTTCAGGCTCTTCATCTTCCACGAGAGGTAGCTCGGGTCGACGGGGATGCAGTGCCCGCCGAGGCCGGGGCCCGGCAGGAACTTCATGAAGCCATAGGGCTTGGTGGCCGCCGCCTCGATCACTTCCCAGACGTCGAGGCCGAGGCGCTCGCACATCAGCGCCACTTCGTTCGCGAGGCCGATGTTGATCGCGCGGAAGGTGTTCTCGAGGAGCTTCACCATCTCGGCGCTCTGGGTCGACGAGACCGGGACGATCTCGTCGAAGATCGTGCCGAAGATCTTCGAAGCGAGTTCGGTGCAGAGCGGCGTCTGGCCACCCACCACCTTGGGCACGTTGCGCACCGTGAAGACCTTGTTCGCGGGGTCGATGCGCTCGGGGGCGAAGGCCAGCGAGAAGTCTTCGCCCACCTCGAGCCCACTTTCTTCGAGCATCGGCACGAAGAGCTCCTGGGTCGTGCCCGGGTAGGTGGTGCTGCCGAGGATCACGAGCTGCCCCGTGCGAAGCCTTCGGCGGATCTCCTCGACCGCGCTCGCCATGTGGGAGACGTCGGGATCCTTCGTGCGGGTGAGCGGGGTCGGAACGCAGATGTTGATCACGTCGAGCCGCGTGAGCCCCGCAAAATCCGAGGACGCGCTGAGCTTCCCGTCATCGACCGCCTTCGCGAGATCTTCCTGGGGCACGTCCTCGATGTAGGAGCTCTTCGCCTCGATGGCGTCGACCTTCGAAACATCGATGTCGAAGCCCACCACCTCGAAGCCCGCCCTGGCGAATTCGACTGCGAGGGGCAGCCCGACATAGCCGAGACCGATCACTCCGATCTTCGCTTCGCGGTTGTCGATCTTCTCTGCGAGTTCCGTGAGACGGCTCATCTCTTCGTCCTTCTATATTCGCGCGTCGCAGACCGGGGGGTCTGCCGAACCTGGATTCCCGAGTGCCGGCCGGGGCGCCTCGAAACACAAGAGCGTAGCGCCCGCTGCAAGGGCCCTAACCGTTGGCCACCCGCTTACGCCACCCGAAATAGCTGCTGAAATACACCCAGCCCGACCAGAGGGTGAGTGCCGATGCGAGGGCCAGAAGTGTCAGGCCGATCTCACGCGCCGGCAGGCCGAACGTGGGATAGTGGAAGAGCAGCGCCACGACCGCGGCATTCTGGGCCAGGGTCTTGAGCTTGCCGAGCCCTGAGGCGGCCACCACGTGGCCCTCAGCCGAGGCGATGCTGCGCAGCCCCGTCACGGCCAGCTCGCGGGCCACGATGATCACCACCATGCCGGCCTGCCACTCGGTGAGGCGGCCCACGGCGAGCATCATGATGAGCGCCGTCGTGACCAGCAACTTGTCGGCCAGCGGATCGAGCAGCTTGCCGAGGCGGGTCACCATCTTGTACGAGCGCGCGATGTAGCCATCGAGCACGTCGGTCAGCACCGCGATCAGGAACAACCAGGCCATCACCTGGGAACCCAGCGGGTTCAGCATCAGCGGCATCAGCAGCATCAGCGGCACGACGCTGATGCGGATCAGCGTGATGGTGTTCGGGATGTTGAGGATCTCGTCGCCGATATCCGACTCGGCGCCATCCGCCGAACCCGCACGGTCGATCACCTCGATATTCCCCACGGAATCCGTTTCTTCCACTGCGAACAACCACCTCGCGACGGCTTCTCTCATCGTGCGTTCCGACGGTTCATCGGTGGAAGTCGCCCTGATAGCCGCGATAGTAAGCCAACACGCGCTTCACGTAAGCCTCGGTTTCGGGATAGGGCGGAATGCCGCGGTAGCGATCAACAGCCCGGGGACCCGCGTTGTAGGCCGCGAGAGCCCGTTTCAGGTCGCCGTAGCGATCGAGCATTTCTCGCAAGTAGCGCGAGCCGCCGCTGACGTTCTCGCGCACGTGGAAGGGATCTTCGACTCCGAGACCGGCCGCGGTCTGCGGCATCAGCTGCATCAACCCCTGGGCCCCGGCGCGCGAAACCGCGAAGGGACTGAAGTTGCTCTCGGCGGCGATGACCGCTTTGACGAGCGCAGGCTCGAGATTGTTCGCGCGCGCCTCGCGAACGATCAGCGAGTCATAGCCGTAGTTGATCGGAAGCCGCGGTTGCGTGCGCCGGGCGTTGCGCTCGTAGCGGGGGCGCGGCTGCACGAGTTCGTAGCGGCGGTCGGCCGGCGCGTTGCTGAAGTGCACGACCCCGCGATCGTCGACGAAGCGATAGACCGCCGAGGACGCGTTCGCAGAGGCCGACGACGAGAGAATGGCGGCCGCGAGCACGAGGCCGGCGGTGGTCGCGATGCGAACGGTGGCGCGCAGGGTCGAACCTCCTCGCGGGCGCCCCGGCGGGCGATCGCGCATGACGTGACCGAGAACCCATCGGAGCTTTTCCGGAACGGCCTTAGGGGCGAGCCGTCCGTATCGCGGCCGTCGCCGCGGTTTTGTGGTCGAAAGTTGCCGGTTGCCTGCCGGTTGGAGGGTGATGCGGGGGCTTCCCCTCGAAATGGATGGATCTGCGGCCCGGCGATTGACGAGCCGGCCGCCGGGAGGACCTGTAGGCGGGCAAATCCGGAGGATTGCGGGCATTCTCCCGGCCCTGCCCTCCCCAGGAGCCACTCATCGATGGTCGCACCCGATCCCACCCGCGATCGCCTCGATTTCGACGTCCTCGTCATCGGGAGCGGCATCGCGGGCCTCCACTACGCCCTGCGCGTCGCGGACCACGCCCGGGTGGGCCTCGTGACCAAGATGAATGCCGCCAACTCGGCCACCCAGTGGGCCCAGGGCGGCATCGCGGCGGTGATCGATCCGCTCGATTCCTTCGAAGACCACGTGCAGGACACCCTGCGGGCGGGGGCCGGGTTGTGTGACGAAGAGGTCGTTCGCTTCGTGGTCGAGCGCGGCCCCGAGGCGATCGACTCGCTGCTGCAATACGGCGTCGACTTCGATCGCAGCGGCGAAGCAGAGCTCTACTACGACCTCGGTCGCGAGGGCGGGCACACCAAGCGCCGGGTGCTGCACCACCGCGACGCGACGGGGCGCGAGATCGAACGCGCCCTGCTCCAGCGGGCGACCCGGCACCCCAACCTCGAGTTGCTCGACTACCACATCGCGGTCGATCTCATCACCGCGCACAAGGCCGGGCGCACCGAACCGAACCGCGCCCTCGGCGCCTATGTTTTGGATAGTCGCTCGGGGGAAGTGCTGCGCATCGGCGCGCGCATCACGCTGCTCGCCACGGGAGGTGCCGGCAAGGTCTACCTCTACACGAGCAACCCCGACATCGCGTCCGGCGACGGCATCGCGATGGCGTATCGCGCGGGTGCCACGATTGCGAACATGGAATTCATGCAATTCCATCCCACCTGCCTGTTCCATCCCGACGCCGGTTCGTTCCTGATCAGTGAAGCCGTGCGCGGCGAGGGCGGCATCCTGCGCAATCGCTCGGGAGAAGCGTTCATGGAGCGCTACTCGGAGCAGAAGGATCTCGCCCCCCGCGACATCGTGGCGCGCGCGATCGATACGGAACTCAAGGTGTCGGGCGACGACTTCGTCCACCTCGACATCACCCATCGCGACGCCGAATACGTGCGCACACGCTTTCCGACCATCTACGAGCGCTGTATGAGCTTCGGCATCGACATGACGAAGGAGCCGATCCCCGTCGTGCCCGCGATGCACTACTGCTGCGGCGGCGTGCGTACGGGGCTCACCGGCGAGAGCGATCTCACCAACCTCTTCGCTACGGGCGAAGTCGCGAACACCGGGCTCCACGGCGCGAATCGCCTGGCCTCGAACTCATTGCTCGAGGCGATGGTGTTCTCCGAAGCGGCCGCCGACGAGACCATCCGGCGTCTGCCCGACGTGGACCCGCCGGGTGAACTCGCCTCGTGGGAATCGGGAGACGCGGTCGAGAGTCACGAAGCCGTCATCATCACCCAGAACTGGGATGAGATACGCCGCTTCATGTGGAACTACGTGAGTATCGTGCGCAGCGACCGCCGCCTCGCGCGCGCCGAACATCGCATCAAGCTGCTGCAGGAAGAGATCAACGAGTACTACTGGGACTTCAAGCTCACGCCCGACCTCATCGAGCTGCGGAACCTCGCCACCACCGCGAAGCTCATCGTGCAAGCCGCCCAGTTCCGCAAGGAGAGCCGCGGGTTGCACTACAACCTCGATCATCCCGAACGCGACGACGAACACTACCTGCACGCCACGCTCCTGCAGCGCGGCGACGAGCCGCGTCCCTCGCGCCGCTGATTCCTACTCCGGGGTGACGTAGGCCGCCGTGATGCCGCCGTCGACGAGGAACGTCGAACCGTTCACGTACGACGATGCCGGAGAAGCGAGATAGAGCGCAGCGCGAGCGATCTCGTTCGCCTCCGCGAGCCGCCCCATCGGGATGTGCACGATGCGCTTCGCCTTCTCCTTCGGATCGGAGAGGAACTCTTCGAGTAGGGGCGTGTTCACCGGCCCCGGACACAGCGCGTTCGCGCGAATGCCCTGGCGTGCGTACTCGACCGCGATCTCGCGCGTCATCGCGAGCACGCCGCCCTTGCTCGCCGTGTAGGCGATCTGCGAGGTGGCCGCGCCCAACACCGCAACGAAGGAGGCGGTGTTGATGATCGATCCACCCCCCGACTCGATCATCGCGGGAATGCCGTACTTGCAGCCGAGGAAGACGCCCTTGAGGTTCACGTTCATCACGAGGTCCCAGACCTCTTCGGTGGTGTCCGGGGGCGAACCGTCTGCGTCGGGGAAGATGCCGGCGTTGTTGAAGAGGACGTGCAAACCGCCGCGTCCCTGTGCCACTTCGATCGCAGCTTCGACATCGGCCGCGCGCGAGACATCGGCCGCTACGAAGACGGCGCGTCCACCTGCCGCTTCGATGCGGGCCACGGTTTCGTTGCCACCTTCGGCATCGAGGTCGCACACCACGACGTCGGCCCCGGCCCCCGCCATCAAGAGCGCCGCTTCGCGCCCGATACCACTGCCCGCACCGGTGATCAGCGCCGTCCTTCCCTCGAGTTCAGCTGCCGGATTCGTCACGGATCTCCCCCTCCCCGATTGCCCTCGCATCCCACGAGCGGGCGAGTTGTAGCGACACCGCCGCCTTCCGACCTCCCGGGCTGCTCCGACACAAAGGAACCCTACTTCCCCGCTGGTGGAGAAGGCGCTCCCTCGACGCTGGAATGCGTCAGCGCCTCAACCCAAGAAACGAAGCAATTTCAGTGATTTACGAAACCCTGGGCCCAACGCTGAGTGGCGCGAGGTTGGTCAGTCCAGGGTGACGTAACCCTGCTCGAGCAGGTTCTCGAGAGCGCTGCGAATCGCGGCGTCGTCCTCGGGGATCACGCTCTGCATCTTGGCGACCGTCATGCCAACGGTCGCGAGATCCAGCAGTGCGCGTTCGGTCTTGCCGAGCCCGGAGAACGACTGCACCTGCGCACCGGGCTCGAGTTGCACCACGGCCTCGGAGTGAATGTGGAATGCGCGCTTCTCGCCCTGGCGCTGGCGGGCCGTGGCGCGTTCGAGGAGCTCGGTCGCCTGGCTGATGGCCTCACGCAGCGGAACCGGCGCGTGGCCCCCCACCCCATCCGAGACGTGGGTCTCGAAGCGGTAGTCGCCGCTTCTCCATGAAAGCAATTCGGCCAGGGCCGGGATCCCCGTCCGCTTGCCGTTCACCGCCGCGAGCAGGTAGCCCTGCAACATCGCAACGAAGCCTTCGCGCTGGCCCCGACGCAAGATCAGCGTGCCCTGCGGCGCGGCACCACCGAGCAGATCGAGGGTTTCGCGAATACCCCGTCGCGTGATCTCTCCGGACACGGCACCGAGCGAGCGGCTGTGCCCACCCTTCGCGACCTTGTCGATGAAGTCGGCGACCTCGCCATCGGTCGGAGGCTCGTTCGCGTCGAACTGGATGCCGACGGCCGCGACTTCGCCATCGTCCCCGACCATTTCACGCACCACCTCGCCGCGAATCGGTAGTGCCTTGCCGCTCACCGGCTCGTTGATCTCGAGCTCGACCTTCTTGCCGACCTCGAGATCCTTCGAGCCCGCGCTCACCGCGACGCCCGTTTCGCTGATGTCCCGGGTGTGCACCACGAAGTCGCTCATGTCGTCCGCACTCACCTTGGCGGTGACACGTGCCGCAGCACGTTTCGAGCTGCGACGATCGTCGCCCTCTTCACACTTCGCGGGCTTCGGCGGCGCGTTCTCGGCGATTGGCCCCAGCACCGACTCGAACTTCTGACGCAGGTCCGATGCCGCGGCATCGAGATGCAGCGCCACACCGGGCTTCGCCCCGGCCTTCACCATCTCGGGCGGAATGACGTGCACCACTTCGCCGCCCAGGGTGATCTGCTTGCGGCAGTAGAGCAGGCGAAGCTCGACGGTGACGCGTTCGCGAATCTCGAAGTCATCGGTGGTTTCGACGAAGACCCCACCCTTCGAGATGTTGTCGTTGAACTCGGTGACGAAGGTTTCTTCCGTCGCGAAATCGAACCGCAATCGCTTCGTCGCCATGTTGGCCGTGTCCCCCCAGAGGCGCGCGCACTCGCCGCGCAGATCAGACGCTGAACCCAGGGAAATATCGGCTACTCGGATAGGAAACATGAAACGCGTCTAGGCAATCCGACGGGTGGAGCCCCGGCGTTTCCCCGAATGAGCGTGCGTTCGGCAACGCTCCGCGTTTCAGATCCGCTCGAAATATCGCGCGCGCTCGTAATCCGTGACGGCCTTGTCGTAGACCTCCTGCTCGCTTCGGGCGAAGTGGAGCAGGTGGTCGGCGACTTCCTCACCGAGTGCTTCACGCATGACCGAGCTGGCCTCGAAGGCCGCGATCGCCTCGGGGAGCGAGTGCGGCACCCGGGGCAGTTCGGCCGCGATATAGCCGTCGCCTTCGAACAAGGGCCCTGGATCCGTCTGCTTTTCGATCCCGTCGAGGGCGGCCGCGATCATCCCCGCATAGGCGAGGTAGGGGTTCGCGTCGCCGCCGGGGATCCTGCACTCGATGCGCAGCGAAGGGCCGTGGCCAACGACCCGGAAGCCCACCGTGCGGTTGTCGTAGCTCCAGGCGATGCGCGTCGGGGCGAAGGTGCCCTCCATGTAGCGCTTGTAGGAGTTCACGTTCGGCGCGAAGAGCAGCGAAAGCGCCTTGGCGTTGTCGAGCAACCCACCGACAGCATGGCGGAAGGTGTCCGAGGGATAGGCCTCGGTACCGGGAATCGGGTCGCCGCGCTTGTCCGCGTCGGCGAACACCGCGCCTCCATCGGGATCCATGAAGCTCATGTGGATGTGGAGGGAGTTGCCCGCCTGGGCGGCGTGCCACTTCGCCATGAAGGTGATGGCGGCGTCGCGGCTCGCGGCGATCTCCTTGGCCGCGAGCTTGTAGAGCACGTGGCGATCGGCCATCTCGATCGCCTGGGCGTAGCGCAGGTTGATCTCGTGCTGGCTCGGGCTGGCCTCGCCCTTGCTGAACTCGACGGGGATGCCGCTGGCATCGACCTGGTTGCGAATCGCGCCCACCACGTCTTCCGCCATCCCCCCCGAGAGCAGGTGGTAATCCTCGTTGTAGTGCTGGCGCAGCTCGAGGTTCGCGTAGCCCTTCTCGCGCGCACTGCGATAGGTCTCGCGAAACAGGAAGAACTCGAGCTCGCTGCCCATGTACGGCACGAAGCCGCGCTCGGCGGCGCGCGCGATCTGGCGCTTCAGGATGTTGCGAGGCGCCACGGCGACGGGATCGTCGCGTTCTTCTTCGATCGCGTCACAGATCACGATGGCGGTGCGATCGAGCCAGGCGGCGGTGCGCAGGGTGTCGTAGTCGGGAAGCGCCCGCATGTCGCCGTAGCCCGATTCCCAGCTCGTGAACGCGTAACCCGGGACGGGCTCCATCTCCATGTCGCAAGCGAAGAGATAGTCGCAGGCGTGCATGCCGTCGTCGGCGATCTCCTCGAGGTAGAAGCGCCCGAGGATGCGCTTGCCCATCAGGCGTCCGTAGAGATCGGGGATCGCCGTGATGACGGTTTCGATTTCACCGTCGTGGATCTTCTGCCGGAGCGTATCGAGGTCGAGTCGGCCGCGCGGCTGCATCGCCACTCAATCTTCCTCGTACTGCTCGTCTTCGTTCGCGCGGAAGAGCGAAAGCTGGGGCAGCGTGCGTTCCGGATCGATCGGGATGGGGTACTCGTTCGAGAAGCAGGCGTCGCAGATGCCACGCTTGAACTCGTGGGCCGCCACCCGCCGCAGGCCTTCGAGGGAGAGGAAGCCGAGCGAATCGGCGCCGACGATCTCGCGGATCTCTTCGACGGAGTGATCGTGGGCGATCAGCTCTTCGCGGGTCGGCGTATCGATGCCGTAGTGGCAGGGGCCGGTGATCGGCGGTGAAGAGATGCGGATGTGCACTTCGCGGGCGCCCGCGTTGCGCAGCATGGCGACGATCTTGACCAACGTCGTGCCGCGCACGATCGAGTCGTCGACCAGCACGACGCGCTTGCCCTCGAGGATCCCGCTGATGGCGTTGTGCTTTACCTTCACACCGAACATGCGGATCGACTGTGCGGGTTCGATGAAGGTGCGCCGCACGTAGTGGTTGCGGATCAGCGCGGTCTCGTACGGAACCCCCGCCTCCTCGGCGTAGCCGAGGGCCGCCGCCGTCCCGGAGTCGAGCACCGGTGCCACCAGGTCGGCGGGCACGGGATGCTCTCGGGCGAGCACCCGGCCGAGTTCCTTGCGGTAGGCGTAGACGTTCTTGCGGTTGAGGTTCGAATCGGGCCGCGCGAAGTAGAGGTACTCGAAGACGCAGAAGTGATCCCGCGCCCCCTTCGCAAACGGCCGCATGCTGCGCATGCGCCCACGGCGGATCACCACGACCTCGCCGGGCTCGACATCCCTCTCGAACTCGGCGCCCACCAGATCGAAGGCGCAGGTCTCGCTGCCGATCACGTAGGAGCTGCCGAGGCGCCCGATCGAGAGCGGCCGGAACCCGCTCGGGTCGCGGGCCGCGATCAGCACCTCGTCGGTCAGCAGCACGATGCTGAAGGCGCCCTTCACCCGGGAGAGCGCGTCGATGAAGCGCTCCTCGAGGGAGGCCTCCCGCGAGCGGGCCAGGAGATGGAGGATGACCTCGCTGTCCGAGGTGGAGCTGAAGATCGAGCCGCGCCCCTCGAGCTCGTGCCGGATCGCCACGGCGTTCACGATGTTGCCGTTGTGCGCGATCGCGACGGGCCCGCCGTCGGTGTTCACGCAGATGGGCTGGGCGTTGCGCAGGCTGCTCGAGCCCGCGGTCGAGTAGCGCACGTGGCCGATCGCGTGCCGCCCGGGCAGTCGATCCAGCGCCTTGGCGCCAAAGGTGTCGGCCACCAGGCCCATCGCTCGGTGGGCGGTGTGCTCGCGGCCGTTGCTCGCCACGATGCCGCAGCTCTCCTGCCCGCGATGCTGCAGGGCGTAGAGCCCGAGATAAACGATGTTTGCCGCCTCGTCGTGACCGCTGATCGCGAACACGCCGCACTCGTCGTGGAAGTGGTCGGCCTCGCGCTCCTTGCGCAGGGCTTCCATCTCCTCGGGCGTGAGGGTCTCGAAGCGGGCGGGCGACGGCTCGCCGCACTGGTCGGCGCGGGGGCCGGTTCCGGGGGCGGTGGGGGTCGGGGTGGTACCTGGGGCTTTGCGCAAGGCAGCGACTCCGCCTGAAAGAGGCGCGCAGTCTACCCGCCGGCCTTTCGAGGGTCAACGCGAGACGCCCCGACGCGGCTCGCGCGGGCTAAGATGTGCGCCTTCTACTTCCAGCGCGCCGAAGCGGCACGCGTTTTCTACCCCCCCTGCGCATCGCGCGCAGCAATGACGAAACAGGGAGGTCCCCATCGTGGGCGTCGACATCAAGCTTCTCGAAGAACTCTGCTCCAAGACCCTCGATCGAACCGATTTCGAAGGCCTAGGCGAACGCCACGAAGGCAAGGTGCGCGACAGCTACGTGAAGGGCGATGTGCGCACCATCGTGGTGTCGGATCGCGTGAGCAGCTTCGACGTCGTGATCGGAACGATCCCGTTGAAGGGGCAGGTGCTGAACCAGGCCGCGGCATTCTGGTTCGACAAGGTGACGGGCGAGATCGATCACCACGTCATCGACGTCCCCGACCCCAACGTCACGCGCACGAAGAACTGCCAGATCCTGCCCGTCGAGTTCGTCTACCGCGGCTACCTCACCGGTTCGACTTCGACCTCGATCTGGACTGCGTATGAGAAGGGCCTGCGCAGCTACTGCGGTCACGAGCTGAAGGACGGTATGACGCGCCACGAGAAGCTCCCCGAGCCGCTCCTCACCCCGACCACCAAGGCCGACTTCGGGCAGCACGATGAACTCACCTCGCGCGAAGAGCTGATCGAGCTCGGTGCGATCAGCGAAGAGCACTACGACCGCGCGGCCGAGATCGCCAAGAAGCTCTTCACCATCGGCACCGAGTTCGCGGCGAGCCGCGGCTTGATCCTGGTCGACACGAAGTACGAGATGGGCCTGGATCAAGATGGCAACATCATCGTGATCGACGAGATCCACACGCCGGATTCGTCGCGCTACTGGTACCTCGACGATTACGAAAAGGCGCTCTCCGACGGCCGCAACCCCTCGGCAATCGACAAGGAGTACGTGCGGCTGTGGCTCGGCGAGCAGGGCTACAAGGGCGACGGCCCTCCCCCCGCGCTGCCGATCGACGTGCGCTGCGAAGCCGCGCGCCGCTACATCGAGGCGTACGAGAAGATCAGTGGCAAAGCGTTCGAGCCGGATCTCGAAGACCCGGGCCCGCGCATCCGCCGCAACCTCGGGCTCGACTGAGCCGCCTGCCGATGCCGCTGAGTTTCCGGGGAATCGTGTGCGCTGCGCTGGGCTTCGCGCTCGTGGCGGCGTCACCCGTGTGGGCAGAAGAAGACGAAGCCTCCGTGCAGGAGCTGCGCGTGGTGGTGCGCGAGCTCCAGGATCAGGTGGCGCGCCAACAAGAGCAGCTCGACGAGCGGGCCGCACGCCTCGAAGAAGAAGAGGAGGCTTCGTCGGCCTCGGGTGTCTCGCGCTTCATCGAAGCGACGGACGTTCGCTCCTGGATCAACGTCAACTACACGTACAACTCGCGCGGCAATCGCAACGATCACCTGATCGGCCAGAACAGCAACACCGGCTTCCACGACGACAACCACACCTTCCAGGTAGACCAGCTGTGGTTCCAGCTCGACAAGGCGGTGAGCTCCGAGAGCCGCGCGGGTTTCCACACCGACATCGCCTTCGGTGAAACGGCGCGCAACGCGCAGTTGGCGTTCGGGGGCAACGATTCGGTCACCGTCTATACCGCCTACGCGAGCTTCCTCGCGCCCGGGGGTTATGGCGGCATCCGCATCGACGCGGGTGAGTTGTGGACCCTGATCGGCGCCGAGGTCGTGCCGGTTTCGGAGAACCTCAACATCACCCGCGGCATGGTGTGGAATCTCCAGCCCGTGAGTCATACGGGCGCCATCGCGAGCACGAGCGTCGGAGGTTTCTCGCTCGCCTTCGGTGTGGTCAACGCAGTGTTGAGCGACACGGCCACCGACTCCGACCGCAACAAGGCGCTCACCGGGCAGATCGCGTACGCGGCCGACAAGTGGGACATCGCGGGGTCGTTCATCCACGGTAGCCGCATCGGCGAACTCGAGGACTCGGGCATCCCCGACCCCGATGACCCCGACGGCGGCAACTACCCCGTGAATCGCGACCGCAACCAGAGCGATCTCACGCTGGCCGATCTGGTCGTCTCCTTCGACCCGACCGACGACATCACGGGCTACGTCAACTTCACCTACATCTGGAGCCACCCGAGCGAGTCACCCAACTCGAACACCTACGCCTGGGCGGCGGCAGGGCGCTACGCGTTCACCGAGCGCACGGGGCTGGCCTCGCGATTCGAGATGGTGGTGATCGACCCGAGCAACCGGAAGGCGACGGACGAGTTCGCCCTCACCTTCACCGCCGACCACATGATCACCGACTACCTGACCGGTCGCTTCGAAGCCCGCTTCGATTGGGGCATCAACGGCAAGTACCACAAGGCCGGCGACCCCTACTCGTTCACCGGCGGCGCGAACCACCAGAAGCTCTTCCTGGCCGAGGTGATCTACTCATTTTGAGCCGCGGGCGCCTTCTGAGGAGCCGCATGCGCCTTCGGATCCGCGCCGCGGATCAGCGCGCGAGGGACTTCAGCGCGATCAATTCGCGCTGGAAACGCGCCGGTTCTTCGATGTTCGGCAAGTGCGCCGATTCTTCGAACCACACGATATCCCTGCTCGGCGCCTGGAGGGTCTGCATCCACTCCTCGACGAGGATCGACGGCACGTTGTAGTCGTGGCGGCCGAGGAAGAAGCGCACGGGTAGTTCGAATGCCGGGATCCGCTCGATGAAGTTCAGATCGTCGAAGGTGGTCCAGACCCGATCGAGGGTTTCGAGCAGGCAGAAGTAGAAGCCGAAGCGGTCGTTGAGGGTGTACTCCTGGGCGGTGAATACGGCCTGGATTCCGCGCGCCATGGCGTCGCGCGTAAGGACATCGCCTCCGTAGTGCCCGAGCCAGCGGCGGTGCGCGACGAGGTCCTGGGGGCGATCGTAGGGCGGCCGGGCGGTTTCGAGATCGCGAAGCGCTTGCTCGTTGCCGTCTTCGGTGGCGCGCTCGACCACCCAGGCATGCGAGATCTCTTCCCCGCGCGTCATGTCGACGACCTGCCCCATGCCCACGTACGCGTGGAAACGCTCGGGAGCCTGCTCGGCCGCGATCGCCCCGATCACGCTTCCCCACGAATGACCCAACAGGAAGATCTTCTCGTCGCCGAAGCGCTCGCGAAGGTGGTCCGCAACTTCGAGCAGGTCTGCGACGTAGCGATCCACGTTCAGGCTTTCCGGAGGAACGTCGCTGGAACACGACTTCCCCGCGCCACGCTGATCCCAGTGCACCACGACGAACTCTTCCTCGATGGCGTCGGAGAACTGCCGCGCCGTCGGCATGCTCGCCATCCCGGGACCGCCGTGCACGAAGAGCAGAACCGGGTTGTGTGTGTCACGGCCTCGAATCAGTAGCCACTGCTCGACGCCGCCGATCTCGACGGCTTCGAGGCTCGAGATCGCATTCGGCCCCTCGATCGGGGGTGTCGAACCGGGGCGAAGCGCGAAGGTCGTTGCGACGATCACGATCAAGGCGACCGCGACCAGAGCGTAGCGTCGTGCGTCACTCATGGGTGCCTCACTCCGGGGGCTCGCCCGCGATCACATACCGCCAGAAGCGGCGCGGTTCGCCAACCGCGAAGTTGCCACCCGCCTTGTGCTGGACGCTGGCATTGTCCCAGACCAGCACGTCGTGGTCACGCCAGCTGTGCTCGCAGTAGGCCGCCTTCTGCTCAGCGTGGTCCTGGAGGCGTTGCAGCAGCGCCCGGCCCTCGGCGACGTCCATCCCCTCGATGTACCTGGCGCGATCGAGGTCGATGAAGAGCGCGAGGCTTCCGGCGATCGGATGGGTGCGCACGAGGGGATGCAGCACCTCTTCGAGCACGTCATTCGGCCCGCGCGCGGCGCGCCGCGGCGGGAAGGCGTCTTCGTTGTTGTACGCGTAGCGAACCTGCAGGCCACGCAGGGCATCGCGCTCATCGCCGGGGAGCTGCCGATAGGCATCGCGCATGTCGATGAAGCAGGTCGGCCCTCCCCCGCTCGGCGGGAGCGCGCGGGCGTGCAGCACCGTGGCCCACGCGGGCTCTGCCGTGTAGGTGTCGTCGCAGTGGTAGGTCTCGAAGAGCCCGGGGCGCTCGTCGTCGAGCCCACCGAACTGGAGATCGCCCAACTTCTCGCGAACCTCGTCGGTCATCACGAAACCCGAGTCGATGATCTGTCGCCGTTGGTCGTAGTGCAGGCGCTCACCGGTCTTGGTGCGCGCGACGGGATCCTTGATCGGCCCGAAGCGACTCGCCACGGTCTGCAGCTCCTCGTCTTCGAGAGCACGCGGCATGGGCAGGCGGAGCACGGCGTGCTTCGAGAGCAACTCCCGAAGCTGCGGATCCGGCGTTGGCCCCGACGCGGGATCGACACCGTCGACTTCGAACACGCCGAAGGGCGCGCTCAGAACTGGTACCCCATGCCGAGATTGAACCCGTCCACGTCGCCGGCATCCTCGTTCTGGAACTGATAGTCGAACTTGAAGACGATGTTGCTGTACGGCCACCAGTTCAATCCGATGTCGGTCTGCATGTTCTCGAGGCTCGTCTCGAGCGACCAGATGCTCTGCCGCACGAAGACGCCCAACTTCTCGATCGGTTTGTAGGAGAGTTCGACGTAGCCGCCCTGCTGGACGTCCTGTTCGGCGTCAGCCGCCAGTTCGCCGTAGAGATCCCAGCGGGCATATAGGCCGCGAAACTCGAAGTTGCGCCAGCCGTAGATGATGTTTGCCCCGAACAGCGTCGCATCGTCGGCGTACGAGTCGTCGGCACTCTGATCGAGATCGAATTGGTACTGCCCGAAGACCGCGAGCTCGAGGCCGGGGATCCCGCTGTAGCGAATCCGCCCGGTGATGGCGGGGTCGAAGGCGTCGGCGAACGAGGCCTTCTGCTTGCCGAGGCGGATATTGAAGGGCTGGGCATTCGCGACCGAGGTCGGATCCTGCGTCTTCAGCCCCTCGCTCACCATCAGGTCGTACTCGATCCCCGTTTCGAGGCGATGGGTGAGCTGGATACCCGCGGACCACCAGGTCGACGGAATGATCGTGCGATCGACCAGCGGGCGTTCGACTCCGTAGAAGGTCGGGGGCTCGTGGGTGAGGTTGATGATGCCCAGGGGCATGAGGATCGCGCCCGTCTTCACGTGGAGGTTGGGCAGGACAACGAATTCGAGGTAGGCCTGCTCGACCTCGACGGCCCCGCGACGGCTCGGGCTCACGATGATGTGCTCGACCTCGAACTCGGTCACGAAGCGCGC